>CANCOY010000086.1 GCA_947379865.1 Acetobacteraceae bacterium
AACAGGGGGCAAGGTCACTGGCTAGCCTGCTTGGCATGACATCGCCTGAGGTTGGCTGCCGCTTCAATCTGAGGCGCTCATCCGTGGCGAATAATCGGCGTTTAAGTGTTTGATAAAGAAAAATCAGATCCTCTGTTTTTGGAAATGCATAAAAATATCAAATTCTGGGATTTTGAAAGCTTGATTGAGATTATACGTAAAATATATTTAAAAATTTTGGCTGCAACATCAAATTTTCTGGTAACTAGCCATCGCGAAACGCCGCATTCCCATTGACGCAACCGCGACGCCAGCCTACGCTAAGCTTTCAGAACACTGAATAATCGGCGTTTAACGGGTTCGTAATGGCAGCGACGAGTGGGGGCCTTTCGACCGGCGCGGGCGATCAGGGCGGGTTTGCGGAGTTCGCGCGCTTTCTTCCCGTTGCGGCAGGCGGGCGGTTGTTCGCAGTTCGGATTGATCGGGTAATCGGGGTTGTCGAAAGCGCAACCATAACGCCGCTGCCCTTCAGCCCACCCCCCTTTGAGGGCCTGGTGCTGGCCATGGGGCAGGTGGTGCCCCAAATCAGTCTCGCATCATTGTTTGATCTTGCCTCGCCAGCAGGCGGGGTTGTGGTGCTGATCTCTGATAGTGGCGGTAGTGTCGGCCTGCGGGTCGAGCATGTACACTCGATGATCCAGATCGAGATGAATCAGGTCGTTCCGCGTGCAGCGGGCGAAGAGACCCGGCCGTCCCTTGTCATGGGTCGCTATTCCGATGGTCGTGCGACCTGGGATGTCCTCAATCTCGATCATCTGACCAATGATGCCCTGCCCATGACAGTGGCAGAGGCAGGCGCCGTCATGCTTGCGACAGAAGCTGTCGCCCAGAAGGTGGATGATGATGAGGAGGCGGTCGAACGACAGACCGAGCCTTATCTGATGCTCGAGGTTTCCGGCGAGCCTTATGCGGTCAAGGTGGCGCACGTCCTCGAACTGTTGGAATTGTCGACCCTGCGTTCAGTACCCCATGCGCCTGCCTGGATCGATGGCATGATCGACCTGCGTGGCAAGCCGGTGCTCGGCCTGTCGCTGGCGGCCTTGCTGAACCGGCCCGTGACCGCCCAGGGAAGGCTTGGCCTGATGGTCGCGCACGCCACTGGAACCATTGCCCTGATTGCCGAGCAGAGCCGCGCCATCGAACGCTTCGCGCCAGAACAGATCCATCCCCTGCGCGAACCCATGGCTGGCATCACGAGCTATCTTGTGAGATCCGACGACAGCATTGTGGCAATCATAGATCCTCAGGCGATTCTTGAGCCCGTCGATCAAGACCTGCTCAACTGGATGCCCATGGCCGGGCAGGAAGATGCCGTGGCAGAGGCTTTGCGCCCCATGGAATATCACCAGTTTCTGACCATGCGGGTCGGGCGAGAGTTTCTGGCGATTTCCCTCGACAGGATCCACCGGCTCCAGGCATCGGTGCAGCTCACGCCTATTCCCGACAATGGCCTGGGCTTCGACGGTCTGGCCGATGTGGGGGATGCCGTTGTTCCCATTGTCGACCTGCGACGGGTGCTCGGCCAGGCAACCGCCGAGGCGCCCGGCGAGGCGGCGCCCCCCTGTCTGCTTTCGATGATCGAAGGAGGCATGGCTGGCCTTGTAGTGGATCAGGTGCTTCGTATCGAGACAGTTCCGGAGAGCCAGATTTTCGAGACCGAGGACACGCCGAACTTGCCTGTTTCCCATGTATTGCGCCTTCAGGACCGCCTGATGTCCGTGGTGTCGCTGGATCGTCTGTTGCCGCCGCTTTAGTTGCGGAACGGATTGGTGGAGAGTTTTTCCGTGCCTTTCAGACTTCTGCTTGTGTGTTGCGAGCAAACCCTCAGCCATCTTCTGCGGGATAGGTTGGCTGGTGCGTTCAACGTCGTCGGCACGGCAACGACGCCCGACGAGGCCATTGCGACAGCACGCTCTGTCGAGGCCGATGTGATCCTGTTCGATGCCGATCTGTGGAAGGTGGAGGCTGTTGACCTGATCGCCAAGCTCTCCCTCGTCAGCGCAGCCCCCATATTGGCGCTGTCATCGCATGCGGCACCCGGCAGCCTGGCCGGTGTTGCCATGCTTGAAAGCGGCGCACGCTCGGTGGTGCCCAAAGGCAGGGGGCAATTGCCGCTGGATCTATCAGGGGAGCGTGGCGAGATGCTGGTTGCAGCTCTGACGCGGGCGGCCACGCCATGAATGTCGATAGCACCCAGTTGATCGAACAATTTGCCATCGAGACCCAGGAACATCTGGACGCAGTCGAGCCAGTGCTGCTGCAGGCGGAGTGGGCAACGCCTGACAAGGCTGCAACGGCAGCGCTATTCCGGGCCTTTCATTCGATCAAGGGCCTTGCCCGTCTGCTGGAATTGCGCGGCCTCGAATCCCTTGCCAATCATGTGGAAAGCCTGTTGGGGGAAATCCGCGCCGAGCGCCTGGTGCTTGATGCGAAACTCCTGCCATTACTGCTGGAAGCACTGGATAACATCCGGCAACTGCGCGAGCAGGGCATCGTCAACGGCATCGATGCCGAGGCGCCGCCATCCCTGCTGGAGCGGCTCGACGCCGCCACGCGGTCGGCCGGAAATGCCGCCATCGAGACATCCCCGCACATCCCTGGTGAGGGTGCCCTGCATGACGATGCCGACACCCTGGCCTATTTTGCCGAGCTGCTTTGTGAATGCCTGCCGAATATCGGTGATTTGACCGGCGGCGACACCGCCCAGATCATGGAGGATCTGGACGTCCTCATGATCGGGGCGGAGAGATTGCAACTCAACGGCCTGCGCAATCACCTCGCCAGATTGATTGCCGCGCCGCGCTCCGGGCAGATCGACCTGATCGCCCTGGTGCTGGCGGACGCTCGTCGGTTCGGCCGCATCGCCGGTCTCGACACGGGCGCGGAACAGGCCTTGATCGGGGTGATGCCAGCCTTGCGACAGGCCATGGCCGCAACGGCCGAGGCGCTGGAACAGACGCTATCGGGCGATCCCGCCGCCGCGCCGGCACTGGCGGAGCGGTTGCTGCGCCTGGCTGCTGCTGGCCTGAATGACGGGGGTCTTGCGGCCCTTGTCTTGCAATCCATGGGCGATGAGGCCTCGCGCGCGCGGGTCATGCCTGCGGTTCGCCTGCTGGCCACGGGTTTTGGCCCGGACGCAACGGATGCCTCCGATTTCCTCGCCATGGAGGCTGAGCGCCTGAGGGAGGCGATGCTGGCCGAGCGGCCCTGGGCACCGCAACTGCGCAAGGCGCTGGAGGGTCGCGCCATCGACCCCGACCTTCTGGGCGAGCCTGATGCGGAAGCGCTTCGCCAGCTGGCAGCAATGCTTGAGGGTGGCCAGCACAGGCTCATGGCCGTGACACTTTCCTTGCCGCCATCCGCAGAGCGACCGGGCCTGTTTGACAGGTTGTGGAGGGAGTTCCACCCGGCCCTGGCCCAGGCCTCGGTCAGCGCTGGAATTGATGTCCTTGCGATGCTGATGGTTTCCAGCCAGACCAAGGCCGCGCTGAGGGCGCGTGTCCTCGACGTGTATGGCGAGGCCGTCTTCATCGATGTGCGTGAGTTCGATAGCCAGAGCTTCGATAATCCCTGGGCGCGATCAAAGATGGCGACGGCTGGAGGCGCCGGGGTTGGCGACAGCCAGGTTCGCGTGCCGGTGGAGATCCTCGACCGCCTGTTTGGCCGCATCGGTGAGTTCTTTACGATCAGCAGTGCGCTGAACGTTCTGATTGTTGACTCGCAAGTCCCCACAATCCTCCAACGCCTGACCGATCATCTGATGACTGCCGCACCAGAACTGGTGCCAGGCATCGACGTTCTGCAACGCCAGCAGAATGATCTTTCCCAGATCGAGGCAGAGGTTCACCGCCTTGTCAGCCTCGTGCACGAGGCGACCCTTGGTTTGCGGGTTATCCCGCTTGACGTGGTGTTCAACCGTTTCCCGCGCATGGTGCGTGAGATGGCGAGGGCCCATGGCAAGATGGTGCGCTTTGAAGCCAGGGCCGATGGCATCAAGGTCGACAAGGGCATGACCGAACTGCTCGCCGATCCTTTGATGCACATGCTGCGCAACGCCCTGGATCACGGTGTCGAAGGACCTGAGGAGCGGGTGGCAGCCAACAAGCCAAGTATGGCCAGCATCCGCCTAACTGCCGTGCAGAACGGTAATCGGATCGCCGTTGAAATTGTCGATGACGGGCGCGGCATCGATAGCGAGCGTGTGCGCCTGCGTGCTGTGGCACAAGGACTTGTCACCGAAGCTGAGAGCCTCAAGCTCTCGCGCGACCAGATCTATCGGTTCATCTTTGCCGCCGGCTTCTCGACGGCAGACCAGGTCACCGATACCTCCGGTCGCGGCGTGGGCATGGATGTGGCGCTGATCAATGTCTCTCGGCTGGGCGGGCGCATCGATGTTCAGAGCATCCCGGGGCAGGGCACGACCTTCCGGCTCGACATGCCGCTTTCGGCTGCCATGCAGACCGTGCTGCTGGCAGAGACCAGCGTGCAGATGGTGGCATTCCCCGAGAGAATGGTTGCCGAAGCGGCGACGGTATCAAAAAGCGTTGTCCAATATGTGAATGGCCAGCGTGCCATCCTGATGCATGACCGCTTCCTGCCCCTGTTCAGGCTGGCCGACCTGCTGAAACTTCCGGACACAGACAGCACCCAGGCAGGTGATGATCTTGCCATCATCATCGTTACAACCAAGCAGTTCCGTTATGGTGTTGAGGTTGAGCGCATCCTGCGTCGTCATGAGATGCTGATCCGCGAAACCCATCCCCGGATCTCCCAGTTGCCGGGTATCGGGGGTGTCTCCACCCTTGGCACCGACCGGATCGTGCTGGTGGTCGACCAGGACGGTCTGACCGAGTTGGCCCGGGCGGCAGTGGTACCCGGCATGCGAACGGCGCAGCGCGCCGCCGGGTCCTGACCATGGAATTCGATTATCTGAAGGTGCGCTGCGGCCCCTATCATGTGCTGGTTCCGGGAGCCAATGTTGCCCGCATCGAACAGGTGCCAAATATGGGGCAGAGCCATCTTTCGCTGCGCCGGGCGCGCCAGAAGGGTGGTATTCTGATTATAGATGGGCGGACCCTGCTTGGACTGAATCCGCCTGTGGCAGCAGGGTCGCATGTTGTGGTGCACTGGTCCTTGTTTGGTGAGCCTGTGGGCGCTGCGTTGGTGGTGGACGGCGTTGATGGCCTGCGCAGTGGCTATGAGGCTGAATTTCTTCCGCTTCCCAGGGTTCCCTGGGAGTTCAGTCTCCTGTTCGACGGGTTGATCCATACGCCAGGCAGTCCGTTTATGCTTAGACTACGGAAAAATATTGTGCCGCCGCTGGAAACACCGGCAGACCGGCGGCGGTTCTGCCGGTCCTTCATTGGGGTAGACGCCCCTTCTGATATCACCCGCGCTGCATGACGAGCACCCCGATGAACATCGAAGCCAGAAAACGGATCCTTGTTGTTGATGACAGCTTCATCATGCGGAAGCTGGTGTGTGATCTCGTGGAATCAGATCCCGAGCTTGAGGTGGTCGACACGGCAGAGGACGGACGGATAGCGCTGCAGAAGGTCCGCGAGTGCAAGCCGGATCTGGTGCTGCTGGATATCGAGATGCCGGAGATGTCGGGCCTGGAGACGCTGAGGCGGCTTGGCCTGCGCAGCAAGACCAAGGTGATCATACTGTCCTCCCTTGGCCAAAAGGGAAGCGCAGAGTCGATCGAAGCGCTGCGTCTTGGTGCCTCGGCGGTTCTGGCAAAGCCGTCAGGGGCTATCAGTCTCGATCTGCATGAGCGGACCGGTTCGGAAATCATCCGTACCATCCGCGACATCCTCGGCCTTGCCCCGCTTGAGATGCCGCCCACCGACCCGGTGCCAGCCGGCGCCGGCCATGGGACTGATGAACCAAAGCCTGCAACTGGGGCCACAGCTTCTGTGGACCAGGTTCGTGATCTCCTGCTGGGCGCTCTTGCGACCGGCGTCATGTCGTTCGATCGCGCCGGACGCCTTTCACTGATTAATGAGGCGGCAAGATCCATACTCGGTCTTCCAGGCGTTACGGTGGGTGAGAGCACGCTCGATCAGATCTTTGCGGATTACAATGAAACTCTTGGCTCCGACATTCGTGAAGTGATAGCGACAGGCCAGCCTATGGCGGCGATGGATAATGAATATGGCCTGAGTGATGGCAGTTGGCGCCCCGTCCGGATCAGCGCCTTGCCAACGGTGCAGTCGATGGAAACCGATGGCGTGCTTGTCCTGATCGACGATATGACGCGGGACAAGGAGGTCAGGAAGATCCTCTCGCGTACACTTTCCGATGATGTGGCGGCAAAGCTCTTGTCCTCTGGCAGCCTTGGGCTGGGCGGATCAATGGAGACCGCCTCGATCCTGTTCTCTGATATTCGTCAGTTTACAAATCTGTCAGAGACCCTTGGGGCGGCCGGTATTGTCGAGATGCTGAACGAGTATTTTTCCTTCATGGAAGATATTCTCAAGAGCAACGGCGGTGTGATCGACAAGTACATTGGCGATGCGATCATGGCGCTTTTCGGCGTGCCGGCGAAACTCGGCAAGGATGCCGACCGCGCAGTGAAATCCGGCCAAGACATGATTTCGGCACTGGAACTGCTCAACAGTGGGCGCAAGCGGCAGGGCAAGCCCAGCATTGCCGTGGGTGTCGGCATCAGCACCGGCCCGGTGATCGCTGGCAACATCGGCTCCCCCACCCGTATGAATTACACCGTGATCGGCGATACCGTTAACCTCGCCTCCCGCATTGAATCCCTGACCAAGCAATATGGTGCGGAACTTCTGATCTGTGGCGATACCATGGCAGCCCTTTCAGATCCTGTGCAGGCGCGCAAGGTTGATGTGGTTCGCGTGAAGGGCCAGACGGCGGCGACGGTGCTTTACCAGGTGTTTCAGCCCAAGGCGCCCATAGACCCGGCATGGTTACAGGCCTATGGCACGGGCTTTGATGCCTATGTGCGGGGCGATTGGGCCGATGCCCTGCGTCTGATGGGCGAGGCACTGAGCCTGCACCCCGATGACAAGGCGGCCAAGTTGATCCTGGATCGTTGTGCCACTCTGGCAAAGGACAGCGCCGGTGGTTGGGATGGGGTCTGGGTGATGTACGAAAAATGAGACATTTCAGGGACCTGGCAACGTGGCCCCGTGAATACTGGAAATATCACAAGCTTTTACATCGTTGGATAATTGTTGTGTTACGTATTTTTGAGTTGGTTTTTGGGATGAAGGGAATAACACAGGCTTGAATTCTTTATGTGATTTACTGACGTGTGGATACCTATCCTGTCTCCATCGGCGGGCCGAGAGATTGGAGAGTGCCATGCGTGTCGCTGGGCAACCTCTCTTGTACAAACGCTTCGAAGGAGCGAACAATGTTTCAGTCGATGAAAATCAGAGATAAATTACTTCTTCCCGTTGTGCTCTTGATTTTCACCATGATCGCGTCGTCCTACCTTCTGGTGCAGCAGTTGACGCAGGCCAACTCCGCCTTTGAAGGTTTGATCCGCACTCAATTGCAGGCCCGCTACCTCGCAAAGGACATCACGGCGCAACTCTCGGAAGCAGGCCGGGTTGCCAACCTGATGTTGCTGCAGCACGAACGTGCCGACTACAAGATGACGTCGGAGCGCCTGCAGGGGGTGCTTGACCTGATCCCGCCTCGGCGGGACGAATTGACCGGCCTTGATCCCGAGGCTGTCGCGGCAATCGAGAAGGTAACAGCCGCGCACAATGCCATGACCGGGGCCTTGAAGCCGACCCTTGATCTGAAGAACGCCAATGACTTTGACGGTGCCACTGCCTATTGGGCAGCCAATGCGCGGAGTTCACTGGTGCCAGCCCTGACGGCAATGGGCGAAACCGCGGACCGGGCCGCCAAGAGGGCAAATGAGTCGGTAATCAATCAGATCGCGTCGACGAATGAGCGCATTCGCTATCTCGTTATTGCCCTGGGCCTCGGCATCCTTGTTGTCAGCGGCCTGGCTTTGCTCATCATCCTGCGCGGCGTCGTGGCACCGTTGAACGAGCTGACCAACAAGATCAAGCTTCTCTCATCGGGCAATGGGAATTTTGAGGTTCCCCAGGCAACCCGGGGTGATGAGCTGGGTGCCATGGGCAAGGCCTTGCTGATCTTCAAGGGCAATGCGGAGAAGATCAGGATCGCCATGACTGCCGAGGCCGTGACAATTGAGATCGGCGACGTCATTACCAAGGCGGCCGAGAATGACCTCACGGTCCGCGTCGACCTGTCCGACAAGACGGGCTTCCTCAAGAACATCGGCGTTGCCATCAACCAGCTGCTTGAGCGCTCGAACGCGACCCTCAGGGACATCAACCTGAAGACCCGTCAGGTCGCCAGTGCGGTGGCGGAGGCAAGCACTGCCGTGGGCCAGGTGTCGGTCGGCGCCCGCTCGCAGAACACGGCTGTGGCCCAGGTCAGCCAGGCGCTTGCCGAGTCTGCCCTTGCCATCCGCGCTGTTTCCGGCAGCGCCAACAAGGCGAGTGAGAAGGGCATCACAGCAGCTCATCTGGTCGAGCGGGGGCAGATGTCTGCCGAGGAACTGTTCAACATTGTCGAGAAGATCACCCAGAACAGCCGCAAGATCAGTCAAATCACGCAGGTCATCGCGGGCATTGCCAACCGGACGCACATTCTGTCCCTGAACGCCGCAATCGAGGCGGCCCGCGCCGGCGAGCATGGTAAGGGTTTCGTCGTCGTCTCCCAGGAGGTCGGCAAGTTGGCGGAAAGTGCAGCGCAGAATGCACAGCAGATCACCGATATCGTCGAACAGGCCACGGCGGATGCGGCGGCCGGTCGGACTGCATCTCTGGAAGTAAAGAAGACGATGGATTCCATCGCCGGTGAGGTTTCACAGACCAGTCAGATGATCCAGTCGATTGCTGTCGCCATGGAAGAACAGCAGGCGATGGTGACCCAGATCGAGGGCAACCTTGGTGACATTCGCGGCATTGCATCAGGCAATGCCGTCGCCGCCGAGGAGATCACCGCCACCATGATCCAGCTCTCGCAACTGGCAACGGAGCAGCGTCAGCAGGTTGAAACCTTCAAGACGTCCTGAGGCTGTCTTGGGGACGCCCCAGGATGCGCTGACCCGCATAGCGTGCCTTGTCGAGGCACGCTATGGCCTGTCGCCGGCTGTGCTGGAGCAAAGGCTTTGTGGTTATCTGGGGCGCTCTTCTGCCCATGATCAGGCACAGCTGGCAGATCAGTTGAGTGTCGCCCATGAAGACCACCCGCTCTGGCAGGCTCTGATAGAGGGGCTGCTGGTTCATGAGACCTATTTTTACCGCCACATGGACCAGCTTGACGTGGTAACGCAAGAGGTATTGCCCCTTTTGCGTCGCCAAAACCCGGGTGGCATCAGTGCCTGGTGTGCCGGCTGTGCGACCGGGGAGGAGGCCTATACGCTGGCCTTCATGATGCGTGATGCCGGTCTTTCGGCCAGGGTCATTGGAACGGATTTAAGTGCCCGCTCGATCGCCTCGGCCCGCCTTGGAAGCTTTGGCCAAACCCCCGGGCTGAACAGTTTCCGTGCCATGCCTGCCGTAGCCTGGTCAAAGTTTTCCGCCATTCCTGGTCGTCCGGCTGTCTGGTCGGTTGCAGCGGATATAAGGGCCTCCGTGGAGTTCATGGTTCATAATTTGGTCTTGCCCTTGCCGGATGCTCGCCGGATGAACCTGATCTCGTGCCGGAACACCCTTATCTACTTCAGTGCCGAGGGGCAGCGCCGGGTGGAGGAGAACATTGTTGCATCCTCAGGGCCGGGAACAATCTTGCTGCTGGGCCCGGCTGAGCGCCTTCGCTACACCAATGTTTTCGAGCCGTTGAGCTATTCGCATCCGCAGATCCTGCACTGGCCAGAGCACAAGGCGAGGTGAACGGGTGCGTGTATCCCTCGTAGTATCGACAGAATTCCTCAAGCTGGTGGTGCGGCAGGTGCTTCGCCAACAAGAGGATGTCGTGCTTGTTGATGAAGCCCCGGATCTGGAGGCCTTGACGGCACTGTCTCCGGTTGACGTACTCATCATAGAGAGGGGCCTGTTCGACGAGGTGCGTGGGCGCGGCGGCCTGGTGGCTGCGCATCATCGGGGACAGGTCATCATCGTGGGGCAGGGGCCATCGCTGGTCATGCCACAGGGCATGGTGCCGGGAAAAATTTTTCTGGTGCCTGGCGGCTCGGAGGGGCAGGCGCTTGACCCCAGCCTGTTGTCGGCCCGTCTGCTCCTTGCCCTTCAGTCGGCAGGGCGCGGTGAGGCGGCTCGCTCCCCCCGGCCGGCCCTGCTTGACGCGCCCCCTGTGACAGACATTCCAAGGCGGGTGCGCCGCATGGTGCGTCCAGCTCTGGTGGGTATTGCTGTTTCCACCGGGGGGCCAGACGTCCTTCAGCTTCTCCTCGGTGCACTCGACAGGCCCACCTGCCCGTTGGTCATCGCGCTGCATATCCCCAGCGCGCACACCGCAAGTCTTTGTCAGCATCTTGCGGCAACGTCTCGGCACGGGGTTGTGGTGAGCGCTGGGGGAGCCATGGCCCGTCAGGGCATCACGCTTCTTGAGGGCGGGGCTGATTATGGAATTGAAGCATTGGGTGCGGAGCTTGTGGTCAAGCGGCTGCGCAAAGGCCCCTCAGGCTTTCATCCCAATGGGGACATCCTGTTTGCCAGCATGGCTGGCCTGGGGCGACCTGTGGTAGGCGTCATCCTGAGCGGCATGGGTGACGATGGTACAAGGGGCGCGGCCTCCCTCTTTGCAAAAGGCTATCCGGTGCTTGTTCAGAGGCCAGACACCTGTGTGGTTCCAGGCATGCCGACGGCTGCAATCGCCGCAGGCGTCGCTTCCGAGGTTGCCGCCCCTCTCGATATCGCAAGGCGCCTGAATTTGTGGTTCACGCTTCCGGAGACGCGCGACTGAAGATCAATGGCCGCAGGCTGGCGATAGCCTGATGATGTCCTCTTGAGTGTTCATTCGCGATGGGTAAGTTTTGGGTGAACCGCTCGGCTTCCGGGTCGACCCTTCACCCAAACGGCATCCATCCTTCAGCCCTAGGCCGAGACAAGGGCGCTTGATGAGGTCATACTGCCGTGGCGCAGAATGAACCCGCAAGATGGTTCCGGCGCGGGGAGGAAGAGCATCATGTCATCGGAAAACGGGCAGACGGCTGGCCGCGGCGCGGCAGACCATGTGGATGCGGTGATTGTCGGGGCAGGCTTTGCCGGCCTCTACATGCTCCATCGCCTGCGGGACAAGCTGGGCCTCAAGGCCGAGGTGATCGAGGCGGCCACCGGTGTGGGGGGTACCTGGTTCTGGAACCGCTATCCGGGTGCGCGTTGTGATATCCAGAGCGTGCATTATTCCTACGCTTTCTCCGAAGAGCTGCAGCAGGAATGGACCTGGTCGGAGAAATACGCCGCCCAGCCTGAAATTCTGTCCTATCTAAACTTTGTGGCCGACCGCTTTGATCTGCGGCGCAGCATCAGTCTGGGTACCCGGGTGACTGCTGCCACCTTTGACGAGGCTTCCAACAGCTGGGACGTGGAGACGGACCGCGGCAGGCGGTTGCGGGCGCGTTATGTGATCAGTGCCGTCGGCTGCCTTTCCGCCGGCCATGTGCCCTCTTTTCCCGGTGTTGAGGCCTTTGCCGGCAAGACCTATCACACGGGCAGGTGGCCTGTTGAGGGGGTGGATTTCACCGGCCAGCGTGTGGGCATCATTGGCACGGGATCAACTGCGATCCAGACAATCCCCTTCATCGCCCAGCAGGCCAGCCACCTCACGGTCTTCCAGCGCAGCGCCACTTATGCAACGCCGCTTGGCAACACCCCCTCGGATCCTGCCGAAGGTGGGGACGGGCCAGGAGAGGCGGCAACGCGGCTGGCCATGGAATGGGAATCCTGGGCGGGCGTGCCTTTCCCCAGGATCAGGCCGTCTGGCAAGGGCGTTTCTGCCGAAGAGCGCACGGCCTGGTTCGAGGAATGCTGGGCCCAGGGCGGCTTCGCCCTGTGGGGTGGCAGCTATGCCGACCTGCTGTTTGATCCCGAGCTCAACGAGGCAGCGGCCGAGTTCATTCGCGCGAAGATCAAGCAGAAGGTGCGCGATCCTGCGGTGGCCGAACTGCTGACGCCGCGTGGCATTCCTTATGGCACCAAGAGGCCGGTCTGCGAGACGGGTTTTTATGAAACCTTCAACCGCGACAATGTCACCCTGGTGGATATCAAGGCAGCCCCCATTGTGGAAATCACCGCCACGGGCCTGCGCACGGCCGCAGCGACCCACGAGTTGGACAGCCTGATCTTTGCAACCGGCTTTGACGCTTTCACCGGCGCCCTTTTTGCCATGAATATACGTGGGCGTGGCGGCAAGCGGTTGCAGGATCACTGGGGAGAGGGGCCGCGCAATTATCTTGGCTTGTCCATCCACGGGTTCCCTAACCTGTTCACCATCACCGGGCCGTTCAGCCCCTCGGTGCTGTTCAACATGCCACGCGGCATCGAACAGCATTGCGACTGGATCGCCGATAGCATTGCCGCGATGGAGCGCCAGAACCTTGCCTCTATGGAAGCCACGGCCGAGGCCGAGGCGGCATGGATGGCAGAGGTGAAGGCCATTGCCGACATGACGTTGTTTCCAACCACCGACAGCTGGTATCTGGGCGCCAACATCCCAGGCAAGCCCCGGGTGTTCATGGTCTTCCTCGCCGGCGGTAAGCGATACAAGGAGATCTGTGACGAGGTGGTCGCAGATAATTACAGGGGCTTTGCCCTTAGCCCCGCCTGAGTGTCATAAGGGGGGCGCTGCTGGGGGCACGCTGGAGTTCACTCAGCATGGCTGGTCTGTGGCTTACAAGAGCAGCATGGCCCCCGCCGCCAAGGCCATCACGGCGGTGGCCAGCCAGCCCATGATCTTCATGCCCGTTGGTGCCACGAATTGGCCAAGGTGCTTGCGGTTGGTTACCACGATCATGGTTGCCACCATCAGGGGCACAGCGATCACGCCGTTGAGAACAGCACTCCAGAACAGCGCCTTGATGGGGTCGATGGGCAGGACCAGCATCATGAGACCCAGGCAATAGGCCAGCGCGATCACGCCATAAAATGACTGTGCTTTCTCTGGCCGTTGCTCAAGTCCAAGGCGCCAGCCGCGCAGTTCGCCAATGGCATAGGCGGCCGACCCGGCAAGCACGGGCAGGGCCAGCAGGCCGGTGCCGATAATGCCAAGGCTGAACAGCAGGAAGGCAAAGTCTCCGGCAATTGGGCGCAGCGCCTCGCCCGCCTGGGCCGAGGTAACGATATTGGTTATTCCTGCCTTGTTCAGGGTTACGGCTGTGGTCAGGATGATGAAAAAGGCAATCAGGTTCGAGAAGCCCATGCCGAAATAGGTGTCGACGGCGATGCGCCCAAGCTCCGCCGGTGCGTCGTCCGGGTGATCGATCAAGGCACCGGCACCGGCCAGTGTCTCGTCTTCCACTTCCTCGGCACTCTGCCAGAAAAACAGATAGGGGCTGATGGTTGTGCCAAAGATGGCGACGACAATCGTCAAGGCATCCTGGTTCCAGGTGATCTGTGGCCAGACAACTCCCCGGGCGACCTCCCACCAGTCGATCTGCACGGCAAAGAGCACGCCGACATAGGCAAAGAGTGCCAGCGTCAGCCATTTCAGGACGTGAACATAGCGATGATAGGGGACGAAGACCTGCAGCAATAATGAGCCAAGGGCAAACAGCACCGCAAACGGTGTCTCTCCCCAGCCTACCAGCAGGCGCATCGCGGCACCCATGGCCGCCATGTCTGCGCCGATGTTCACCGTATTGGCAACGAACAACAGGCCAACAATCAGATAGGCAAGCCAGCGCGGCAGCACCTGGGCCATGTTGGCAGCCAGCCCCTTGCCGGTAACCCGGCCGATCCGTGCACAGATTTCCTGGATGGCGGCCATCAGCGGGTAGGTGAGGACAACTGTCCACAGCATGTTGACGCCAAACTGGGCGCCTGCCTGCGAATAGGTCGCGATGCCGCTGGGATCATCATCGGCGGCGCCCGTGATAAGCCCGGGGCCCAGACGCCGAAACCATTGCAGGGGTGAGAGTGAAAGCATCGATTGGCTCTGTTTTATGAAGCGTGAAGGGATTCCGGCTCTGTTCCGGGGCAAGGCTTCACAGGGGGCAGTAACCTTTGGCAGATAGTGGCATCCGTCCCCTGGCGATACAATGAAGGGCCGCATTGGAACCGTCGACAGAACCCGTCACAGTAGCGGTTCCTGACGCTGCGCCCAGCCCATGTGGCAGCCAGCCACCACATCATGGAAGCGGAACGCAATGGCCGACCTGTTCAGTACCTTGACCATCAAGGATGTCACCCTTCGTAACCGGATCGGTGTGTCGCCCATGTGCCAGTATCAGGCAACGGAGGGCTTCGTGTCTGACTGGCACATGATGCACCTCGGCGCCCGTGCGGCCGGTGGCGCTGGGCTGGTGATCGCTGAAATGTCGGCCGTTTCGCCAGAGGGGCGCATCACCCCGCGTTGTGCCGGCATCTGGAGCGATGCCCATGCTGATGCCTGGGCGCCGATTGCGCGTTTCATCACGCGTCAGGGGGCCGTTGCCGGCATCCAGATTGCCCATGCTGGCCGCAAGGCCAGCGCCAACCGCCCGTGGGAAGGGGACGACCACATTCCCGAAGGCGACCGCAACGGCTGGACCATTATCGGGCCATCTGCCGAGGCCTGGGGTGCGATCCTGCCACGGGCGCCCGAGCCCATGACCATTGCCCAGATCCACCAGACCCAGGCTGACTTTGCCGATGCCGCCCGTCGCGCACTTGAGGTGGGCTTTGAATGGCTGGAACTGCACTTCGCCCATGGCTATCTGGGCCAGAGCTTCTTTTCGCCCATCGCCAACAAGCGCACCGATGCCTATGGCGGCAGCTTCGAGAACCGCGCCCGCTTTTTGCTGGAGACGGTTGATGCCGTGCGCGCCGTCTGGCCTGAACGCCTTCCCCTTACCGCGCGCCTGGGGGTGAGTGACTTCAACGATGCCAGCCAGCCGTTTGAAGAGTCGATCGAACTGGCCCGTCTCTTCAGGGCGCGGGGTGTTGATCTGCTGGATGTCAGCATTGGCTTTAACTCGAGTGACGTCGGCGGCGTGCCCTTTGGCCCTGGCTGGATCGCACCCTGGGCCCAGCGCATCAAGGAAGAGGCGGGCATTCCGGTTGGCATGTCGTGGCTGATGAACGGCACGCCGGCGCTCGCCGATGGCTTGATCCGTGACGGCAAGATCGATCTCCTCCTGATCGGCCACGCCATGCTTGATGACCCCAATTGGGCCTTTCATGCCGCCCAGGCCCTGGGCGTAAGCGATCCGCATGCCCTGCTGGCAGCGCCTTATGCCCATTGGCTGCGGATTTTTCATTCCCACGGGCGGATCGCGGTGGCGGAACTTGCCGCACAGGCCGAGGAAAAGGCGAAACAGCAACAGTAAACAGGCACGCCGGGGTGCCTTCGTGCGCCCCGGCCCGCCTTGGCCGCGCGGCTGAAAGTAATGGGCGAGCCCCCATCTTTGCCCCATAGTGCCGTCTTCA
>CANCOY010000087.1 GCA_947379865.1 Acetobacteraceae bacterium
GGCGGCGGGGGATCTCCCTCACCCTCGGCTTCGCTCTGGGGAATGATTGTGGCGCGCGGGGCCAGCACCAGGCGGGCCGCCAGGGCCGCGTCGGTCTCGTCGGCGGCGTCCCGGCCATCGAGGGCAGCCGCAATGCGCGCAACCCGCAGGGCAAAGAGACTGGCCCGCAGCGACCAGACACCCAGCGCCAAGGCGGCGGCGCAGAGCGCGCGCTCGATCTCGGCGCTGACGGTGGTCCGGGCCAGTCGGGCGCGGGCCTCTGCCACTTGGGCGCGGTCCCAGGCCGGGTCCGGTGCCTCGCGCAGGGGAATGCCGTCCAGTTGCACGCGGAAGGCCAGCCGGTCAGCCAGGGAAGAGGGCAGCCGCTCGTCAGCCGTGTCGCCTTCGTCGAGGGCGACAAGGCCGAAGCGCGCCGGCGCCTCCTGCACCACGCCCTGGTCGAGGGCGGCCGAGACAATGGCGGCAATCCGCAGTTCCATGCGCTCGGCCATGGCAGCAATGACGATGCCGCCGTCCGCCTCGGCCAGCAGTCCGCGCTGCATGACCAGCCGTCCTTCACCCAGGGTCGCCGTCAGGTCGAGGCCGCCAACCAGCCGTTCATCGGCAATGCCAAGGGGCAGGCGTCGGGGCGTGGCAGGGGCGGTCAACTGGTTCAGGCTCTCCAGCCAGCGGTCCCGCACGGGGCCGGCGCCGGCGCGCACCACCACGCCACCCAGACCATGGGGGTCCACCGCCAGCAGCAGGGCTGCCCGCGCTGCGTCCTCCCAGGCCGCCGCTGCCTCGCTCATGCGGCGCCCAGCACTTCGGCCACCGCCCGTTCCACACGCGTGCCAGAGCCCGAGTCGTCCAGGGGGTTGCGCCGCAGCCTGTGGCGCAGTGCGGGCACCGCGATCTTGCGCAGATGTTCGGTCCCCACGGCTTTTGCCCCATCCAGCGCCGCCATGGCACGGGCCGCGCGCATCAGGGTCAGTTCGCCACGCAGGCCGTCGGTGCCAAGGGCAATGCACAGTCGCGCCGACTGCTCCAGAATTTCATCAGGCACGGCGAGCGTGGCCACCTTCTCGCGCGCCGTCACGATGTGCTTGCGCACCTTGGCGTCCGCCTTGGCCCAGGTGGCGAGGAAAGCCGTCGGGTCGCGCTCGAAGGCATCGCGGCGCTTGACCACCTCGATCCGGGCATCAAGCTCGGTGGGTGTGCGCACCTCCACTGACAGGCCGAAGCGGTCCAGCAGCTGCGGGCGCAACTCGCCTTCTTCGGGATTGCCGCTGCCCACCAGCACGAAGCGCGCCGGGTGCCGCACGCTCAGCCCCTCTCGTTCGACGACGTTCTCGCCGGAGGCCGCCACGTCGATCAGGAGGTCGACCAGATGATCCTCCAGCAGGTTCACTTCGTCGATGTAAAGAAAGCCGCGATTGGCGCGGGCCAACAGCCCCGGCTCGAAGGCCTTCTCGCCCTTGCCCAGGGCGCGCTCAAGGTCGAGGGCACCAACCACCCGGTCCTCGGTGGCGCCAAGCGGCAGATCCACCACGGGAACCGTGGCCTCAAGGGTTTTGACCTTGGCCGCGCTGCCCGCAGCACGCGCCGTACACGGCGTAACACAGGGACGCACCTGGTCCGGATCACAGCCATAGGGGCAGCCGGCAACCACGCGCATCTTGGGCAGCAGCGCCGCCATGGCGCGCACCGCGGTGGACTTGCCGGTGCCCCGGTCGCCCAGCACCAGCACACCACCCATGGTGGGGTCTACAGCAGCGGCCAGCAGGGCCAGCTTCATCTCATCCTGGCCAACAATGGCAGAGAACGGGTAATTCACCCCCATCATGCAACTCCCATCAGGGGCGCGCGGCCCGGACCTGTTTCGACTTTTTCAAACCTGTGTCCCGCGTTCCCCATGTTCCCCGCCCGTGCACCATTCTTGTCATTGGCCAACAATATGGAATTCTCGCACTCTGGATCAACCGCCGCGTCTGCCAGCCTGTCGCCGCGCCAGGTCGAGGCGGCAGGGCTGACCTGGCATGTGGTGGATGCCGGCAGTGGCCCGGCCCTGCTGCTGCTGCACGGGACGGCTGCTTCTGCCCATTCCTGGCGGCGGCTGATCCCCGCTCTGGCCCGCCGCTTCAGGGTGATTGTGCCTGACCTGCCGGGCCATGGGCAGACCTCCGCCCCCAGGGCAGCGGGTTTTGCCCTGCCGGCCATGGCCAGGGCGCTGGGCGAACTGATGGCGGCACTGGATGTGGCGCCGGCCCTGGCAGCAGGCCATTCGGCAGGGGCGGCCATCCTGGCGCGCATGGCCCTGGACGGGCATCTGGCACCCCGGGCGCTGGTCTCGTTCAATGGGGCGTTTCTGCCCTTTGGTGGTTGGGCGGGGCAGTTTTTTGCGCCAGCGGCGAGGCTGTTTGCTGCCTCCCCCGCCGTTGCCCGCATGATCGCGGCACGCGGGGCTGATCCCACAGCTGTCCGCCGGCTGATCGAAGGCACGGGCTCACGGCTCGATGACGAGGGGCTTTTGCTCTATCGCCAGCTCATGGCTGATCCCGCCCATGTCGGCGCCACCCTGTCCATGATGGCTGGTTGGGATCTGGTGCCGCTCGGCCGGGACCTGCCGCGCCTTGCCTGCCCCCTTGCGCTGGTGGTGGGTGAGCGTGACCGCTCGATTCCGCCGCATCAGGCGCGGGTCATTGCCAGGCTTGCCCCCGATACCCGTATCATTACAATGGCTGGCCTTGGCCACCTTTCCCACGAGGAGCGGCCGGACGAGGCTGTTTCCATCCTGCTCGACGAAGCTGGCCGGGCCGGCATTCTTTCTTCCAAGGGGCGCGCATGACCCTCGACATCACATCCTCCACCCGCCCTCCCAAGGGTCAGCGCGGCACCCGTACGGCCGGCGACCAGCGGCCCCATGCCATCGTCATCGGCAGTGGTTTTGGCGGTCTGGCCGCAGCGGTCCGGCTGGGTGCGCGGGGCTATCGCGTGACCGTGCTGGAGCGGCTGGATGCGCCCGGCGGCCGCGCCTCGGTCTATCGCCAGGATGGCTTCACCTTTGATGCGGGGCCGACCATCGTCACGGCGCCCTTCCTGTTCGAAGAACTGTGGGCGCTGTGTGGCCGGAACATGGCCGACGATGTCACCCTCGTGCCCATCGACCCCTTTTATCAGATCCGTTTTGATGACGGGACCGTGTTCAATTCCTCTGGCGACCCCGACCGCATGCGGGCCGAGGTTGCCCGCCTGTCCCCCGGTGATGTTGCGGGTTACGAGCGCTTCATGCTGGCCAGCAAGGAGATCTGCAAGGTCGGCTTCGAGCAGCTGGGCCATGTGCCCTTTGGCTCCATCGGCGACATGGCGCGCATCGCGCCGGACATGATCCGCCTGCAAAGTTTCCGCTCGGTCTATGGTCTGGTGTCCAGCTATGTGAAGGACCCGCGCCTGCGCATCGTGCTCAGCTTCCATCCGCTGCTGATTGGCGGCAATCCCATGCGGACCACGGCGATCTATGCCCTGATTGCGCATCTGGAACGGCACTGGGGCGTGCACTTTGCCATGGGTGGCACGGGGCGCCTGGTGCAGGGGCTGGTGGGCCTGCTGGAAGGGCAGGGGGCGGTCATGCGCTGCAATGCAGAGGTTGGCCGCATCCTGGTTGAAAAGGGCCGCGCCTGCGGCGTGCGTCTTGCCTCGGGAGAGGAGATCGCATCCGACATCGTCGTTTCCAATGCCGACTCTGCCTGGACCTACAGGCACCTGGTGGCGCCCGAGCATCGCCGCCGCTGGACCAATCGCAAGATTGAAAAAGCGCGCTATTCCACCAGCCTGTTCGTCTGGTACTTCGGCACCAACCGCCGGTACGAGGACGTGGCGCATCACATGATCCTGCTTGGCCCCCGCTATGAGGGGCTCTTGGCCGACATCTTTGACCACCACAAGCTGGCAGAGGATTTCAGCCTCTATCTGCACCGCCCCACGGCGACGGACCCGTCGCTGGCGCCGCCGGGCTGTGATGCCTTTTATGTGCTGTCGCCTGTGCCGCATCTGGCGGGGGATACCGACTGGACAACGGCGGCCGAACCCTATCGCCAGACCATCGCCCGGCATCTTGCCGCCACGGTTTTGCCAGGTCTTGAGGAGTCGGTGGTCACGTCGCGCATGCTGACGCCAATCGATTTCCAGGATCGCCTGCTCTCCTTCCAGGGGGCGGCCTTCGGGCTTGAGCCCGTCTTGATGCAGAGTGCCTATTTCCGTCCGCACAACCGCAGTGAGGAGGTCGAGGGCCTCTATCTGGTGGGTGCGGGAACCCATCCGGGTGCCGGCCTTCCCGGTGTCCTTTCGTCCGCCAAAATCCTTGACACGGTGGTGCCCGATGTTTCTGTCTTCGCCTGAGCGCCACGATCTCGCCGCCTGCCGGGAACTGCTTCGTAACGGCTCGCGTACCTTTCACATGGCATCCATGGTCCTGCCCTGGCGGATCAGGGCGCCGGCCTCGGCGATCTATGCCTTCTGCCGGGTGGCGGATGACGCCATCGACCTGTGCGAGGGCGGCCGGCGGCGGGTAGAGGCGCTTGAGCGGCTGGAAATGCGCCTCGACCGCATCTATGCGGGCAAGCCGCTGAACACGCCCATTGACCGCGCCGTTGCCCGCACCGTGCAGGTCTTCGAGATGCCCCGTGCCCTGCCCGCCGCCCTGATCGAGGGCCTGCGCTGGGACGCGGAAGAACGCCGCTATGACGATCTGTCGGGCGTCCATGACTATGCCGCCCGGGTGGCGGGCAGCGTCGGTGCCATGATGGCTGTGCTGATGGGCGTGCGCGACCCTTCCGCTTTGGCGCGGGCGGCGGATCTGGGCGTCGGCATGCAGTTGTCCAACATCGCCCGCGACGTGGGCGAGGACGCGCGGGCGGGCCGCATCTATCTGCCGCTGTCCTGGCTGCGTGAGGCCGGGATCGATCCCGAAGCCTTCCTCGCCAATCCCCGTTTCACGCCGGAACTGGGCGAGGTGGTGCAGCGCCTGCTTGAGGTGGCGGAAGGCCATTATGCGCGCGGCGCCGCTGGCATCCGCCGCCTGCCGGCTGACTGCCGCTATGCCATCCGCCTGGCTGGCCTGCTTTATGCTGAGATCGGTCATGTTGTCGCACAACGGGGCGGCGACTCGGTAGCAAGCCGCGCTGTGGTGCCCGGTCGGCGCAAACTGGCACTCGCCATGAAGGCGCTGGGCCGTGCGCCGGCAACCTTTGCCAAGGCCCCGGCACTGCCGGAAACCCGCTATCTGGTTGAGGCGGCAGCCATTGAGCCCGAGTCGGGCTTTGACCCGGCCGAGGGGCGCATTGCCTGGGTCGTTGACCTCTTCACCCGCCTTGAACTGCGTGAAACCGGGCAGAACCTCGGGCGGATTGACCTCGCCCGCTAAGGGCGACGACCATGGGGCGGGGGCAAAGCACGCCCCCACCCAAGCAAAGAGGCCTGACGTGAACAGCCATAGTCCCCGCACCGTTGCCGGTGCCCCCCTCGATCCCGCCCAGACTGCCGAGCGCAAGGTGCTTGCCCGCGCCTGGTTTGCCGACCTGCGCGACCAGATCTGCGCCACCTTCGAGGCCATCGAGGACGAGCATGACGGCCCCAACCGTGATCAGGCGCCGGGCCGTTTCACGCAGACGGCCTGGGACCGCCCGGGTGGTGGTGGCGGCGTGATGTCGGTCATGCATGGCCGGGTCTTCGAGAAGGTGGGGGTCAACATCTCCACCGTCGAGGGCACCTTCCAGCCGGAATTTGCCGCCAATATTCCCGGCGCCTCCGAAGACCCGCGTTTCTGGGCCAGTGGCATTTCGCTGGTTGCCCATCTGCGCAGCCCGCTGGTGCCGGCGGTGCACATGAACACCCGCCATCTGGTGACGACCCGGGCCTGGTTCGGCGGCGGCTGCGACCTGACCCCCATGGTGCCCCATGACGAGGACACCGCCACCTTCCACAATGCGCTTGAGGCCATGTGCAACCGCCATGACCCCGCCTATTACCCGCGCTTCAAGGAATGGTGTGATCGCTATTTCTTCCTGCCCCATCGCAACGAGCCGCGTGGCGTGGGCGGTATCTTCTATGACGACCTGAACACGGGCGACTGGGAAAAGGACCTTGGCTTTACCCAGGACGTGGGGCGCACCTTTCTTGCGGCCTATGCCACCATCGTGCGCCGCCACTTCAACCGCAGCTGGACAGCGGCCGAGCGCGAGCACCAGTTGATCCGCCGTGGCCGCTATGTGGAATTCAACCTGCTGCATGATCGCGGCACGCTGTTTGGCCTCAAGACCAATGGCAATGTCGACGCCATCCTGATGTCCATGCCGCCTGAGGCCCGCTGGCCCTGAGTGGTATTCACCCTTGCCCTTGGCCCTGATCGCGCCTTTGATGCGGCGCTTAGGTGCCAGGGTTGAGGGGAAGGGGCAGCATGTCCTACGCGGTCAAGGAACTGTTCTTCACCCTGCAGGGTGAGGGGGCACATGCGGGCCGCGCGGCGGTGTTCTGCCGCTTTGCTGGCTGCAACCTGTGGTCCGGGCGTGAGCAGGACCGCGCCACCGCCCAGTGCCGCTTTTGCGATACCGATTTTGTTGGTGTGGACGGCGATGGCGGTGGGCGCTTTGCCGATGCGGCCACGCTCGCCGCTGCGGTGCTGGCCGCCTGGGGTGGCGGGGCGGCTGAGCGCTTTGTGGTGCTGACCGGGGGAGAGCCCCTGTTGCAGGTGGACAGCGCCCTGGTTGATGCCCTGCATGCTGCCGGTTTCGAGATTGCGGTGGAGACCAATGGCACCCTGGCACCGCCGCCCGGCCTTGACTGGATCTGCGTCAGCCCCAAGGCGGGGAATGACCTGGTCATTACCAGCGGCGACGAGTTGAAGCTGGTCTTCCCGCAAGAGGGGGCCGAGCCAGAGCGCTTCGAAGACCTCGCCTTCAGCCGCTTTTCCCTGCAGCCCATGGACGGGCCGGAGGTGGCGGCCAATACAGTGGCTGCCATTGCCTGGTGCATGGCAAACCCGCTTTGGCGCTTCAGCCTGCAGACCCACAAGCATCTGGGGATTCGCTGAGATGACGCCAGAAACCACCGCCCCCTCCGCCCTCGTCCTGTTCTCCGGGGGGCAGGATTCCGCCACCTGCCTGGCCTGGGCGCTGGACCGCTTTGAGCGGGTGGAGACCATCGGCTTCAGCTATGGCCAGCGCCATGCGGTGGAGATGACGGTGCGCGACCCTGTGCGCCAGGGTCTTGCCGCCCTCAACCCCCGCTGGGCCGAACGGCTGGGCGCGGATCATGTGCTCCCGCTCGATGTGCTCGGCCGCGTCAGCCTCAGTTCGCTGACGGCTGATTTGCCCGACACCCGCCGTCCCGATGGCCTGCCGGCCACCTTTGTGCCCGGGCGCAATATCGTCTTCCTGACCTTTGCCGCCATCGTCGCTTTCCAGCGCGGGCTGAAGCATGTGGTGACAGGTGTGTGCGAGACGGATTATTCCGGCTATCCCGATTGCCGCGATGACACGGTCAAGGCCCTGCAGGTGGCCCTGAACCTGGGCATGGAGGCCCGCCTTGTCCTCGACACGCCCCTGATGTGGCTGGACAAGGCAGCCACCTGGGCGATGGCAGAGGGGCTGGGCGGCACCGCTTTGGTGAACCTCCTCGTGGCCGAGACCCACAGCTGCTATCAGGGCAACCGCGAGATCCGCCACGACTGGGGCTTTGGCTGCGGCGCCTGCGATGCCTGCCGCCTGCGCGCCGGGGGCTGGCAGCGCTACCGCAGCTGAAGGCCAGCGCTCAGCGTGGCCGTTCCAGGCTGAACACCTCGTCCACCACGGCATATTCGTTGTAACCCAGGCGGGCGATGGGCTTCATGGCCGCCACATCCACCCGGCCGCCCGCGATGAAGGCATCGTCGATGTGGATGCCCACCACCTCGCCCAGCACCATCTCGTAGAAATGTGGCTGGCCGCTGCGGGGCTTCAGCTTGATGGTTTCCAGATAGACGCACTCCAGATGCACCGGCGAGCGTGCCACCCGGGGCGGCCGCACCAGGACCGAGGGCGCCGTTTCCAGCCCTGCGTGCACAAACTCGTCCACCCCGGGATCGAGGGTCGCGGAACTGGCGTTCATGGCGTCGCGCAGGTCCCAGGTGGCAAGGTTGCAGACGAACTCGCCCGTCTCCTCGGCATTGCGCTGGCTGTCCTTGGCGGTGGCGCTGCCGAACATCACGATGGCGGGGTCAGAGGCGACCGCATTGAAGAAGCTGTAGGGCGCCAGATTGGGCACGCCATCGCGCCCCAGGGTGGAGATCCAGCCAATCGGCCGGGGCACCACAAGCGCCTTGAACGGATCATGCTTCAGGCCGTGCTGGTTGGTGCGGGCGTCATAGAACATGGGTGCCTCTTTTTCCTGCGGCAGGGCGCCGGCCGCTGGACCGCGCCGCCAACCGGCCTCATTGTATCCCTCATGCGAGCCTCAGCGTCACTGGCGGGCCCGGCAAAAAACACGTGCGGAGGAAACCATGGATTTCGATCATAGCCCGAAGGTGAAGGATCTTCAGGAACGCCTGAATGCCTTCATGGACCGCTTCATCTACCCGGCTGAGGCGGTCTATGCCCAGCAGATGCAGGATTTCGGCACCAACCGCTGGCAGGTCGTGCCCGTGCTGGAAGACCTCAAGGCCAAGGCGAAAGACGCTGGCCTGTGGAACCTGTTCCTGCCGGAAAGCCACCGTGGCGCCGGCCTCACCAACCTTGAATACGCCCCCCTGTGCGAAATCATGGGCCGCGTCGGCTTTGCCTCGGAAGCCTTCAACTGCTCCGCGCCCGACACCGGCAACATGGAAGTGCTGGAGCGTTATGGCACCGAAGAGCACAAGCAGAAGTGGCTGAAGCCCCTGCTGAACGGCGAGATCCGTTCCGCCTTCGCCATGACCGAGCCGGCAGTGGCCTCGTCCGACGCCACCAACGTCGAATGCGACATCCGCCGCGACGGCGACGAATATGTCATCAATGGCCGCAAGTGGTGGACGTCTGGCGCGATGGACCCGCGCTGCAAGATCTTCATCCTGATGGGCAAGACCAATCGCGACGCCCACAAATACGGCCAGCAGTCGATGATCCTGGTCGAGCCGACCATGCCTGGCGTCAAGATCGAGCGCTTCCTGCCGGTCTTTGGCTATGACGATGCCCCCCACGGCCATGCCGAGGTGAGCTTCACCAATGTCCGCGTGCCCGCCTCCAACCTGCTGCTGGGCGAGGGCCGTGGCTTCGAGATCGCGCAGGGCCGCCTTGGCCCGGGGCGTATCCACCATTGCATGCGTTCCATCGGCGCTGCCGAGCGGGCGCTGGAAAAGATGTGCGCCCGCCTGACGAGCCGCGTTGCTTTCGGCAAGACCATTGCCGAACAGTCGATCTGGCTTGAGCGCATCGCGAACGCCCGCATCGAGATCGACATGTGCCGCCTGCTGACCCTGAAGGCAGCGGACATGATGGACAAGGTGGGCAACAAGGTGGCCAAGGCCGAGATTGCCATGATCAAGGTTGCCGCCCCCATCATGGCCTGCAAGGTCATCGACGACGCGATCCAGGCGTTCGGCGCGGCGGGCGTTACCGTCGATCCGGGCCTTGCCGCCATGTACGCCGGCCAGCGCACCCTGCGCATCGCCGACGGCCCGGACGAGGTGCATCGCCAGCAGATCGCCCGCCTGGAGCTGGGCAAGCAGATGGCCCGCGCCAATGCCATGAAGGCCGCCGAATAGGCTCATCGCGCCTTAAGGCAAGTCATGAAGCGGCCGGCCCGGATCATCCCGGTCCGGCCGTTTTCATGTCGGCCCCTTGATCAGCCCCCAATCAAGAAACAGGGAGAGACCCATGAAGCTCTACAACGCCAATCTGTCGCCGTTCGCGGCGCGCTGCCGCATCCAGATCTATGTGAAGAACCTGCCGGTCGAGCTGGTGGACCCGCCGGGTGGCCTGCATTCCGCCACCTATGACGCCATCACGCCCATCGGCAAGGTGCCCTGCCTCGAGGCAGACGGCTTTGTGCTGCCGGAATCGGAACTGATCTGCGAATATCTGGAAGACCGGTTCCCCGAAAATCCCCTGCGCCCCGCCTCGGCCGAAGACCGGGCGCGTGCCCGCCTCGTCTCGCGCCTGTGCGACCTTTACCTGATGGCGCCCATGGGCGTGCTCTTTGGCCAGCTCAACCCCAAGACCCGGGATGAGAAGCTG
This sequence comes from Acetobacteraceae bacterium, assembly GCA_947379865.1. Taxonomy (GTDB): domain Bacteria; phylum Pseudomonadota; class Alphaproteobacteria; order Zavarziniales; family Zavarziniaceae; genus CANCOY01. The sequence goes on from CANCOY010000087.1 coordinate 10,221, forward strand.
GTGGCCGAAAAGGCCGTGGAGGCCAAGAAGGCGCTGGGCCTGCTGAACCATTATGTGGGCAGTGATGGCTTTGTGGTGGGCGGCAAGCTCAGCCTGGGTGATTGCACCCTGGTGCCCATGCTGTTCTTCATCACAACTCTGGGTGCCCCCATGGGCCTCGGCGCCACGCCGCTTGCCGATTATCCCAACCTTGCCGCCGCCTGGGCGCGCGCGGGCAAGGACGCGATCCTGTCAAAGGTGACGGGCGAAATGGGCGCGGCGCTGGCCAAGATGCAGGGTGGCTGACCCTGGTGCTCTGAAACGGGGGGGGCTGGGGCAGGTTGCTTCAGCCCCGCCGGGGCATGAACCCTCAGCCCCGCCGGGGCATGAACCAGGAGCACGAGGGGTCGCCACGCCGGTCGAACTGGCCAAACTCCTGGTTCGGCCCATCGGCCGCCGTGAAGCGATGGCAGCGCGTGCGGCTGGGGCAATAGGCGTCGTCGCATTTGACGGCCACAAAGGCGGGGGGCATGGGGCGCTTGGGCCTGCCACTGGGAGACGAATCATTCACCGCGCCATCGTCCCGTTTATGTGACATTCCCGCAAGCCATCTCAGCCTTCTGCCTGCAGGCGCGCCCAGATCGCCTCCACCCACGCCTTCATCTGCAGGCTTTCCTGCCAGCGGTCCGACAGTTCCTCGCCATCGCGGCCGGTGATGGCATATTCCCGGGGGCCAAGCTCGCACAGGAAATTGGTCACCCCATCGGCGGGGGCGCGTTGCCGCCAGCCACGCAGGCCGCTTTCCCACCAGCCAAGGAACAGGTCCACCCATTTGCGGTGCTGCGGAAAATCGAGCTGCAGCTGGATCTGCTCGCGCGAGGCGACGCGCCCCTGGAACACCTCCGAGCGCTCCAGAATACGGCCGATCTGCGCCTGGTCGCGGGCGGTGGGGGGATAAACGAACTCGCGGTCCACCACATAATGCGAGAGGTCGGCAGAGAGGCTCATCTCCGGCACGGCGTCCAGCAATTGCAGGGTGCTGAACAGGTCATTGGTGATGCAGTTGCGGTGGGTCTCGAAATGCACGGTGACGCCCGCATCCTCGGCCAGTTCGATGTGCCGCCGCACCACGGGGATCATGCCCTCCACCGAAATGGGCATGATCTGGCCGATCACATTGACAAAGCGGGCGTCCAGATCGCGCGCCAGCGCCAGGGTCTCGCGCCAATGCGCCATGCTTTTGGGAAAGGCGGTGATCTGGCAGGCCAGCTTGTGGCGTTCCAGCAGCGGCGCCACGCGGCGGGCGAAAGCGGCATCGGCCACGCCCAGATCAATGCCCACACCATCAAAGCCGGCCTCAGCCACCAGGGCCATGTTCTCTTCCAGGCTGCGCTCCACCCCATCGGGCCGCCGCAATTCCATGGCCCAGAGGGACTGGTGGATCTCAAGCCGTTGCATGGGTGGCTCCCGCCTCATCTGGCTGGCCACTGTCTGGCTGGCCCCTGTCTGGCTGGCCCCTGGGGCCGACCCAGGTTTCATCCTGCGCATAGGCCGCCTCGCTGCCACGCGCAAACAGGGCGCGCACAAAGGCCCATTGAAAGCCCAGATAGCTCATGGTTGCCGGCTCCCCGCCCAGCACGCTCACGATGCGGCGGTGCAGGGGGGCCAGCTGGTGAAAGGGCACGCTGGGGAAGGTGTGGTGCGCCGTGTGATACTGCATGTTCCAGCAAAGCCAGCGCATCACGGCATTGGTGCGGGTGGAGCGGGTGTTGGCCAGGGTGCGATTGACCCGCGACATGCCCAGATGCTCGATGGTGTTCTGCAGCTGATGCACGCCCTTGGTCGCCAACAGGGGCGCCAGCCAATAGAGCACGGCGGCCCAACTGCCCGTGATCAGCGAGGCGGCCAGGATCGCGGCGTAACCGGCCACATGCCAGCGTGCCTCGGCCACCACGCGCGGCCGGTCGATGGCGGAAATGAACGGCTCTGGCGCAAGGCCCAGGGCATGGCGGGTGATGCGCCGTGCCCGGAAATACCAATAGGCGGGGCCGGTGACATAGATCAGATAGCTGAACGGCGTATAGGCCGGGCGGCCCAGCAATTCGCCATCGCGCTCCGGGTCCTGGGTGTGGCGGTGGTGGGCAAAGTGCTGCAGGCGATCAAAGCCCTTGGGATATAGCACCACAAAGCCGATGGCACTGCCCGCCACCTCGTTCAGCCAGCGGGAGCGAAAGGCCGTCCAATGGCTCATCTCATGCTGGCCGGCATAAAGGAAATTCAGCAAGACGCCGTGGGCCAGAAAGAACGGCACCACCCAGGCCGTGCCGAGGCTGGCATAAAGGCCAAAACCGCTCACCCCCAGCGCCAGCACATGGCTTCCCAACTGCACCAGCCCCCGCAGATCCGACCGCGCACTCAGCGCCCTCAGCTCAGCCGGATCCAGCAAATCCCGCCGCCCGATGAAATCCTCCATCCCAACGCCCCCGTGCAAGTAATGTTCCCATCATGAAATGGTCTGCGGTGGTGGGCAAGGGGGAAAGGCCCCTCAGAACAGCCCCGTCGCTTCGGCCTCCAGATATCGAAAGTATGTGCTGTTAGGGCCGCATTAAGACCTTCGTGGCGAACTATGCCAATGGCTTTGACGCGGGCGTCCATCTGGACCGCGTCGAGGGTGCGCGCATAGAGGACGAACGCGGAAAAATGATTGCCGATCATCTGCAAGGTCTCGACAAATTTGAAACCAGCCTTTGGAAGATCGCCGACAATTTGCGGGCCAATTCCAACCTTGGGGCGAACGAGTATTTCATGCCCATCATGGGCCTGATCTTTCTGCGCCATGCCACCAACCGGTATCATGAGGCAAAGGCGGCAATCGAGGCCGACAAGAAGGCTGGCAAGATGCCTGATCGGCCCTTGGTCGCGGCTGATTTCACCCGCCGACGTGCCCTCAACCTGCCCGATTGCTCCCACTTCGACGTGATCCTCAAGACGCCCAAGGGCGGCAATCTTGGCGCAACGCTGACGGCGGCGATGGAGGCAATTGAAGCGGCCTTCCCGCCGCTGGCGGGCCAGTTGCCAAAGGATTATGGGCGCTTTGAGGGCAGTGTCCTTGAAGAGATGTTGCGCCTGTTCGATTCCGAGGGATTGCGCAGCGCCGGGGGCGATGTTTTCGGCCGCATCTATGAATACTTTCTTGCCGAGTTCTCCAAGCAGGGCGCCCATGACGGCGGTGAGTTTTTCACCCCACCCTCCATCGTGCAGACCATCGTCAACGTGATCGAGCCGGACCATGGCACGATCCTCGACCCGGCCTGTGGCTCGGGCGGCATGTTTGTCCAGTCTAGCCACTTCATCGAGGAAGCAGGCAAGGACACGATGAACCGTGTAACCTTCTATGGCCACGAGAAGAACGAGACCACCGCCCGGCTCGCCCAGATCAACCTTGCGGTGCATGGTCTGCAAGGCACGATCCGCGCGGGCAACGAAGCGATCACCTATTACAAGGACCCCCACGAACTGGTCGGCAAGTGCGACTTCGTGATGGCCAATCCACCCTTCAATGTGGACGAGGTCGATGCCGAGAAGGTGACGAGTGACCCTCGCCTTCCCTTTGGCTTGCCGGGCGTGAACAAGGCCAACAAAGTCTCCAATGCCAACTATTTGTGGATGTCCTATTTCTACAGCTATCTGAACGACCGGGGCCGGGCGGGCGTCGTCATGTCGTCCCAGGCGTCGAGTGCTGGCCGCGACGAAGCCATCGTCCGCCAGAAACTGGTGGAGACCGGCGCCGTCGATGTGATGATCGATATTCGGGGCAATTTCTTTTACACGCGCACGGTGCCCTGCCAGCTCTGGTTTTTTGACCGGGCAAAGGAAGCGGACGCCGCCCGGCGCGACCATGTGCTGATGCTCGACGCGCGACAGATCTCCCGCAAGGTCTCGCGCTCGGTTTACGATTTTTCGCCCGAGCAGCAAAAGAACATCGCCGCCATCGTCTGGCTCTATCGCGGGCAGCAGGATCGCTTCCTGAAGCTGGTGGAAAGCTATCTGGCCGAAGCCGTGACGCTCGGCACACAGGCACAGGCGGCGCTGGACAGCTATGAAGACGCATTGGGCAGGCTTGCCGACCTGATGGCGCCCCTTGCCAAAGCCAAACGCAAGGACGACCCCCTGGCCGGGCCATGGGATGAATTCACCAGCGTGCAGGCCACGCTAGTGGCAGATGTGGAAGCCTTCACCAAGGAGGCCGCGAAGCAGGCGAAAGCCTGGGCCAAGGCGACGCGCGACAATGCCGGGTTGAATGGCGCGCGCGCGGGCCTGCATCCGCTGGCGGAGCGCTGCCGGGATCTGAGCCGGCAGATAGACCTCGCCGTAAAGCTGGCGGGCCGGGTGGGCGACGTGGCAGTGAAGGAGCTTGCCGCCCGCGATGATGCCGCCTGGAACAATGCCGAGATCGGCCGCGCCCGCAAGGCGCTGGACGAAGCGCGCGCAGCGGCGGTGGAGGCCCTGCGGCAGGCACGCTATTTCGTGAAACAGGCAGACTGGCTGCAGGACCGCTTTCCCGAGGCGGTGCTGTGCAATGTGGAGGGTCTGGTGAAGCGCGTCGACCGCGCCACCATCAAGGCCCATGACTGGAGCCTGACACCCGGCCGTTATGTTGGCGTGGCGCCCGAGGTGGTGGACGAGGACTTCGACTTCGAGGAGGCGCTGCGGGCTATCCACATCGACTTGCAGGGGCTGAATGAGGAAGCGGCGGACCTCGCAGCGCGCATTACAAACAATTTTAAAGACTTGGGGGCGTGATGAACACCACAGGTCCCATCAAGGAATTTGCGCTTGGAATTTATGACGGACCACACGCAACACCTGAGCCGTCCGATGATGGCCCCATTTTTCTCGGCATCAAAAATGTTACAGAGGATGGAAGGCTAGATTTGGCGGAAATTCGCCATGTCTCAGAAAAAGAATTTCCGAAGTGGACGCGCCGTGTAAAGCCACAAAGAAATGATATCGTATTCTCTTACGAGGCTACGCTTCACCGCTATGCTCGAATTCCAGATGAATTTGACGGCTGCCTCGGTAGGCGGATGGCACTTATTCGCCCTGACGTCAAAAAGGTCTATCCTCGCTACCTTCATTACTATCTGTTATCGCCAATTTGGCGGGCAAAAATGGACGCAATCACGATTAGTGGCGCTACTGTCAATCGCATACCTCTAACAAGTTTCCCCGACGTTGTAGTTTCTCTTCCTGGAATGAATGAACAGGCGGCAATTGGCGACATGCTCTCTGCCTACGATGACCTGATCGAGAACAACCGGCGGCGGATTGGGTTGTTGGAGGAGGCGGCGCGGATGCTCTACCGCGAGTGGTTTGTCCACTTCCGCTTTCCCGGCCACGAACACGTCAAAATCATCGACGGCCTGCCCGAGGGGTGGGAG
>CANCOY010000088.1 GCA_947379865.1 Acetobacteraceae bacterium
TGCGGCCTATGGCGCGGCCCCCAAGGCAGCCCAGCCAACCCCTGGTACCGCCGCCTGGGCCGGCCTGATCGACGATCTGGTTGGCGCCTGGGAGGCCGACTGCGCGGCCTGACCGATCGCGCCGTTAACCAGCCTTCCGTCCGCTCCGCCGGGCGGCGACCTGGTTGAGCACCTCGACCAGCACCGAGAACCCCATGGCTGCGTAGATGTAGCCCTTGGGCACATGGAAGCCCAGACCATCGGCAATCAGCGCAAAGCCCACCAGCAACAGGAAGCTGAGGCTGAGCATGACCACCGTGGGATGGCGGTCGATAAATTCCGACAATGGGTTGGTCGCAAACAGCATCAGGATGACGGCAATGACGATGGCCGTGGACATGACCCACAGTTCGTTCGACAGACCAACGGCGGTGATCACCGAATCAAGGCTGAACACGATGTCGAGGATGATGATCTGGACGATGGCTGACCAGAATTTCGGCACCGGCCGCCGTTCGATCCCATCCTCGGTCAGTTCGCCTTCCATGCGTTCATGGATTTCGGCCGTTGATTTGTAGATGAGGAACAGGCCGCCCAGAAACAGCACCAGATCCCGCCCCGACACGGGATGTCCAAAGGGCTCCCAGAAGGCATCGGTCAGGCGGGCAAGCCAGGCGATGGAGAAGAGCAGCGCTAGGCGCGAGAACAGGGCCAGCGCCAGTCCCAGCGTGCGCGCCTTGCGCTGCTGCTCCGGCGGCAGGCGCGCGGTGAGGATGGAGATGAAGACCATGTTGTCGATGCCAAGAACAATCTCAAGCACCGTGAGGGTCAGCAGGCTGATCCAGATATTAAGGTCGAAGAACGCTTCCATGCCCATTTCCAGCCGCGCAGGCCGCGCAGCGAAGTACTTTTCCTGTCAGATGCTCCGACGGACCCCCGTCATCCAATATGGGCAGCGGCAAGCCATAATCAATCGCTGAAGGCCCGCGATCTGTTCAGCCGCGCCGTGATTTTTCAATGACAGGCTGCATCAGACCCAGGCGCATTTCGGCCGCCTGCTTCATGTCTGGCCAAAGGCGGTCAATTTCCGACAGCGGCGTGCCAAGATCGTAATGGTGCATCAGTTCTTCGGCGAGGATCAGGCCAAGGGGTTTTTCCGTCGCCACCCAGGCCTCGAACTCCCAGTGGGTGTCCTCGGCATCAAGGCGGCCCGTGGCGATGAAGACATGGGCATGGCGGCGGTCAGCCGAGGTCTCAACCGGGTACGGGTGAAGCGCATAGTCCGGCGTCTCGTAATAGCACAGCCGCCCCACCTCATCGGGAGAGACGCCTTCAATCACCACGCCGGCCACCTCTCCACCGGGATGGGGTACCAGAACCGGGAAGGTCTCGCCCCGGGCCCGGCGGCGCTGGAAACCGCGCAGCACAGCAGGTTCAAGCTGAAGCGCCGAGACATCGCGCCCCAACACGAGGCCGAGAAAATCGCGGTCCATGAGGCTGCCAAAGAAAAAGATCCGCATGCCCGAATGCCTCACAAAATCCCGTGTCCGGGGGTTGCCAGCAGGGGGGCATCGCTGACCTCCGCCTGTTCGCGCCCATCGAAGCCGTTGAAAGCGGTGGCCAGGGCCACGCCATAGGCGCCCAGCTGGCCAATCTCGATCCAGTCACCTTCCCCGACATCGCCCGCCACAAGGAATGGGCCAGCCATGCGATCGGCACTGTCACAGGTGGGGCCAAACAGCACGAACGGCTGGGCCTCGGCTGAGGAGGCTGCATCGGGGCGCACCAGACGCGCGGGGAAGCGGAAGCCGGGCGCACCGGCATCCGAAAGGCTGCCATAGACGCCATCATTGATGAACAATTCGTTCCCGCGTCGCGCCAGCACCTTCACCACAACGCTGGTACCGGCCGCCACCAGGGCACGGCCCGGCTCACACCACAGGCGCGGCCGCACCGCCAGGTCCATGGCCGCCACACCCGCCTCGATGGCCGCGAAATAGTCCGAGAGCGGCGGCGGCGTGAGATCGGGATAAGAGACGGGAAAACCACCCCCCACATCCAGCACATCCAGCGTCACACCCGCCGCACGGACAATCGCCGCAGCCCGCGCCAACGCCGCGCCATAGGCCGCCGGCTCCATGCACTGCGAGCCCACGTGGAAGCAGACGCCCAGGCGCTGCGCCACCGGGCGCGCTGCCTGCAGCAAGGCCACCGCTGCCTCTGCATCAGCACCAAACTTGCCAGACAGATCGTAAAGCGCCGTGCCCTTGGGCAAAGCAATGCGGATGTGCAGGCCAAGGTCGCGGGCCTGCCCGGTTTCCTCAAGGATCTTGGCGAGTTCCGCCTGGCTATCCAGCGAGAAGTCGCGCACGCCAAACCGGCCATAGGCCTCGACAATGGCTTCGCGGGGCTTCACCGGATGCATGAAGGCCAGGCGGGCGGCCGGCGCGATCCGCCGCACGAGGGCAATCTCGGCCAGCGACGCCACATCGAAATGGGTCACGCCGCCGTCCGCCAGGGCGCGCAGCACCGCCGGCTCGGGATTGCACTTCACCGCATAGTGCACATCGCCGGCAAAGCCCGCCACAAAGCGCGAGGCGGTATCGCGGATCAGCTGGGGCCGCAGGCAATGCAGGGGCGCCGTGGGCCGGCGCAGGGCCACTGTCTGGTCAACATCCAGCGCGGGCGCGCGGGAAACGAGGCGCAGATGGCGCGGGGCGCGGCTGTCGCGACGGGGGGCGCGCAGGGCAGCAGATTGGCTCTTTCGCATGAAACTGTACTCCGCCTCCGGCCTGGCGGCCGGTTCGATCAGGGGGCGAATGGGTCTCGGCCATCGCCCGATTGGTCGGGGGAACGGGTCTCCCGGCTCAGAACACGGATGGAACCGTGAAGCGGCCAGAGGGGAGAACCGTATCGGAGATCAGCGTTTCAAAGGGGTTGCAAGCATAGCCACTAATCCTCGGAACCGGCGTCTGTGCCGGAAGTGCCAAAAGAGTAGCGGTACGTCGTTGCTTAACCTCAGCGGGCCAGCGGCACGTGCGAAACCGTGAGCGGTACTTAAGGCAAAGCGCCGCAAAATCAACAGGAATTTTGTTACAATCCGCGTCAGGGTCGGCAGCCACCTACCAGCGGCTGCCACCTGCACTGGCTTCGATCCCGATGGCCTCGAATACGGCCACCTTTGTGCGCGGGTCGGCGAGCACCGAATGGTGGCTGGTCCCCCGGATCAGCACGGACTTTGCGCCCGGAATGGCTGCTGCCAGCGGGTCGGGCGAGCCGGCAAAGGGATCGGTCCCGGCCCCCACCACCAGCACCGGCACCCTGATGTCGGCCAAGGCGGCGGGATCCAGCGAGCGGCGCGGCGCCCGCAGGCAGGCGGCGAGCGCGCCCAGGTCCCCGCCGGTCGAATCGGCAAAGGCGCGGAACGAGCGGGCGGTTTCATCGGCCACCGTCATGGGGTCGGCTGCCTCAAAGGCCGCAATCATGGTGGCCGGATCACGGGGTGGTTGCAGCAGGGTTTCGCCCACGCCGATCAGCGTTGCGGACCGCAGGCGGTCGGGCCGGCGCACCAGCAGGTCCAGCAGCAGGCGCGCCCCCAGCGAATGGGCCACAATGTCGGCCTTGTCGAGGTCGCAGCGATCCAGCAGGCCGATGATGTCGTCCGCCATGGCCTCAAGGCCATAGAAGGCCGGGTCGCGCGGCTTGGCGCTGAGGCCATGGCCGCGCAGGTCGAGAGCGAGGGACTCGCGGCCGGCATCGATCAGGTTCTCGTACCAGTCGTTCGCCTTCCAGGCCTGGTGCCGGTTGGCGGCAAAGCCATGGACCATGACCACGGGCGGCCCATCGCCCATGCCGTCGAACGAGATCTCAACGCCGTCGCCGGCCTGGAACACCGCCATCTTCAATCCCCCCTCAATCCCCTTTAGTCCGGAATTCAGGCCGCCTGTTGCGCTGCTGGCGCCACATCCACCGGAATGCCGTTCAGCACCGCATTGCCCGAGACGGGGTCCAGCGCCTTGCCATCGGACAGCTGGTTGGAATTGGCCCCCGGCCGCAAAGCGGCAACGCCCAGGCGCGTGCCCTGTTGGTCATGGCCGAAGCCATGGGGGGCAGAGACAACCCCCTTCATGATCTCGTCGGTGACCTCCACCTCGATCTCGATGGCGCCGCCAGGGCCGGTCACCCGTGCCAGGTCGCCAGCGCTGAGGCCGCGTGCACGCGCGTCATCGGGATGGATCTGCAAGGTGCAGCGGTTTGGCCCCTTGGCCAGCACCGGCAGATTGTGCAGCCAGGAATTGTTGGTGCGCACATCGCGCCGCCCCACCAGCAGCAGCTGGCGCACGGGGCCAGCGGCCACCCGCGCCCTGAGACGCACCATGTCGCCCACCAGCACCTCTGGCGCCAGATCCACCTGGCCGTCCTGGGTGCGAATGGCCTTGGGCAGGCGTGGGGTGAGTGGGCCAAGGTCGATACCGGCGGGGGTTTCGATCAGCTTGGCCAGAGTCAGCCCCTCGGGCCGGGCGCCAAAGCCATCGCCATAGGGGCCGGTGCGCAGCTGCATTTCCAGCTGGCGTTCCGGGCCGCGATAGGCCGAGAGCAGGTCCATGATCTCGTCCGGGTCGCGGCCCTCGATCAGGCCACCCTTCTGGGCCACGGCGGCGCGCACGGTACCGGCAATGTTGTCGTCATCGATCTGGGTTGCCGACTTGGCCCGGCCACCGGCGATGGAGGCGATTTCCAGCAGGATCTCCCATTCCGCCGGCCGGTCGGGGCGGGGGAACAAAGGCGGCGAGTAACGCGCCGCATTGCTGGTGGAAAGCTGCGGGAAGGACGTGTCGTAATGGCCTTCCTCGAAAGGAGACAGGCCCGGCAGGATCACGTCGGCATGGCGCGTGGTTTCGTTCAGATAGATGTCGAGGCTGACCATGAAATCGAGGCTGCCCAGCGCCCGGCCCAGCCGCGCCCCATCAGGCGCCGACAGCACGGGATTGCCCGCCACGGTGATCATGGCGCGGATGCGCCCCTCGCCCGGGGTCTCGATCTCTTCCGGCAGGCAGGCCACGGGGAACTCGCCCATGATCTCGGGCGCGTGGCGCACGCGGCTGTGGCGCCGGCCCGTGATCACGCCCCGGCCCCGGCCACCCGGGCCACGGGCATTGTTCTGGAATCCCGGCGCCAGCGGGAACATGGCGCCGCCTTCCACATCCAGATTGCCGGTGACCACGTTCAGGGCATCGATCAGCCAGTTGGCAACACTGCCGAATTCCTGGGTGGAGGCGCCCATGCGGCCATAGACGGCAGCGGCCCGCGCACCAGCAATATCACGGGCCAGTTTGCGGATGGCCTCAGCGGCGATGCCGGTAATGGGGGCGGCGGCTTCTGGCGTGATATCGCGCACGGCCTCTTCCAGCCGCTCCAGCCCGGCCACCCGGCCCTCCAGATGGCCCAGGTCCACCAGGCCATCGGCCACCAGCGACTGGATCATGGCGGCCAGCAGCACGGCATCGGTGCCGGGGACGATGAAATGATGCTCGTCGGCCATGCGCGCCGTCAGCGTGCGCTTGGGGTCGATCACCACCAGACGGCCACCACGCGCCTGCAGCGCCTTGGCCCTGCCCCGGAAGTCCGGCACGGTCCACATGCTGCCGTTCGATACCATGGGATTGCCGCCGATCACCACCAGCATGTCGGTGCGGTCGATATCGGGCACGGGCACGCTCATCCAGTCGCCATACATCAGGCCGCTGGCGACATGGCGCGGGATCTGGTCGAGGGTGGAGGCGGAATAGGAATTGGGGGTGCCCACGGCGCGGGCCATCACCGGCAGATAGAGGCCGATGGAAAAGCTGTGGGCGCTGGGATTGCCAAAATAGAGGCCCACCGCCTGGCGGCCATGCTCGGCCATGATAGGCAGCAGGCGCCGCTCCACCTCGGCAAAGGCTTCCGCCCACGAGACCTCGACGAAATCGCCACCCCGCCGCACCAGAGGCTTGCGCAGCCGGTCCGGGTCGGCGTGCAGTTCCTTCATGGCAAAGCCCTTGGGGCAGACATAGCCGCGCGAGAAGACGTCGGCGTCATGGCCACGGATGGTCGCGATCTCGCCATTCTCCAGCCCGATCTCCAGGCCGCAGGTGGCCTCGCAGATGGAACAGATGCGATAGCGGGTCTCGTGGGTCATGGCGGCGTCCTCCCCTGTTTTTCTCATGCTAATACGCGGCAGCGGTTCTGTCCGCTGCCCACGTGCCTCTAGCCCTGGCGGCGGATCAGGCCTTCCTGGGCGACAGAGGCCACCAGCAGGCCTTCGCGGGTATAGATGGCGCCCCGGTTAAAGCCACGGGCATGGCTGGAGGAGGGGCTGTCCTGGATATAGAGCAGCCATTCATCGCAGCGGAACGGCTGGTGGAACCACATGGCATGGTCGAGGCTGGCCATCTGCACGGCCTGGCTGAACCAGTTGACCCCATGGGGCAGCAGGCAGGTATCCAGCAGGGTCATGTCGGACGCATAGGCCAGCACCACCTGCTGCAGGGCGATGGAATCGGGCAGCGGCCCCGTGGCCCTGACCCAGACATGCTGCACCGGCTCACGCGGGGTGGGGTTCAGGATGTCGCGCTGGTCCACCGGGCGCAGTTCGATGGGCCGTTCGCGCGAGAACCAGTGGCGCATGGGCTCCGGCACCTTGTCGGCCAGCGCCAGGCGGCGCTCGGCCTCGGTGGGCAGGTCTTCGGGTTGGGGCACCTTGGGCATGTCGATCTGGTGCTCATAGCCGCCTTCGTCCACCTGGAACGAAACCGACATGGAAAAGATCGCCTGGCCATGCTGGATCGCCACCACGCGCCGCGTGGTAAAGCTCTTGCCGTCGCGGATGCGGTCGACCTCGAACAGGATGGGGATCTTGGGGTCGCCCGGGCGCAGGAAATAGGCGTGCAGGGAATGGGCATTGCGCCCCTCCACCGTGCGGCAGGCCGCCACCAGCGCCTGGCCGATCACCTGCCCGCCAAACACCCGCTGCCAGGAATCGGCCGGGCTGTTGCCCCGGAAGATGTTGACCTCGATCCGCTCAAGATCCATCAGCGCCAAAAGATCCTCGACTGCCTTGCTCATCCGGGCCTCCTTCGCCAATGCCTTTCCCAATGGCGGAAAGCGTGCACCTTGTCCAGCTAAACTCACGGCTTTGATTTCATTGGGATATTTTCCGCACAAAAGCGGAACATCAAGGATGGTTTCCTACGCGGAAGGGTGCCCGAGGAAACAATCAGGGGAACGAATAGGGCTCGGCCTTGGCGCCGCATGCCCGACACTGGCGGTGTCGGCAGCAGCCACCTATCCCCTCTATCACCCCGCATCCCTCACACCTTGGGAAGACATCCCCGCAGCGCTTGGCCGGGACAGTTTGCTGTCGATATTTCCCCGACGCCGGATCGCCGCCGTAAGGGTTCGTGCGGGTCACCTGGACCGGCGAGACAATTTGTCACACACCGAATGGGTGTAGAATTTTGGGTGCCTATGATGCGGAAACATCTGGCTGGAGAGGGGGCGCTTGGTCGGCCATTTTGCCCATTGGGCGAAGCGCCTCCAAGTCTCGTATGACGTCTGGACGGACCATCCAATGCTGCATCAATGCGGATTGCTGCCATCCCACCAATATCAAAACCCGATCAAGCAGCCAGGATTCATTTCGCAACCCCCTTCACCTTCTCAAACGTCCGCATGCCCCCCAAGCCCAGCATGCCCATGAGCACGGTCATGAGGCTGGCCATGTCGAACGGGATGTCGATTTCGGCATGTCCCAGCAACTGGGCCAGCCAGTTGAGGATCGGCAGGAACACAAAGTGCAACGCAAACGCGCTGCCGCAGACCCAGCCGATGAAAGGGCGCCAGCCAGCAACAAAGACAGAGGGGCTGGCGGCCTCCAGCTTGTTGATGTCGATCTGCTGCTGGACGGCGGCGATGGCGGCTTCGGCCTGCGCCTTCATCATCTGGGCTTCGGCACTGGCTCTGGCGGCGGGATCGGGCCAGAGGCGGTTGATGGCGGTATCAAGCAGGCCGGCAACGGCGCTGATTGGATCCATGCTCAGGTCTCCAGGCGATAGAAGGCGTGGGCGCCGATAATGGTGGCAAGCTCAAGATCCACCGGCAGAGTGCGCGAGGCGCTTGGCGGCAGGACATAGCCGCCAGTGTAGACAACCACGATCCTGGCCGTGCGCCATGCAATGAGGTGGCCATTCAGATCCAACCGCCAGAGCTGACCCTGCGCCCTATCCACCTCATAATCTGTACCGGGAATGAGCATTATCCCATCCTCCGTCACCGACGTGATCACCGTGACCGGCCAACGGCTGAGCTGCACTGGAGACAGGCCACCCGGCACATTCCACGGATAATTGTCCATGGCCGGCCGGATTGCCTCTTCCACGGTCTCCAACGCAAACACGCGGTTGCAGTAATTGCTGATCACGGCGCTGGCCTGGCCTATCGCCAGCGTCAGGTAAACATCATCCGTAGCGCCACTTATGCCGAGGACGGCCTTCACCGTCTCCAGCGTGGTCAGGGCCGTTGAAGCAGCAGGCCCCGTCACCCGGATGATGACATTGGCCCTCAGCATCAGGCCCGCCGCCGATAGCTGCGCAGGGCCCGATGCAGTGTGGGCTGGGCCATTACGTCGCCATCCTTACTGCATGGTTACGCTTGACGGAACTATAGTTCCGCGCTACATAACCACCATGATCAAGAGCTTCAGAGACCGCCGCGCCTACGCGATCCTCACCGGGCAGTTTGTCCGGGGCCTCGACCATCAGGTCCAGCAACGGGCGCGCACAAAGCTGGAGATGCTTGATGCGGCGCAGGACATCCAGTCGCTGCGGGCGCCGCCGTCGAACCGTCTGGAGAAGCTGTCCGGGGATCGTGCGGATCAGTGGAGCATCCGCATTAACGGCCAGTGGCGCATCTGCTTTCGCTGGGAAGACGGCCCGGAGGATGTGGAGATCGTCGATTACCACTGAGGCTCGACACGAAGCCTGACCGACAATGGAGATGAAATCATGAGCATCCGCCGCGAAGACCTCGACGCCGACCGCATCGATCTCAGCGACATCGTCACTGGGGAGCGCATGCCGGAGCTGACGCCCGGCGATATCCTGCGGAGCGAGTTCCTCGAGCCGCTGAACCTGAGCGTCTATGCCCTGGCCAAGGCGATGAATGTGCCGCTGAATCGCCTGACGGCGATCCTCAGTGGTGAGCGTGCGATCACCGCCGACACCGCGCTGCGCCTGGGGCGCGCCTTCGGCACGACCGCCCAATTCTGGATGAGCCTGCAAAGCGCCTACGAACTGCGCGTGGCCCGCGCCGAGCTGGGTGCGCGCCTCGACACCGAGGTGAAGCCTGTCGCAGCCTGACGTCATGCCGGCCTCACAGTGGCCACGGTGACCGCCTGCGGCCCGTAGACCTTCTCGGCGACGACGCGCGTCGCTTACTAAAGGCTGATTTTTCTCTTTCTGGAAACCGCCGGAAACCAAGCCGAATATCCCAATGAAATCAACAAGCGCCGTCTTGTCCAGCAAAGGCGAAAGCGCCCATCCTCAAGAGCGCCAGAGCGCGCTACACTGATCCCATGACCACGCGATCCGACAGCGGCACCCAGCGCCGCAGCGCCACCCCTACCGACGCCGACCTTGCCCAGCTGCTGGGCCTGGACGCCGCAACCGCCGATTTTGCCGATGTGCGCGCCCGCCTGGCCGCCGTGGCCGCCGCCCCCGCAGGTGTGGGGGCAGGCGCGGCGCGCCGGGCGCTGGTGGCGCCGGGTCTGGCAGAGGCACCGGGCGATCTTGCCGCATTGGAACATGCCCTCGACAGCCGCCTGGCGGCCGAGGCTGAGGCGGTGGCGGCGGCCGTGGCCGATGGCAAGGCCCGCTCTGCCGAGCGGCTGGCCTTGGTGCGGGCCGAGATGGCGCGGCAGGATCTGGCCGGTTTCCTTGTCCCCCTGGCTGATGAACACCAGAGTGAATATGTGCCGCCCTCGGCCCAGCGGCTGGCCTGGCTGACGGGCTTTACCGGCTCGGCCGGTATGGCGGTGGTGCTGGCCGAGGAGGCCGCGATCTTTGTGGACGGGCGCTATACCCTGGCGGTGCGCGACCAGGTGCAGGTGGGCCTGTTCGTGCCCCACCACAGTGCCGATGCCCCCGCCGGCCCTTGGGCGGCCGCGCGCCTTGGCCCCGGCGCCCGGCTGGGCTTTGACCCCTGGCTACACACCCGCAGCGGGCTGGCCAGCCTGCGCAGCGCTGTGGAACGGGTGGGGGCACAGCTGGTGGCCGTCGACCGCAACCCGGTGGACGTGGCCTGGGCCAATCGCCCGGCGCCGCCACTGTCCCCCGTCATCGTCCAGCCACTGGCCCGGGCGGGCGAGGCGGCGGTGGACAAGTGCCAGCGGCTGGGCACCACGCTTGGCGCCGAGGGCATTGATGCGGCCCTGCTGACGGCGCCCGATTCCATTGCCTGGCTGCTGAACGTGCGCGGCGCCGATGTCCCCTGCAATCCCCTGCCCCTCAGCTTTGCCCTGCTGCACAAGAGCGGCCATGTGGACTGGTTCGTGGACCCGCGCAAAACGGGGCCGGATGTGCGCGGCCACCTTGGCAATCTGGTAACCCTGCACGCCCCCGATTCTTTGCCCGCCGCCCTCGACGCGCTGGGCGCCGCCAAGGCCCGGGTGCGCCTTGACCAGGCCACCGCCGCCGTGGCACTGGCCGACCGGCTGGAGGCGGCGGGCGCCAGCGTCTCCCACGGGGCCGACCCCTGCGCCCTGCCCAAGGCCACCAAGAATGCGGTGGAACTGGCCGGCATCCGCGATGCCCATGCCCGCGACGGCGTGGCACTGGCAAGGTTCCTCGCCTGGCTGGCGCGCACCGCCCCGGCAGGCGGGCTTGATGAACTCACCGTCTCTGACAGGTTGGAGAGCTTTCGCGCCGCCCATCCCTGGTATCGCGGCGGCAGCTTTGACACGATCTCAGGCGCCGGCCCCAATGGCGCCATCGTGCATTACCGCGCGACGCCCGCCACCAACCGGGTGCTGGCACCGGGCAGCCTCTATCTGGTGGATTCCGGCGCCCAATATGCCGATGGCACCACAGATGTTACCCGTACCCTCGCCATCGGGCCGCCGTCAGCGGAACATCGCGACCGTTTCACCCGCGTGCTGAAGGGCCATATTGCGCTTGCCCGCGCCCGCTTTCCGCGCGGCACCACGGGCTCGCAGCTTGACGTGCTGGCGCGCCTGTCATTGTGGGAGGCGGGCCTTGACTATGACCATGGCACGGGCCACGGGGTGGGCCATTTCCTGTGCGTCCACGAAGGGCCGCACCGCATCTCGAAGATTGCCAACAGCGTGGCGCTGGAACCCGGCATGGTCGTCTCGAACGAGCCCGGCTATTACCGCACCGGCGCCTATGGCATCCGCATCGAAAATCTCGTCGCTGTGATCGACGGCCCCGCCATCCCTGGCGGCGAGCGGCCCATGCTCGCCTTCGAGAGCCTGACGCTCGCCCCCATCGACCGCACTCTGATCAACCCCGCCTTGCTCTCCCCCGCCGAGATCCTCTGGCTCGACACCTACCACGCCCGTGTCCTGCGCACCCTGCGCCCCTGGCTGGAGGGCGAGGATCTGGCCTGGCTGGTGGCGGCGACGGCGGGGATTGGCGGGTGATGCGCGGGTGATGGGGGCTGCCCGCCCATTCAGTCGATAGGGCCGGTCAGGGTGCAGGCGCGGCCACTGTCGTCGATACCCCAGACGAGAACCTGCTGCCCAGGATCGCGGACAGCGGCAAGGTAAAAGCCGCTGTACTCCTGATCAGCGGCGACCGCATCGGGAAGACTTTTGGCAAAAGCGGCGCGCACATCACCACGCCGCAGGCCTGGCCTGCCGACGCCCAGCCCGTGATTATCAAGACCGGTTACCACCAGCCAGCGCAGTCGTGCGCCCCCCGCCATGAAACCCCAACCATGCAGGGTAATGACCTGCGGCGCATCTGGCCTCAATACCACCTTGTCGACATGGCCAAAGCACCGTGTCGTATCGGGAACCTTGGGCAAAGCCGCCAGATCTGCCCCGATCCAGCCAAACGGCACACGGCCGGCAAAGCTTTGAAAGGGCGGCCGCGCCAGGTGCCACATCTCAAAAAGGCCGGTATCATCAGGATAAAGAGTGGGGAAACCGCGTGCGGGTGGAATGCGCCATGTGGCCATGACGCCGCCAATATACATGTTCTGATCGCGGTGCCGCACAATAGGTTCCATCTGCTGCCACGACTGGTAGCCAGAAAGTAGAGCCATGGCCCCAGCCCCAAGGACAAGAGCCGGAACAAGTGAGCGCCTGACCTCGTGCAGCAGCAAAAGCAGCAGGGCACACCAGAACACATAAGCGACGACCATATAACGGGATACCTCGCCCGTGTTGATGGTCAGCCTGCCAAGGGAAATCATGAAGGCCATGAGCAGCGAGGACATGAGAAGCATTGCGGCATGCTTGACCATAACCTGCTCAACGCCACTGCGCAGCCTGGCCGGGGCCGCATCATGGAAAATGTCACGATAGAAACGAAAGCCGGACCATGCGGCGATGATCACGGCCAGGGCACCAAGGACCTCGGCAATGACCCCGGTAACAAGCGGGGAAAACACGGCCGAGATCAGGCGGGTGATATAGAGAGCACTTGCCAGTGGGCTGCCGAGCGACGCAACAGGATTGGTGTGGTGGGGGATGATCCTATAGGTGAAGTAATAGGTAACAACCGAGAAAGCGGCAAAAAGGCAGATGACACCCAGTGGCAGACGTCGCCAGCGTCCAACCAGACCATGGGCAAGCATTACCGGCCAGGTGACGAGGCCGAAGCCGAATGAATAGGTGCCAGTCAGGCACACGACACCCGCCAGCAGGGCAAACCACAGATCGCGGCCGACTGTGTGTAGCTTGTCAGGCCCGGTGGATATATTGGCTGCCAGCAAAAGGCCCAGCGACAGAAACAGGACAGACAGGATTTCGTGGATCTGCTTTTGCCACGTCAGATTCTCGTAATTCCATATCGAGAAGAACGCCAGGCCCACGATGCTTGCCACAAGAACCTTTGCGGCAAGGGAAAGTCGCGACCTCACCACGGCAAAGCCCATGAGGGAGATCGCCAGAAGGGCATTTGCGATCATGATCGCCGGATACAGAACCTCTCCGGTATCACCCGTTGCCCTGCGATCCCAGATATAGAAGAGATAGGGGAAAATGGGCCTGTGCTCGTTGTCGCGCACAGTCTGATAAAGATAGAGGATATCCGGGTCTGGCTTCAGATCGAGGGAACGAACGATTGCGACCATGTCGTAATAGGGAAAAGGCGTGCGCATGTCCCATTGAAAGGCCGCCTGGCTTATCAACATGAACACGAGCAGGGCGGCCAGGACGAGCATTGCCCCTGTGATCGCCATCCTGGCCCAGCGGCCATGAAAGCGGCTGACCAGCTTTTCGAGATGGGCAGACATCAGGTGGCCTCCACCAGGGCATTGCAATCCAGATAGAGCATGGAGGCGTCTCGTAATCTGTCGCGGCCCATGATGCCAGAGACGATCAGCAGTGTCAGGAACATGCCGATAGCCTGCACCGCGATGATCAGAAAGACGCCCGCCACGCTGGTAAACCAGCCGGGCGTTGCATTGCCAGTCGCCTTCAGCACCAGCGCAACCAGTGAGGCCACGAGGCCGGCCACGATCAGCGCCGTACCGGCCAAAATCATGCGCATGAAGACGGCATCGGGAAAGATCGACAGCGCCCGCAGCCCATGCACCGAGAGGGAAACAAAATTCATGTGGGAGGCGCCGGCATAGCGCCTGCCCCTGTCGATGGAAACACTGATCCGCGGAATGCGGGAGGCGATGAGTGCGGCGGGCACATGCAGCCAGACCTGCTGCATGCTGGCCAGACGACGCACGGCCTCGCCCGACAGCACCATGAAGTTGCCGAAATTCAGGCGCTGGCCCGTCAGCAGCCGGAAGATGCCCTTATAGACCGTATAAAAACATTTGAAGGCCATGCTTTCGCTGCGCCGGCCACGCTTGGCCACAACCGCGCACAGTCCCTGGCCCGTGAGATTGCCCAGCAGGGCCGGCAGGTCTTCCGGGCGATCCTCGCCGTCCGCATCAATGATGACGGCATCCGCCCCCGGCCAGGTCGCCGCCACATAGCCAAGCCCACAGGCAATGGCGGCCTGATGCCCCATATTGTGCGGCAGACGGAGAACAACCCCGCCAAAACCCGGCCCCGCAATATCGGCGGTCTGCGGCGGATCGAGCGTGGACCCATCATCGACAAGGCAGATCTTCCACCCCGATGGCCCCACGGCCTCTGCCAGTTTGCCGATCAGAACCCGCACACTCGCCCGGTCATTGAAGACGGGAATAATCAGCACCCGCAGGGGCGCGATGTTGTTTTCAGGCATAGGGCAAAGCACTTCCCAAACAGGGCAGAGACCATTCGTGAACGGCGCCAAACCTATCACGACAGGATGCAATTGCCTGCCCGCCTGCAGCACCCCACTGTGCCCCCCCCCTCACGCCCCCTCAATCAACGCCAGCCACTCATCCTCGGTCAGCGTCTGCACGCCCAGTTCGGCGGCTTTGGTGAGTTTGGAGCCGGCGCCGGGGCCGGCGATGACGATGTCGGTTTTTTTGCTGACGGAGCCGGCGACCTTGGCGCCGAGGGCTTCGGCGCGGGCCTTGGCTTCGTCGCGGGTCATGCGTTCCAGCGTGCCGGTGAAGACCACGGTCTTGCCGGTGACGGGCGAGGTGGACAG
>CANCOY010000089.1 GCA_947379865.1 Acetobacteraceae bacterium
GCGCTCGGCAGTGGACTTCAGCGCATCATCAAAGGACATGATCCGGTAATGCTCATCGCGGAAGCGGATGGCGAACTGGATTCCGAAATCGACAGCCAGGCCCAGAAACAGCACCGCAAAGGCAACCGACAGCATGTTGAGCGTACCAAGCGCCACGGTGGCAAAGGCGGCCGTGCTGATCAGCCCCACCAGGGTGGTGGCCATGATGGCAAAAACCATCCGTGCCGAGCGGACGCCAAGGAACAGCAGCAGCAGCACCAGCACCACCGAGACAATTCCGGCCAGACCCGTGCCTTCGGCGACAGAGGCCAGTTCCTCGTCCGCCAGCGCCACAGAGCCGGTGAGGCGCACCCGGATGCCGTGGGCCGCATCAAGGCCAAGCTCAGCGGCGATGGTGCGGATGGTGTCGCGGGCGGCTGACCCTGGCTCAAGCTGCGAATAGTCGAGCTTTGGCTGGACAAGAATGAACTTGCGCGTCTCCCCGGCACCCGGCTTGCGCCCGGTCATCAGCTGCTGCCACGACAGGGGTGCCACCTCTCCGGCGGCCGTTCGCGTCACGCTGTCGGCGATGGCGTCGGCCGGGCGGCTGAGGTCGTCAAGCTTGGCGTCGCCCCGTGCAATGCCCTCGGCGATCAGGCCCAGCGCCGACATCAGGCCCCGCAGGCTGGGGTCGGCGGCCAGTTCACCGATCAGCGGCTGGGCCGCGATCAGTTGTTCCGTCATCCCCTTTACCTCGGGGACGGAGAGGTAGAGCAAGCCATTGCGGCCGAAATAGGCCCCGCCATCAGGCCGGGTGACCAGGCGAAACAGGTCCTCGCGCGGGGCAAGGCGCGCGGCCAGAGCGGCTGCGGCATCGTCTGCGGCATCCGCCGTCGCCCCGTCCACCACCACGAGCAGGATGCCGGTTCCCCTTGGAAAGGCCGCGTCAAAGACCGCTTCAGCCTTGCGCCAGGGCAGTTCCGGGCTCAGCATCCGGTTGGTGTCTGTATCGATGCCGATGTTACCAACGGTGTACCAGCTGGCGGCCGCTGTCAGCAGCACGCCTGCACCCACAACCAGCCAGGCAAAGCGCCGGCTGGCGGTGACAAGGGCAACGATCAGACGCGCAATCATGGGGCGGGTGCCACGGTAAAGGGGATGTCACCCCGGGTGATGTGGCCATCCACCGACAGCACCTGCCAGCGCAGGCGCCAGGCACCCGGGGCAAGCCCCTTGGCTTCGGTTGCAAGCGTGCCGGCATCGGAGGTGTCGCTGATCGGCAGATGCTGCGAGGTCGCGTCCGGCCCGATCAGTTCGATGATCGAACGTGGCTTGTCGATCCGGCTGTTGAAATCGAGTTTCACCGCCACATCCGGACCCGGCACAACAGCCTTGGGTGCGGGGCTGGACGCAATGATGATGGCATGGGCTTCGGCGGTGTCCGGCGTCAGCCCGAACAGGAGGGCGGTGACAAAGGCAAGAAGGGCAGTACGGAACATTTTATGATCCCCGGCGGACAAAAGGCACTCCCCCGGATGTATCAGAACGGCACCGTTCCCGCCATCGGCGCACGGACTTCGGCGCTTGACGTCGCACCCGCGGCCACCGACCCTTGTCAACAAAGGGAAGGGTTGGACATGGC
This sequence comes from Acetobacteraceae bacterium, assembly GCA_947379865.1. Lineage (GTDB taxonomy): Bacteria > Pseudomonadota > Alphaproteobacteria > Zavarziniales > Zavarziniaceae > CANCOY01. Next base: position 1,622 of record CANCOY010000089.1, read on the forward strand.
TGAAACAGGCACGATCCAGACACACGCAGGCAGCATTGCCTATATCGACAGCCAGGGTGGCGCCCCAGGTTCCCTGCCGGCGCTCGTCATCCACGGCAATTCATCCTGCAAGGAAGTCTTTGCGGCCCAGATCGGGGGGGAACTGGGGCGCAGGCACCGGCTGATTGCCGTCGATCTGCCTGGCCATGGTGCCAGCGACAATGCGGCCATGCCGGCGCGTGACTATACGCTTGGAGGCTATGCGGCGGCCCTGGCGGCGGCCATGGGCGGTCTTGGCATCGGGCGGCATGCGGTTCTGGGCTGGTCCCTTGGCGGGCATGTGGCGTTGGAACTGCTTGGCCGGGAAGACAACACCATCGCTGCCATGATCTTTGGCACGCCGCCGGTTGGGCCGGGGGCAGAGGGCTTTGGCGAGGGTTTTCTGCCCTCACCCCATATGGGGCTGACCGGCAAGGCCGAGTTGAGCGAGGAAGAGATCCTGGCCTATGCGGCGGCAACGTGTGGCGGGGTGCCGCCGCTGGATCCCATGCTGGTCGCAGCGGTGCGCCGCACCGATGGCCAGGCCCGCGCCATCATGGTGGCCGATGCCCTTGCCGGTGGCTGCCTGAACGAGCGCGAACTGGTGGAAACCTGCCCAAAACTGCTTGCGGTGGTGACAGGCGTTGATGAGCCTTTTGTGGCCAATGCCTATCTGGCTGTTCCCGCCTATCGCAATCTCTGGGAAGGGCGGGTGCATGCTATCGAGGGCGCCGGCCACGCGCCCTTTCGCGAAGCCCCGGCTGCCTTTGATGTGATCGCCGACAGGTTCCTGGCCTCGCTGTAACGGAGCGCCGCACAGGCGGCGCTCCGTTACGACAAGGGATCAGAACTTGTTGGGGTTGCCGCGCTGGATCTCGCCCGCGCCAACATTGCTGCCATTGTCGTCCAGCCAGCCAAGGGTGCGACCAGCCAGGGTAACACCGAGGCAGCTTTCGCCCTCGTTACCATAAGTGAAGCACATCCGGTCACCGCTGAAGCGCCACGTGCCGGCGGCACCGTCTTCGGTGCGGATGGACCCATCGCGGGCATAGAACTCCTTGTAGGTCGAACCATTCTGCATGGTTCCCTCCACGGTGTTGCCCACAAGGGCCCGGGTGATCTCGGCCCGGCTGGCCGCGTCTCCCGCAGGGGCGGCGGCGGGGGCGGCCGGGGCCGCGTCCTCGATACCGCTTTCGGCAGCGATGATTTCTTCTTCGGTCAGATCACCGGGCGCCGGGGCAGCGGCCGGGGCCTCTGCTGAAGGTGCCTCGGCCAAGGGTGCTTCTGCGGCAGGCGCGTCCATTGCTGGCGCTGGCATAAGTGGCTTGCCATCAAGGATGTCGTTGATGGTGCTGTCTGCCATGCCCAGGGCCATCTGAACGGAACTGGCGTCCACGGGCGCGCCATTGGTCTTCAGAACGCCATCGGCAAAGCGGAACTCGGCCTTCAGCCCGTCGGGGCCAGATTTCACGGCGCCGGAGGAGATGGCCATCTGTGCCTGCTCGGCAGGAATGATGTCGCCCTTGACCACAAGATTGCCTGAGGCGGCCAGACGCGGTGCCAGCACAACCGGGCCGCTGGCCGAGGGAGCGGGCCGCAGTTCCACCAACATCTCGCCCTTGAACGAGCCCTTGCCGACCGTGCCGGACAAGGCGGGGATCCCGATGGATACACCCTTGGCGACCAGGGTCCGCAGGCTCTTGCGCAGGCGGGTGTTCTGGTCTGGCGTCATGGTCTGCAGGCCGTCGGTCTCACTGGCGAGGGTGCTGATCTCCAGGAGGCTCGCGGCATCCAGCTTGCCGATGGCGAGCTTCAATTCCAGATCGGAAAGTGTCTGGCCTGCAACCACCAGCTTGTCCAGCGTGTCGCTGTTGCTGATCTCGATCTCATCGCCCTTGCGGCTCACCTCGGTAAGGTGCCTGTAGCCCTCGGCGGAGCCATCGGTCGCACTGAACTTGTCAAACGTCAGGCTGGTTGTCCCCAGGCCCTGGGTGCGGTCGGCAACATCCAGGTCAAGGGCCAGTTTGGTCAGGTTGACGGTCTCGCCATTGCCACTGGCTGAAAGCTTGTCGAGGGCCAGCCCAAACTCCAACGCCTTCCCGGCAGCAGCCAGATGGCCGGTGACCGGTGCGGAGTTGATGTTCATGCCGTCCTGGCTGACGGCGATTTCCGGCAGCGCAAACTTGGTATCGATGCCGCCGCCATAGGTCAGGCGGCCGTCGCCCTTGATCTGCAGGGGGGATCCCAGAACCATCGTCAGGATCGAATCCACCATGCCAGTCGGCTTGAGGGTCCAGGTCACACGGGCGGCGGATGTCGGCATCAGCAGATGCGACAGGCTGTAACTGGCTTCGATGATGGGGACATCACCGGGGGCGACGGACGGGTCATTGATCTGGGGCTGGAAGCGGACGGTTCCGGTCGAGGTGGGGAAGCCTGCCTTGTGTTGCAGGTCGACAATGCGCACCCCCGTCTGGGCCGAGGGCAGGGCAGCAAAGGCCTTGATCTCGGCGTCGATGCGCGAGGAACTGTAATAGCTTGCGCCAAGCCAGGCCGCACCAAGCGCAAAGGCGCCGGCGGCAGAAGCAAGGATCAGCAGTTTCGAATTGGGCGCCGACATTTCATCTCCAGATCCTGTCCAGGGAGCACGCGGCCCCACGCCGCTGCCCTCATGCGGAAGACTGGTAGCGCAAATGTCTGGTTTTGGGACAGGTAATCAAATCCATCGTTGACAAAATAATCCGAACTGGTGGCGAGCTAGGCCGGCTTTGTTGGATTTGATTTCGGCGCCATATTGCGGAAGGTGGAACCGGCCTTGGCGCAGGGCTCCCCATCGGCGGTGACGATCAGGCTGGCAAAGGCCATGCTGGAGGTCGCCTTGACGAACACGGTCTCGAACGCCAGCCACTGGCCGATCCGCGCCGTGCCCAGGTAATCGACTGTCAGATTGATGGTGACAAGGGCATTGGGTCCGGGAAAGTGCAGGCCACAGCTAAGCCCCATGGCATTGTCGGCGATCGCCGCAATCAGGCCGCCATGGGCAAAGCCCCGGCTGTTGGTATGGGGTTCGGCCAGACGCAGGCCAAGGATCACCGCCGTCTCGGTTGTTTGCACAAAGATCGGCTCCCACGGGCGCGTCAGGGGGCTGTGGCGGGTGTGAGGCTGAAAGCCCTCGGGCGCATCATGGCTCATCTGGAAACCTCGAACGGGCGGCAGGTAACAAGGGCGGTGGCAACCAGCGTGGCCTCTTCCCCTGTCACGGCATGGACCTCGGCTGTGGCAACCCCATGGGACTTGCCCACCCTGATCACCCGCCCGATGGCAACCAGGCGTTCGCCACGGGCAGGGGCCAGGGTGTGGACATCAAAACTCAGGGTCGATGCGGCCCAACCGGCCGGCAGAGCACTGATGGCAGCGCTGACGCCGGCGTAATCAGCCAGCGTGCCCACAAGCCCCCCCTGCACCGAACGCCCGTCAAAGGTCAGTTCCGGCCGCACCGGCATCTCGATCATCGAGACCCCATTGCCAAAGCCAGACACCACCAGCCCCAGCAGGCGGGTACTGGGCATGGCTTCCAGACCGGCGCGCAAGTCTGGTCGGTGGCCCGGGATCAGGGCGGGAAGGGACATGGGTGGGGGCATCACGCTTTCCTGGATATCGGCCAGCCAAATGATATAGACCAGTCTATATATAAAAAGCCTTTGCGCAAGGGGGGCGGCGTGTTAGGCAAGGGTCATGTCTCGCCCGTCCAAGCATCGTGCCGCGATCATCGCTGCCGCCTCCCGGCTGTTCCGGCGCCAGGGTTATGCGGCCACCGGCGTCAACGACATTGTTGCGGTGAGTGGGGCGCCAAAGGGATCGCTCTATCACTATTTCCCCGAGGGCAAGGAGCAGATCGCCGAGGAAGCGGTGCTTTATGCCGGCCGTCTGGTGGCCGAGACCCTGCGCACCCTGGCCAGTCAGCACAATACCGCTGGCGGCATGATCTGCGCCTATGCCGGCCTGCTTGCAGGCTGGATGGAGGCGTCGGGCTTCCGGGATGGCTGCCCCATTACCACCGTCCTGCTGGAAGTGGGCGCCGAGAGCGAGCGCATTGCGGCCGCCGGGCGCCTGGCGTTCGGCGCCTATCGCGAGGTTTATCAGATGGCGCTGGAGGGCGACGGCCTGCCGCCTGAGCGTGCCGCCTGTCTTGCCGGGGTCGCCGTGGCGGTGATGCAGGGGGCGTTGGTGCAGGCCCGGGTTGCACGCAGCGGCACCCCTATTCTGGAAGCGGCCCGCGAGGCCGGCCGCCTCTTTGCCCCGCCAGCCGGCCAGGACAAAGAGGCGTTCATCTGATCAGGCAGTCATCTCATCAGGCCGCCGCCTGCGCCGTCACGATCCAGACGGCAGCCTTGGCCAGGACATGGCCCTGGTCATTGGTCATCTCGCGATAGCGGGCCACCAGTTCTTCCCTTACCCGCTGTTTCGTCTCGGCGCCGGCGTCGGCCAGCAGGCGGCCGACCGGGCCAATTTCCAGAGTGAATTCAGCGGCTGACTCCGGTCCACCCTTGCCGCCCAGCATCAGATCGGCGTCAAACGGGGTTGCCTTGATCCGGGTGAAGCCGGCGGCCCCCAGAATCCCGTCCACCCGGGCAGGGTCGGCAAAGGCAAAGGGGCCGGGGGCCAGGGGATCGGTCGGCTCTGGCCGGGGCACATGGCGCAGGGCCACCTCCAGGCCAGAGGTGACCCAGATGTTTTCCTTCACCCCCCGCCAGCACACAAAGCCAAGACGGCCCGAAGGCTTCAGGGCCTTGCGGATATTGCTGAAGGCAAGGGTCGGGTCTTCAAAGAACATCACCCCGAAGCGGGAAAAGGCGAGGTCGTAATGACCCGGGGCAAAGCCATGGGCTGCGGCATCGGCCTCAAGCACGGTGATGTTGCCAGCCGCGCCCGACCGCTGCTGCGCCAGTGCCACCATGGGGCTGGAGATGTCTGCGCCCAGCACCGCGCCGCCTGGCCCCACCAGACGCCCCAGTTCCAGCGTGGTCGCCCCACAGCCACAGCCGATATCAAGCACCTTCTCGCCAGCGGCCGGTGCCGCTGCTGCAACAGCCGCAAGTCCCAGCGGCTCAAGCGTAAGATCAAGAATATCCTGATGCGCGGCCCATTTTGTGCCGGCCTCACCATTCCAATAGGCGACCTGATCTTCGTTCATTGCTTTGTCCTTGGGTGGCGTGGTGTGCCGCCAAAACGGCTTTGTCACATGATAAGTCTGGCAAGACAGGCGCGGCAACGCTATAGGGGCACTCCACTTTCCATACCCAACCGGAGACTGAAATTTGATGGCGACCAACCGAACTCACGTCACCTTCCCCGGCCGACTTGTCATGGTCGGCTTCGGAGCCATTGGCCAGGGCGTACTGCCCCTGATCCTCAGACACATTGCCATGGACCCGAAACGCATCACCATCATCACCGCAGATGACAGGGGAAGCAGGGTGGCGGCCGAGTTCGGGATCCGCCATGTGCAGCAGCCTCTGACGCGCGAGAACTATCGCACGGTGCTGGCGGCCGAGCTTGGGGCCGGTGATTTCCTGCTGAATCTCTCGGTTGATGTCTCGTCGCTTGCCCTTGTTGCCCTCGCGCGTGAGCTGGGTGCGCTCTATCTCGACACCTGTGTCGAGCCGTGGCCGGGCGGTTATACCGATCCCTCGCTGTCGCCCTCGCGCCGCTCCAACTATGCCCTGCGCCAGCAGGTCCTTGATTTTGCCGCCGCCAATCCGGGTGGGCCGACGGCGGTGGTGGCCCATGGCGCCAACCCCGGCATGGTCAGCCACATGGTCAAGCGCGCCCTGCTGCATGTTGCGCGGGACACCGGGGTTGAGGCGTCTGTGCCCGCCGATCGCGCCGGCTGGGCCGCCCTTTCGGAAAAGCTGGGCATCAAGGTGATCCATATTGCCGAGCGCGACACCCAGGTCAGCACGATGCCCAAACAGCTGGGCGAGTTCGTCAACACCTGGTCCATCGATGGCTTTGTGTCGGAAGGCTGCCAGCCGGCGGAACTTGGCTGGGGCTCGCATGAAAAGACCCTGCCGGCCGATGCCACGCGCCATGATTTTGGCAGCGGCGCCGGCATCATCCTGAACCGCCCCGGTGCCGCCACCCGCGTGCGCACCTGGACGCCGCTGGAAGGCCCCTTCCACGGTTTCCTGATTACCCACAATGAGGCGATTTCCATTGCCGACTATCTGACCGTGGGCGAGGGCTATGGCGCCCGCTATCGGCCCACGGTGCATTATTCCTATCACCCCTGCGACGATGCGGTGATGAGCGTGCACGAATTTGCCGGCAAGAACTGGGTCCAGCAGCCGCGCCAGCGCCTGATGATGGACGAGATCGTGCAAGGCATGGACGAGCTTGGTGTGCTGCTGTGCGGCCATGCCAAGAACGTCTATTGGTATGGCTCGCGTCTCAACATTGCCGAGGCGCGCAAGCTGGCCCCGCACAACAGCGCCACCACGCTGCAGGTAACCTCTGCAGTTCTCTCTGGCGTGGTGCTGGCGATGGAAAGCCCGGGCCTTGGCCTGGTCGAGCCGGAACAACTGGACTTCGAGCGCGCGCTTGAAGTGCAGGCGCCCTATCTGGGCGAACTGGCTGGCGTCTATGGCGACTGGACGCCGCTGCAGGGCCGCTCGACCCTGTTCCCTGAGGATCTCGACACCAGCGATCCTTGGCAGTTCAAGAACGTCCGGGTGGTCTGACCACAGGCATAGGCCGGCGGTTCAGCCTGCAAGGCTGGCCGCCAGCCGCTTCAGCGTGGCCGTGGCGCTTGCCGCGTCGCGGCCAAGGGCGATCAGCCCCGGCAGGTCGCCGGGTCGCTTCAGCAGGGCAAGCATGACGGCGAGGGGGCGGGTATTGCCCTCGGCATCCATGCCAACAGCCGCACTGGGGGGCACGGCCCGGTCGGCCGGGTCGGCAATGGCCCGCAGCACTGCAAAGGGCAGGCCCAGCGCCCGCGCGGCCCGCGCCACCCCATGGCTTTCCATATCAACAGCAATGGCGCCGCTGCGCCCGGCCAGTTCGTGCTTTGCCGCAGCGCTCGTCACCATGGTGTCGCTGCCAGCAAGGCTGCCCCGCACCGTTCGCACATTGGCAGGCAGGCCAAGGGCGGCAACCAGGGCCGCATCCACCGGCATCTGCAGCCCATCGGGGCCGATGACGGCGTCGCCGACCACCAGCATGCCCGGTTGAAGACCAGGGATCAGCGCACCGGCAATGCCCACGCTGATCAGGGCAGTTGCGCCGGCTGCAGCCAGGGCACGCGCCATGGCCTCGGCCCGTTCGGCGCTGCCGCCGGCCACGGCCACGGGCCATGGGCTGGCAGAGGCAAGTGCTCTCGCCTCGGACTTCAGGCCTGCAACAAGGCCAAGCCGGAAGTCGGAATTCATCAGATTACATGCCCCAGAGCGGCTGGGTGCGATTGCCCTCGACCAGGTTCTTGTAGCGTGACAGGGCCCACAGCGGGAAATAGCGCGCATAGCCATGGTAGCGCAGATAGAACACGCGCGGGAAACCGACCGCCGTGAACCACTTCTCTTCCCACTTGTCGCCCTGGCGTTCATGGCGCATCAGGAAATCGATGCCGCGCCGCACGTTTTCATTGCCCACTTCGCCCGCCGCCATCAGGCCCATCACGGCCCAGGCCGTCTGGGAGGCGGTGGATTCCTTGCATTCGTAACGCCGCTCTTCCCAATAGGTGGCGCCGTCCTCGCCCCAGCCGCCATCGGCGTTCTGATGGGCGTAAAGCCAGTCTACCGCCTTGCGGATATAGGGCTGGCTCATGTCCTCGTCGACGGCGTTGAGGGCGCACAGCACCGACCAGGTGCCATAGACATAATTCGTGCCCCAGCGGCCAAACCAGGCGCCGTCCTTTTCCTGCTCGCGCTTCAGATACTCCACACCGCGCGCCACCACGGGGTCATCCTTGCGCTGGCCAAGCTGGGCCAGAAAGGAAATGCAGCGGGCCGAGACATCCGCCGTGGGCGGATCAAGCATGGCGCCATGATCGGCAAAGGGGATGTGATTGAGGTGATAGTGCTCGTTCTCAGGGTCAAAGGCGCCCCAGCCGCCGTTTGACGACTGCATGCCCTCCACCCATTCCCGCGCCCGGCCGATGGCATCCTGATGGGCCGGATCGCCCGAGCGGTCCAGCACCATGGCAACCACGGCGGTATCGTCCACGTCCGGGTAATAATCATTGTTATACTGAAAGGCCCAGCCGCCCGGCCTCAGATTGGGGCGGCGGGCCGCCCAGTCGCCCACAACCTGGGTGATCTGGCGCTTGGCCAGCCAGTCGAGGGCATCGCGCATGACGGGGCCATCGGCAGCTTCACCGGCTTCCAGCATGGCATGGGCGGCCAGGCTGGTGTCCCAGATCGGCGACAGGCAGGGTTGGCAATAGCCACGGTCGCCGTCGAACACGAGAAGCTTTTCGATGGAGGACTTGGCGATCAGCAGGTCGGGATGGTCCTTGGGATAGCCCAGCGCCTCATAGGCCATGACCGTATTGGCCATGGCGGGAAAGATGGCGCCCAGACCATCATCGCCATTCAGGCGCAGCTTGATGAAGTCCAGCGCCTTCTGGATCGCCCGCTGGCGAAGGCTGCGCGGAAAATGGGGCTCCACCACCTTCAGCACCTTGTCGAGGCCAAGGAACATCTTGCCAATGCCAGAGCCTGTGGGATTGGGCAGGCCCGGTGGCGACGTCTGGGGATCATCCAGGAACAGTTCGCGGATGTTGACGCCGCGCGGGTTGAGGGCCTTTGGCTTCAGCACCATCAGGATCAGCAGGGGCACGATCACCGTGCGCGACCAATAGCTGACCTTGTCGAGGTGGAAGGGGAACCAGGGCGGCAGATGCATGATCTCCACCGGCATGGACGGCACGGCGCGCCATGGCAGTTCGCCAAACAGGGCCAGCGCAATGCGCGTGAACATGTTCACCGCCCCGGCGCCGCCTTCGCGGTGGATGGCGGCACGGGCGCGTACCATGTGGGGTGCGTCAACGCTGTCGCCCACAAGCTTCAGCGCCAGATAGGCCTTCACACTGGCCGAGACATTCACATCGCCATCATGGAACAGCGGCCAGCCACCATGGGCTCCCTGGATCTCGCGCAGGTAATTGGCCAGCTTGCGCTCGATCTCGGTGTCTACTTCATCCAGATGGTGCTTCAGGATGATGTATTCGGCCGGGATGGTGGCATCGGCCTCAAGTTCAAAGACCCAGTGCCCGTCACCCTGGCGGGCGCGCTTCAGGCTTTCGCGGGCATCCTCGATCACGGCATCAAGCGCGCCGATGTTGATCGGGGCGGCGGTGTCGGCAAGGGTGGTGCTCGGCGGCGTCATGCGGCGTGTTCCTGCAGGCGAATCGGATATGCCGTACGTCCAAAGGTCAGGATTCCGGCAAACAGGCCGCATCCTATGATCCCGCGTCGCCGGGTCAAGGTTGATGAATGCCTGATGACAGCGGCCAGCCCCAGGCGGTGAACTAAATTCAGCGGGAAAGGGCGGCGCGCGCGGCAGAGGCGCCCGAGCGCAGGGCGCCTTCGATGGTTGCGGGCAGGCCGGTGGCGGTCCAGTCGCCGGCCAGAAACAGGTTGCCCCCAGCCTGAGTGCCGGGGCGGCGGGCCGCGTTCTCTGGTGTCTGCAGGAAGGTGGCGCGCTTTTCCTTCACGATCCGGCAGCGGGGCAGGGTGGCCGCATCGGCAGGCTCCCCCATCAGGCTCAGGGCCTGTGCCACTTCGCGCCACAGCAGGCGCGCCACCTCGTCGGCCGGCAGGGCGGCCAGGGCGTCACCAGCTGAAACCGTGACGGCGGCCACATCGCCACGGATGAACAGCCATTGGGCATGGCTGCCCACCAACCCCAGCAGGGCCAGCCCATGGGGCGGTGTGCGCGGCGCCTTGGCCAGGCGGTAATGGGCATTCACGATGGCACGGCTGCCTGATGGCGCGTCGAGGCCCGGCAGCAGGTCGCGCGTCACCTCATGCGGGGTGGCCAGGATCAGGCGGTCGTCGGGGCCAAGGTTGATGGTCTCGCCCGCAAAGCGCAACGCGGTGACACGGCCACTGGCATCGCGGACGATTTCCTTCAGCCGGGCGCCAAAGGCAGGCGCCAGTCCCTGCGCCGCCAGGTGGGACACGGCGGGATCCACCAGGGCATCACTCAGCCCCCGGGTGGCGATATAGGGGCGGCAGGCGGCCCCACCGCGCCCGAAGGTTTCCATCAGCACCCGCGCCAGCAGCCGGGCTGAGCCCTCTTCGGCGCTGGCGTTCAGCACGCCCACTGCCAGCGGCTCCCACAGGCGGCGGAAGAGGACGGAGGTGGTGTCCAGGCACTGGGCCACCGTTGCCCCACGCCCCGCCACCAACAGGCGCCAGGCCGCCAGATAGTCGCCCGCCGAGGTGTCGGGCACGCGCCGGGCCGGGTCGAAGATCCACAGGGGAATCCGGCCCCGATCAGGCCGCAGGGTCCAGGCGGTATTGCTGCCAAGGTCGAGGAAGGGAAAGGCGGTCTCATCGAGCCCGGTCAGCCGGTCGCGGACGCCTAGCCGGTCGAGATGGGCAAAGACGGCAGGATTGGCCCCCAGGATCAGATGGTTGCCATTGTCGATCTCGCAGTCGAGGGCGGGTTCAAAGAAGGTGCGGCAGCGCCCCCCGGCATGGCCGGCGCCTTCCCACAGGCGCACCTCGGCGGTGCCGCGCACCCTGTCGGCCAGGTCAAGGGCGGCAGCCAGCCCCGCCAGCCCCAGGCCGACCACATGATAGATTGCCATGCCGTGTCCCTCAGACGAGGCCATGCCTGAGCGCCAGGGCCAGCTTCAGGAATTTCGAGACCTTGACCGGCGCAAAGGGGTCCCGCCAGTCGGCCTGGATCAGCCGCTGCCAGGTCAGGTAATAGACTGATTTCATCACCCGTGCCGGCCGCATGGCGCGGCGGGGGCAGAGCGCCATGGCGGCCTCGGCCCGGGTGAAATGGCCCTCGGCGATGGCGGCAACCCGGCGGCAGACCAGGGGCAGGGCGGGGTGGCGCACCACGTCGTCCGGCACCCGGCTGGTGATCCCTGCCGCCTCAAGATATTCCGAGGGCAGATAGAGACGGCCAATGGCGGCATCCTCGGCCAGGTCGCGCAGGATATTGGTGTATTGCAGGGCGCGGCCCAGATGATCGGCCACCCGGGCGCCGTCAGGCGTGGGCGCGCCAAAGATCCGCACCGCCAGATGGCCCACGGCACTGGCCACCCGGGCACAGTAGAGATCAAGGGTGGCAAGGTCGGGGGCGACGATGGGTGCGCCTGCGTCCATCTCCATCCCGTCGATCAGGGCCAGGAAATCAGCCTCGCGCAGGTCAAAGCGGTGCAGGGCCGGCACCAGGGCGCGGCCAATGGCGGATTCGGGCAGGCCGCTGCGCAGGCGCGCCACTTCCGCCCGCCAGAAGGCAAGGCCCGCCGCCTTTTCCTCAGGCGTGCCGGGCTCGTCCACCACGTCGTCCACCATGCGGCAAAAGGCATAGACGGCGAACATGCCGTCGCGCCGGGGCGCATCCAGCAGGCGCATGGCCCAGGTAAAGGAGGAGCCTGAGGCGGCAACCGCTGCGGCCACGGCGGCGCGGTCGGCCGGGCTGGCATCGGCAAGCCGGTCTGCCGGCACGCCGCCGGTTTCATTGCGTGCCATGCTCATTGCGTGTTCCCGGTCAGGATTGGCGACAGAAGGGCTGGGTGCCCGGTGATCTGCACTGTCGGGGAAAGGCTGCGGGGCGTCAACGCGGGCCACCGGCCAGGCCACCTTCGACCCGGCCCTTCCACGCCCCACCCCGCCCGCGCCAATGGTTCCAGGCCGAGCCAAAGGTCATCGCGCCATAAAGCGCGCCCGCCAGCGGCAGGCTGAGAGCCCAGAGGAAAGACAGACCATAAAGACGCAAGGTTGGCAGATAGGAGATCAGCATCAGGCTGGTGGCAGCGAGGCCCAGCAGCCCCACCACACCATCACCAAAGACAATCCATGCAATAATGCATGCATAGGGCGCGATATAGGTTGCTGCCATGCCCATCACGGTTCCGGCCAGCAACAGGGGATTGTGGCGCAGCTGGCGATAGGCGCTGCGGGCCACCATGGACCAGATATCGCCAAAACCCTCATAGGGCCGCAGGCTCTCCGTGCGGGCCGACAGGCCCAGCCAGATGGGGCCCTTGGCCTTGATCAGGCGGCCCAGCGCGCAGTCGTCGATCAACTCGCCCCGGATGGCGGCAATGCCGCCCGCCCGCGCCAGGGCGTCGCGGCGCACCAGCATGCAGCCCCCCGCTGCACCAGCCATGCGGTCGGCCGGGTTGTTCACCCGGGGAAAGGGATAAAGCTTCTGGAAGAAATAGACGAAGGGCGGGATCAGCAGGCGTTCCACCCTTGAGCGGCAGTGCAGCCGCACCATGATCGACACCAGGTCGAGGCGACCCACCATGGCCTTTGCCACCAGCGCTTTCAGATGCCCCGGCTCGTGGGCGATGTCGGAATCCGTCAGCAGCAGATAGTCGGGGGCGGGCTCCAGCGCCTCGGCATGGGCCACCCCCTGGGAGACGGCCCAGAGCTTGCCCGTCCAGCCTGGCGGCCGGGCGGCGCCCGTCAGCACGGTCAGGCGATCAGAGGCGCCCAGAGCAGCGGCGGCGGCCCGGGCAGCCTCGGCAGTGCCATCGGTGCTGCAGTCATCCACCAGCACCAGGTGCAGCGGAGGCGCATAGTCTTGCGAAAGGAGGGAGGCGATGCAGCGCCCCACCACATCCGCCTCGTTGCGGGCGGGCAGAACGGCGACCACCCGGGACGCGTTGGTCACGTCGGGCAGGGTGAAGTCCAGGCGCTGGTCGGCTTGCCAGAAGCGGCCGTTGAGAAACACCAACCAGAGCCAGATGGCGAGCGTGAGGGTGCCAGCCGCCGCCATCCAGGTCATGTCAGCAATCCATCAGGCCCGCAG
>CANCOY010000090.1 GCA_947379865.1 Acetobacteraceae bacterium
CTGTCGCGCTACTTCGGGCTGAACGACGGTTTCTGGACCGGCCTGCAGCTCGACCATGACGCTGCCGTGGCCAAGGATGCGCTGGCGGATGTGCTGGCAGGAATTACACCACACGCCGCCTGATCTCGGCGTGGTCAATTCAGTAAATCGTGATGTTCACATTCTTTCGGTTTTCAACCGTTCACGGCTAAAGTGAGTGGCCAATGGCAGAGGCGTTGCCCATGAGTCCAGAAGGCGGCTCTGCGGCGTAGAATTGCCCGCGGGGGCAAAGTTTACTATTTTTGAGATGACCTCCCGGGAAACAGGGCTACCCTGAAGACGATCGGCAATGCTTGAAGCGCGTGACCGCACGAGAATGCGCACAAAGGAACGTCATAATCATGGGCAATGACATATCGACAGCGGATGAGTTTCCATACGGATTCCCAGTCCCTGACTCATGCCCAGAATCCCTGTCTTTTTTTAAACAGGCGCTGTCAGATCTCATTTTTTACAGATACGCCGGACTTGGAACCTCTATTATCCTCGGGATCGCACTAGCATATTTCATATCTCGATTTCTAAATAATAAACTTATGTTAAATATCAAATATAATTTGAACTACAATGAAGATGCCATTTCTGGACTGAAATTCAGATATCCATTTTCTTTTTCTATCATAGTATCCAATTTATTACTAATAATTTTCTATTTTATATTTCAAAACTATTTGGACATGATAGAGCCAAAATCTTATTGCAATGTAAATTATCATAATATATACGATGAAATAAGAAATTTCTATCCTAAACACCGAGATGGTCTTCTAATTTTGCTGTCGGTCACTTGCATCGCCATGGCAACGGGCATGGCTTATCGCGACCACCGCTATTGGACTGCCTTCAAGTGGGTTGGCTGGCTACTGTCCATGCCATTCTGGGTCGTGTTTATGCTGAATGCGAATGTAAGCAGTGGCGCAAAGCCATCATTTTTGGCAATGAAGGCAGAAAATAGAAAACTGATCAGAGATCTTGCTGCGCGTAGTTTGCTTTTTCTCAAGACACTAACCCGCACGACAGATGGCCGAATTTTTATCTCGACGCTCATGCTTTATGCGATGGCTTCACTGTATGTCGATGTTTTTTACAACGATTATGAATTTCCGCCTGAAGAAATGGTATCTCATGTAGGTATGATCAGCATAACCTATGTGCTGTATCGCTACACTTGGGGCAAGCGCCCTGACCCGACCTGAGGTGCAGGGTTCCGCTTTCGATCGCTGGCTGTAGTCCCTTAGGCATTGCGGCAGGATAGCATGTCGCAGGCGCCCCTATATCTCTGTCCAGTTCTCACCGCTTGCCCGGCGACTTGCGGGGCATCACACCTTTGGTGAGGAATTTCTGGCCTGTCGCCACACCCGGGCGGGCGCGTCCCCTGGGGCCGGCGGCGGCGATTGAGCCCATGGGCACAAGCTGGTGCTTGCCGGGGCCAATGAGGTCGTTGCGGCCCATGGTCTTCAGCGCCTCGCGCAGCAGCGGCCAGTTTTCCGGATCGTGATAGCGCAGGAAGGCCTTGTGCAGGCGGCGCTGGCGCTGGCCGCGCACCGTGTCCACCACCTCGGAGGCACCCCGGCGCACAGGCTTCAGCGGATTGAACCCGGTATGGTACATCGCCGTCGACAGGGCCATGGGCGAGGGCAGATAGGTCTGCACCTGATCGGCGCGATAGCCGTTCGCCTTCAGCCACAGGGCCAGGTTCATCATGTCCTCATCCGTGGTGCCGGGATGGGCCGCGATGAAATAGGGGATCAGGAAATACTTCTTGCCGGCCTTCCTTGCTGCGTCATCAAACAGTTTCTTGAAGGCGTCATAGGTGCCAATGCCCGGCTTCATCATCTTTGAGAGCGGGCCATCCTCGGTGTGTTCCGGCGCAATCTTGAGATAGCCGCCCACATGGTGCTCGACCAGTTCCTTCACATATTCCGGGCTTTGCACCGCAAGATCATAGCGCACGCCAGAGGCCACATTGACCTTCTTCACGCCGGGCACCGCCCGCACCTTGCGATAGAGCTGGATCAGGTCGTCATGGCTGGTGTTCAGGTTCTTGCAGATGTCCGGAAAGACGCAGGACGGGCGCCGGCATACGGACTCGGTTTCCTTGTCCTTGCACGCCATGCGGTACATGTTGGCCGTGGGGCCGCCGATGTCGGAAATGACGCCGGTAAAGCCCTCGGTCTTGTCGCGGATCGTCTCGATCTCCCTGAGGATGGAACCCTCCGAGCGCGACTGGATGATGCGCCCCTCATGCTCCGTGATCGAACAGAACGAGCAGCCGCCAAAGCAGCCCCGCATGATGGTGACGGAATGGCGGATCATCTCCCAGGCGGGGATCTTGCGGCCCGCATAGTCCGGGTGCGGCGACCTTGCATAGGGCAGATCATAGACCCCATCCATTTCCTCTGTAGTCAGAGGGATCGGCGGTGGTGTCAGCCACAGTTCCCGGTCGCCATGGCGCTGGACGAGGGGCAGGGCATTGCCGGGATTGGCTTCCTTGTGCAGCACGCGTGAGGCGCGCGCATAGAGTTCCTTGTCGCCGGCCACCTGTTCGAAGGACGGCAGGCGCAGCACCACCGGCCCCTGCTGCATGTGCTTGCGACGCATGCCCTCGTCGGGGCTGTCGATGTCGTCGGCAGGCGCCTCCAGCCAGCCCTCGGGCGTGGCGCTGCGCATGAAGGCAAGGCCGCGCACATCGCTGAAGTCCTGTTTCAGGCCACCATTGGCGAGGCGGTGTGCCACTTCCACCAGCGCGCGTTCGGCATTGCCATAGAGCAGCAGGTCGGCCTTGGCATCCACCAGGATGGAGCGGCGCACCTTGTCTGACCAATAGTCGTAATGGGCGATGCGGCGCAGCGATGCCTCGATGCCGCCCAGCATGATCGGCGCCTCGGGAAAGGCCTCGCGGCAGCGCTGGGCATAGACGATCACTGCCCGGTCCGGCCGCTTGCCGCCCTCGCCATCCGGCGTGTAACTGTCATTGTGGCGCAGGCGATGGTCAGAGGTATAGCGGTTCACCATGGAATCCATGTTGCCCGACGTAACCCCAAAAAATACATTGGGCTTGCCCAACGCCCGAAAGGCCGAGGCATCGCGCCAATCAGGCTGGGAAATGATGCCCACGCGAAAGCCCTGGGACTCCAGCAGGCGCGCGATCAGGGCCATGCCAAAGCTTGGATGATCGATATAGGCATCACCCGTGACCAGGATGACATCGCAGGAATCCCAGCCCAGCACCTCCATTTCCGCCCGCGACATGGGGAAGAACGGCACCACGCCAAACCGCGCCGCCCAGTACTTGCGATAGGAAAACAGCGGCCGGGCCGCCGGGCCGTCAAGCGCCACGGGGAGCGGGGCCGCGTGTGCAGCGGCCAGTGGGGGGGGAGCCAAAGAGCAGGCGCTGGGCATGGCGGGCACGGACATCAACATCACCGGACTGAACGAAAGGGGCCTTGTCCTGAGCTAGGCCGGTTTGGGCCAAAAGCCAGACAGGTCCTTGCAAGCGCACGTCTATACACCATTACGCCGCCCCATGCGCGGCCTTGCTTCATGGCGTGGCTTCGGCCGGGTGGGCTCCTCCATGGCAGAAGAGGCGTCAGCAGCCTTCGCCTCAGGCAGTGGAGGGGTCGTGTCATGGGCAAGCCGCCAACTTCCCGCAACCTCAGGTTCAGAGTACAGACTTCGCCGCCCCAACCTTGCCAGCAAAAGTTAATTTGAATTAACCTATTTCCGGAACCCCGCCCGTGGGCAGGACGGCTGCTTGATGCGATACGAAATTGGCCCCCTTGCCCACCTTTACGGCCATGGCGGCTTTTATGATGATCCAGAGCTGTTGGCCCCGGCGGAGACGCCGGATGCTGCGCCAGCCGTGCAGGACCTGGGGCTGGTCTATCCCGGATCGAATTATTATCGATCCGATTGGGTCGTTTATTCGGATGACAGCGAATTTTGCAGCACACTGAGCACATTATCTGCAAGCCTGCGCACGACCCATAGCACGATCGCCGCGACCACGGCCCTGGAGGTGCGCAATGGCTTTGTCTGTGACGCCGTCATCTACGTCCCGGGAGATGCAGGCTGGCGTGTCCTCTATCCAACCTACCGACCCAATGACCGCGGCGCCGTAAGGCTTCGCGATGCCTCTGAGCTTGGGGCACGTGGGCGCGGATCGCTCAATACTGGCAAGCGAAGCCTTTTCTATCTGAGCTCGGCAGGAAGTTTCAATTATGGGCACTGGCTGGTCGATGATCTGCCGAGGCTCAGGTACATTTTACATCTAGCTGCCGGTCCTGTAACCATTATAGTTCAGTCCTTTCCCGGAATGGATAAAATCCGACGGCAGACGATTGAGTTTTTTTGCCGGGGACTTGATGTTGAAGTCCGATTTATCGATCCCCTGCAGCTTTTCAGTTTTGATCAGCTGACATATGTGACACCGGTTTCATATCACCCTCATCTGAAAAGCCCGGACGCTCTGGATTTCTTGCGCAGGTCAGCGCTTGCGGCAATCGATTACAGCCCAAAACCAAGGGAGCGCATTTACGTCAAAAGACGGCGCTCTCGGGGCCGGGTACTGCGAAACGGGCGGGCCATTGAAAAATTTCTTGGCGATCTGGGCTTTCGCACCGTCGACCCTGAGAAACTATCCTTTGAGGAACAGGTTCGCACGTTCGCCAATGCAGAGGTTGTGGTCGGGGTTATGGGCGCATCATTGTGCAATGTTGTGTTTTCACCCCCAGGCACCAGCGTGATCGTTTTGTCACCCAATGATTGGGCCGAACCGTTTTATTGGGATTTGGCGACGGTCCTGGGGCATGAATATGTCGCAGTTCACGGCAAACGCGCAAAAATGTACACGGCGGCACATCTGGATGATTTCTGGATTGAGCCAGAATTACTCAAGCGCGCAATGGAAGATAATACAGATCTCGATTTTCCCTCAACAGGGGAGGAAAATCCGGGTTATTTCTGGAGAAAATTTGGTCTGAATGCCTTAATGATGCAGATAAAAGATTTATTTGTAACAAAATATTGAATCCTCCCCCCCTCAGGCCTGCCCAGCAGCCCGCACCTATCCTCCGGTATTTGCCTGCGCTGGGGAAAAGATTACCGCCAGAGAAGCAGATCTTCGTGCTTCCAGTCATCAGCTGAGAGATAGTGCAATATCGCCTCAGGGCTGATGCCGCGTTCGCGCCCAAGCTGGCGGTTAGGGAAAGACCCGATCCGCAGGCGCAAGGCGTCATGGTCGAATTCCGGCTTTGCAATGCGCCACAACTCGATGAGCGCCACGTCGATACGCTGCCAGATCTCAAAGGGCGTCAACGCCACAATCACTTCGTCAAAGCCCTGGGTATCAGACTTCCACAGCAGGGCGCCTTCAGCCTTCAGCATGGCACGCATCCAGGCGCTGGTTTCGCGCACCTCGACCACTGTGGAAGAAAAACTCCGCTGGCGCATGGCATCCGGATTGAGCGAGTAATTGCCAATATTCGCAGAATCCCGGAATAATTCCTGCTCTTCATCAGCAGAACCCAAGGCAAAATTGCAAAACTCCACCCGGCTCCCCAGGTGGTGCAAATTGTATTTCAAAGCCTTGAAATTGTTCTCCTCAGGCTCGACGCAGATCATACGGTCTATAGTCGGCACACAATGGGCAAGCTGGCGGCTGAAGAGCCCGACATTGGCCCCTATATCGAGAAGCGTGTAGCTTTTTTCAGGATTGAGGCAGGCACTGAACTGCTCAATGTTCTGATAGGCCCAGGCGGCTTGCGCCAGGACTGCTGGAGCCATCACCTGATCATCAGGCATGATCAGGCAATCTCCCGCTTGGCCGAGCGGGCCAGTTGTTGTCAGCGTCAGCAGGTTGCCGCTGCGGACCAAAGCCGGATGCAGCGGCAAGGCAGGCTTGTTTGAGGCCAGCTGGGCCTTCAATTGCACAACCTGCTGCCGGCTTTCGTCGAGGTCATAGGCCAGATCCCGGAAAAGAGACGTGGAGTGACGATTGTGCGTCAGTTGCACCGGCGTCCAGCCTGCAGGCGGCGCACCGAAGCGCGCCACGATCAGGCCGTCGCCACTGAAGGATTCGTGTACGTCGTGTTCCACTTCGATGATGCCGCCACAATCCCGCAGGATATTGAGGCAGCGCTGGTGGGTGAGAGGATCGCCACTGATGCCATGCGCGTGGGTCGACACGAAAACCCACCCGATCCGTCGCTGTCGGAACAACGCCCGGCAGGAGTCAAGCACCTCCACTTCGGCACCCTGAATGTCGCAGTGGAGAAGGTTTAGATAGCGCAACCGCTTGCGGTCCATCAGTTTTTCAACCGAGAAGCGGGGCAACATCAACTTGCCTGAGGCGCCGCCGCAAAATGGCGCCACCTTCGCCGGGGCAGCACCTGCAAAGCCATGCAGAAACTCAGGTGCAAGCCCGTTCAGGCGGGCATTGGTCCGGCCGACGTCCAGATGCACAGGCTCCGGCTCAAGCACCGTGGCGCTGCGGTCGGGTTGGTCCATGAGGAACCACAAGCTGTAATAGCTCCAGTACCCTCCCAGTTCTATCATCGTTGCATTGTCCGGCAGCCTGCGGACAACTTCATGGAATATGCGTTCTTCCTGGGGTTCGTGATGGCCTTTGCACAGCCGGATCAGATCCGTCATCCAGGGCCCGTAATATCCATCAGCGAGGATGCGCAGCCCGTTGTGCATGACCTGCAGCCGACGCCCGGTCCCGTCTTCAAAGAAAAGGCCAGCGTCTGTAACCTTTGGGATTGTATCGCAATCATGGCAACGCGTGGCCATGGCAATGCGCTCTGCCACGGATATTGCGGGGGCGGGTATCTTCATCAGGATGACTCTCTGAACCGCCCCGGGATTGCCGGAGGCCATTTGACCCAACGCGCCTGGATCTTTACCCCGAGCAACAGGGCAGGAAATTAACCTATCTGAAAGATTAATTTTCGCCACTCATTGAGGAATATGGTGGGGGAGAGGCCGCGCTTAAACGCTCCCACCGGTCACCTTCTTGTCCGCCCGCTGCGTCAACACCGCGAGCCCGGACGGGTCCCGGTCGAGCAGCAGCAGGGCACTCACCACCGCGTGGCTGACCAGCACATCGCCACTCTCGTACTTCTGGAAGGCGTTGGGGCCACCCCCGATCAGCCGGCCCGCGTCCTTCTGGGTGAGGCGCAGCCGCTTTCTGATGCGCCGCACCGCCTCGGGCTCAAGCAGTCCTTCAACCTGGGCCTTGAGCCGATTAAGAGCCCGGTCAGAGACCTTCATGTCGTCACCGGTGTGCATGCTCTCGTCGCTCGCGGCGCAATACCAGCCGGGCATGTCGAAGGTGGCTTCACGCGCCTTGTAGGCGATGGTCATCGGGCGCGTGTCGCGGAACATCGGCTGGCCCGTTTCCGGGCAGGTGGGATTAGTCATCGTCCTTCTCCTTGAACGACAGAAGCAAGAATTCGGTCACGACGCCGACCGTAAACTTGACGTACAAGACCCCCTGCTCAGAGGGCACATGATAGACATCCTGCCAGACCCGATGATCGGCATGGGATGTCATGGACTTATAAAAATGAGGTCGCCTGATCCTCTGGATGGTCGAGACGATGTCGCTCCGTCCAAAACCAAGCGAAGCGGCTCCTCGCAGAGCGGAGCCCGTGATATTGAGGTTCTCGACCGTCGAGAAGGCGGCCTTGACCAGCTCAATGTCATAAGCGGGCTTTCGCTTTTCGCTCATAACCCTCTATAACACCACTGTGGTGCTTTTGGAAGAGAGGACGCAGGGGTGGGACCCTTACCAGACCACCCCTTCCAACGTACGAGCGCCCGCGGCCACCATCAGCGCAGACATGGCGCTGTGCCTAGAGCCCCATGGCTGGGGTGAGGTTGCTGGAAATTCAGATTTTATAAGTGAATGTGGGCAAAAATAGGACTCGGAACGATCCTTTCCTTGCCGCCGAGGTGCACTGACATGGTTCCGCAATTCAGCCGTGACCGCCTTGCCGATCTGCTGATTGATCCGCGTGAGGATTTAGGCCTTGAGATTAAGAACTGGCTGGATCTAACGCGGGACAACGATGCCAAGGCGACCTTTGCCAAGGCTGCACTTGCATTAGCCAATCATGGCGGCGGGTTTATCGTACTGGGGCTGGAAGAGGTCGGCGGTTCGGCAATTGAGGCACGAGGCAGGCCCGTAACGCTTGATGGTTATAATCAGGATGGTATCAACGGGATCATCCAGCACTATGCAGATCCGTCATTCCACTGCGTAGTTCACCTCGTGCCCAACCCCGCTGGGGCGCTGTTTCCAGTCATTGTGGTGCCGGGCGGACATCGAGTTCCGATCCGATCACGCCGAGGCGGACCCAATGGCCAGACCGTGGTCCAGAACAGTATCTATATTCGTAAGCCTGGTCCGCGTAGCGAAGTGCCGGGAAGCGCGCAGGACTGGGACGATCTACTGGGCCGATGCCTGGTCAACCGGCGGGACGAGTTGTTTGATCAGATACGCGCCCTTATCACTGGCGCGGTACCGCAGATAGCCGCACCATCAGCGCCAGCGCGGCTCGACACATGGATTGAACGATGCCTCGCGCGCTGGCACGAACTGCGCGACCAACTTGACGCAGACGATCCCGCTCGATGCCCTCAAGGCTACCACTGGTTTGCGTATGAACTGGGTGGCAATCTTAGAAATCTGCAAGGCGCAGCTTTTGCCGATAAGATCCAGCGGTCTGTCGTACGGCATTCCGGTTGGCCCCCTTTTTGGTATCCTACGCGTCGCGGCATTACGCCGTACCTTTTTGATGGTGCCATCGAATGCTGGCTCGGTGCAGATAACGAAGACCGCTGGGGTCTTCGTGATGCTGCGCATTCTGATTTCTGGTGTATCTCGCCTGATGGCTTTGCCTTCTTGTTGCGTGGGTATCAAGAAGACGGACCTGAAAGCTGGAGCGGCCGAGCACCGGCATTGCCGGGCACAGTTCTCGACATCACCCTACCTATCTGGAGGACTGGTGAGGTGCTGATGCATGCCCGTAGCCTGGCGGCAGCTTTGGTTGAGGGACCTGCGACCATCAATTTCAAGGTGCACTATGATGGCCTCAAAGGACGCGAGCTGACTAGCTTGAGCGGCCGCGAGCTTCTCTTCGATGGGCATGTTACTAGGCAGGATATGATCAGCTTGTCGACCATGATTGAGGCAGGTGCTATCGACGCGAACCTGCCAGAAATCTTGCTCCCACTGCTGGAACCTCTTTATGCGCTCTTCGACTTCTTCGGGCTGCCAGCAGCCTTGGTCGCGAAGGTGACCGCTGAGATGCGGGCAACAAGTTATTAATGCTTAGCGTGAGGGGAAACTAGATCAATAACGAGGCCTTTGAACAAATACAAGTAAAAATAGCGTTCAAGATTTCTATTTTTTTATCTTTAGGAGTTGAGCCTAAATTATTTAAATTCAAAAAAATAACGGACGTCTTTGTCATCTGCATGGCCATTAAGCCGACATCTCACCAGATATATTCTGGTCGGTTTATATTTTACTGTTTCTTATTTTTTATTGCCTTTATTACACCAAAGTAGTCAATTCTCCCCCGCTTAAGTACCCAGAATAGCTATTCGAAAATTAATACACGTCCACAGAGTGGCTCTCTGCCCCTCTTTTACATGAAAAAACGCAGTCCCGCCCACCAAGTATGTATATTCATGATCTATGAGTTTGCACTAGGCACGGTGAACCCAGCTGGAAACACCATTGGTGGTTTCTGATAGAACTCATTCATGAGTTCTTCCCAAAATTGGAAAACACTAGTTGCTACGGGCTCAAGTAGGATTTCGCGTCCACCTTCGGCCATTTTTACTTCTACCAAGCCTCCGTTAGGACTAACACCATAGCTGGCTGTGTCCCAGCCAGTCATCGAAATATAAGTATTTGCGGCATAATGCATGCTTGTGGAAGGATTATACTTTAACTCAAGTTTTACATGTTTGGCTGAATTGTTCAAATCTCTTATTAGACCCGCGTCTGTGATGGATTTCTCGATGATTTCATGCCAAAGATCATGGCCACTATTGATATGTTCGCCAAATTTATCCTTAACTTTAGGCATGTCGTAGTGGTTTACCCAATCCGCCAGGTGAAACAGACCATAAGCCATGGCATAGATCATCAGGAAATTGACATCTCCTTCCATGAAGCGCCGATAAGATTTCTCAGTAATTTCATCAAAAAAATCACGCGTACTACTCAGCCTCTGTTCGTTCATAGGAATCGCTCCCCATCTGCTTATAAGCCTAGCGCCGCCAATACACGCGCTCACGATACATAAAATTGGGGAAAATGCGAAGATTTTTTCCCGTACTATCTTGGCTAACCACTGCGGCCTTTGGTGGGCTCACCGGGGGCCAAGGTAAAAAAAATCCCGCCTGCAAGGGCGGGTTTTGGGGTATTTGGCGGAGAGAGGGTGTCCGCCCTGTGTTGAGCGTTTAAGCCATTTTTTAGGGGCCATTTTGAAAATTGTACCCACTATTGTGCCCAAAAATGGTGGGATGGGGAGGGACGCCCCGGAACGCTAGGGGGCATGATTTCAGGGTTTCGGGGGCGAGGTGTCCGCTGCGGAAGCAGTGGCGTGCGATTGTTTTTCAGTTCACCAGCGCACCAGAGGGTCCGCGATATGAAGGGCTTCAGCCCAAATACTACATTTGAAACCCGTGGTTTGCAGTCCCGGTGCGGGGCGGATTGAAAGATATAATAATAGTGCAGACATTTTGTGTGATTTAGCTAGCCGGATATCGGGGTCCCGAAATTCCCTTTTTGTGGGAGGTGCCAGGGACCCCGGCAAATCGTCCTGTGTTGAGGGCCACTCGAGAAAAGGGCCTTGATCAAGGACCATACTTTTCCTTCATTTCGCGCTTCAGCCGCTTCATCCAGGGCGTCCCGCGACAGGTGGATTTGCCAAGGCCGGGGCCAGGCCAAGTATGGACCGGGACAGCGTGAGCGAACCAGGTGGGACACGGGACAGACAGCCCCTAAAGGGGCCTGTCCCGGTGTCCCGGTCGCGGGACATACGGGACACATGAGCAAATTGTCCCGGTAACCCATAAAAACCCAATGTTTCCGCCATTTTCTGCCAGACCGGGACATACGGGACAAACTGGTCAAAATGTCCTGCTTTCCGGACCGGGACACATGAGCAAATTGTCCCGGTAGAATCAGAAAAGTGAGCGTTTCCGCCAGTTCTGAATTTTTGGTCGGACCGGGACATGCGGGACATTTCGCCAGCGTCCCGGTCATTGTCCCGTCCTCCAGGCTGTCCCGTTGCCCTTGTTGCCATGGTATCGGGCCACTGCTTCACCCCGTTCCATCAGGGTATGGACAGCCCTCGTAAACTCCTTTCGACGTTGTTCGCCTTGGTCATTTGGGCCGGTGCGGTCGTAGAATTCTTGTCGCCATTTTTCGATGGGGACAGTCTGCGCATTTGCCGGGATACCGTCCGCCCCGGCATGGCGGGTGCCGTGCTTGGCGAGAATGTCCACCAGAGCGTCAAGGGCCTTCTTCGCGTAACCAGTCAATTCCCGCGCCGGGCCTCTTGCCTTCTTGTCTGCCTCCTTGGTCGTGACAGCCTCGTCAGACGCAACCGTGACGAAAGACCAAACGTCCTCCCCATCCTCGTCCTGCCCGATGTGGACGGATAAAGGGGCGAACGCCCGGCCCCATCCATCGGGGCCACTTTTCTGCTTGTCGAGCCAGAGCCGCCGGGCCTTGTCTGTGGTGCCGGTTATCGTTGCACCCTCCCTTGCCAAGGGCGGACCGATATAGACTAGGGTGTCCACATTGCCGGCAATCACAGATGAGCCACGCGGGCCGCTTGCCGCATTCTTCCCCGCGTGATGGACCGACAGAATGTGCGCGCCGGTCAGCTGCCGCACCAAGCCGCACCGGGACAGGTATTCCCCCATGTCCTTGTCTGAATTTCCATCGCCACCGACGCTGCATTGGCTAAGGGTATCGAGGACGATCAGCCCGATGGGGACATTAAATCCCCTTTCCCATTCCTTCGCGGTTGCCACGATGGACCTTGCACCCTCTTCAGTTTTTAGCATTCCCACGGGCCGCGTAATCAGGACAAAGGGCAACGTTTCTCCAATGGGGGCGCCGTGATGCTTTTCCCAGGCTACGCGACGGTCCCTGAAGCCGGACGCGCCTTCCGCCGCGATATACAGAACGCCAGCCGCCTTCGGCACCCTGTCCCCATGCCAGTCCCAACCATGGGCGATGTGCAGGGCCATATCAAAGATCAGAAAGGATTTGTGCGAGCCCGGCGGGCCATACCAGCATGAGATTTGATCCCGGAAGATGTGCCGCTTGACCAGCCACTCGCAGCGGGGGAGGTCGTCAAGCTGATGAAGCTGGTAAGCCTCCCTGATTATGGTGCCGCCGGGATTGTCTACGGTGCCACCGTGATTGTCGATTTCAGGGTCCCACATGGTGCCTATGTCCGGCCCTGTCATGCCTTCACCTCGCCCCGTTCCTTTGCCATCGCCAGGGCAACGTCTGCCCAGTCCCATTTCTCACGATCCGGGGCCTTTACCTCGATAGTCCGCCCCGTTTCGGCGTGCGCTTGTCGTGCTGCTACAGCATGCTCTAGGCCGGTCTTGTCGTTGTCCGCGAAGATGACCAGCCGCTTAACGCGGGGCGGAATCCATATTTTCTCCAGCCGCCCGGCCATAAGCGCCGCCCATGTCGGAATGCCGTGCAGCTGCATCGCGGCAAGGGCGGTTTCGATCCCTTCAGCAATGCCCAAGACCTCGCCCGGTAGAGCCAGCCGCACCGCCCCGCTCCCCATGGGGCCAAGCGTCTGCTTAGGCACCCCTAAGGGGGCCTTGCTTGACCAATCGTCGGTCAGAAAAATCCGCTGAATCGCGGTCACATTCGGTTTCTCGCCCGCTATCGCGGCAATTAGGCAAGGTAAATCCGGGCCGGTTATCTCGTTCTTTGAGAAGCCTTGCCGCAGGGTTGGGGGCAGATTGTCAATCGCCAGGCCACGCGCCTGAAGGTATCGCCCGGCCCGGTCCGCCGTGACTGGTTCGCCCGCCTGCCATGTGGCCAGGATCCGCCTGCGCTTGCGCTCTTTGCGCTCTTCTTCGGGATCAGGGTCAACGGGGCGAGGCTCCAGCCGCCGGGCAGGGCGTGGCCCGTCGCCAGCCTCCCGGCCCGGCATGAGGTCCATGCGCCGCAGGGCGTCCGCGATATCTTGAAACCGGCAACCGGCGAAGCAGTGCAGCAGCAGTTCCGTTGCAGTGCCGTCCTTGATTGACAGCGAGGGCGAGCCGTCATCGTGCGCCGGGCAACGGGCCATGCCATAAGTCCCGCACCACTTGCCGCGAAGCGCCGCCGTAATCGTCTGCGCCTCGCTCATGGCCGCACCTCCGGGCCAATGCCTGCCAGTGACGCCAGGACGGCCGCCATGGGCAAGGGAAGGGCGAAGCGCCGCACCAGCCAGAGGGCCGGGAACAGCCCTTGCACGGGGCCGCAGGGCGTGTTTTCGTCATGTTGTTGATGCTGTATTGCGTCTGCCCGGTTCGGGGTGCCAGCCCCGGCCGGGTTTCTCTCGTCAACGATCAAAGCGACCTCCTTACGTCCAGAACATCGGACGCCCGTCCATGGGGCGCCCATAGGATGGTTGCGGCCGCGCAAGACGCGACCAGGGCGATGGTGAGGATGGGCAGGGCAACGTCCCGCATTACGCGCCCCGCAGTTCAGGCACTGCCGCGAAGATGGAATCGGCTTCCGCCCGGGTGCAGAACGTCGGAACCGCCCCTGTGATGAATGCCTTCAGGCGATGGGGTGGCAGTGCCAACACCGCCTGCGCCAAGATCGGGGCAACCGCCCGTGCATTGACGCGCCGCTGCATCTCCATTTCGCGTGCTGTAAAGCGTTCCATGATTACGCCGCCGTCTTGACGTTGGCGCGGGGCAGACCTTCAGCCATCCGCTCAAGATCGGCGCGTGCAACCAGGACGCGCCGCCCCAGCTTTCGGGCCGGGATCAAGCCTGAGGTCATATGCCGGTACAGGGCAGACCTCGATATCCGCAGAAAATCCGCTGCTTCGGGCAGGGTCAAAAAAACTTGTTCGGGTGCCAAGGGAAACCTCCTGAGTGGCAGGGACCGGGAACCGGCCGCTTGCACACAATGCTTTCAGTAGTTCCT
>CANCOY010000091.1 GCA_947379865.1 Acetobacteraceae bacterium
TGAAAGTTTCGCTGGCCCGTTCGTCCGCCAGTCCGGCGCCATGCGCCAGACCTTGACGAAGGTTTCCTGCACGATCTCGTCCGCATCGGCCGCATTTCCTGTAACCCGTTCCCCAAGTTTCAGCATGCGACTGGCATGTCGCGCCATCAGCTCTCGCAGCGCCGCCTTGTCGCCTCCGGCAACACGGGACATCAAGTCGCCGTCATCCCCGTCTTCAGCGCCTGTGATCAAGTTTTGCTGCCCTCTGTCTGTTGCTTGTTTGCACGGCGGCACCGCTCATTTGCTTGCAGTCTTAAACGTGGTCTTGAGTATTTTCTGCCGTGCCAAGCCATCCTGTGTGGTGGAAGGCAACAGATTCTTGACTGGCCCAAAACTTGCTTGTGATTATCGCGCCTGCACCGGATTTATCCGTTGCGGGTTGGATCTGTTCAAATTTCCAGAAAAGTCTTTTATTTTCAATTACTTACGCATGTTTTTTCCCTGGGCTGCGTGAAACAATGTGGGGCGTGAGGAGCGTCCCCAGTTGAACGGAGACGAAAATGGTAGGAGCAATCTCGGGCTCAGGCTCAAGCAATCCCTATATGGCGCAACTTCTGAAACGCATCGATAGCAATGGCGATGGCAGCATCAGCCAGGCGGAATTTGTTGCCGGGCGTCCCAAGGGCGCGACGGAGGCGCAGGCCACCAGCCTGTTCAGCAAACTTGACTCGTCTGGCAAGGGTGCGGTGGGCATTGATGCCCTTTCCCAGCAGATGTCCGACCTCATGCACGCGGCACTGACCCAGATTCAGGGTGGTCAGGCCGGGCAGGGTGGCGAGGGTGGCGAGGGCGGTCATCATGGGGTCCATGGCGCGCCTGGGTCTGGCGGCGGACGCGCGACCCAGCTCTTCAGCAAGCTGGACAGTAATGGCGATGGAACGGTGACCCAGGCGGAGTTCATGGCGGTCAAGCCGGCCAGCATGACTGACACTCAGGCAACCGACTTGTGGAGCCAACTTGGCGGCACTAGCACCAACGGCCTGACCAAGGATCAGCTGGTGTCTGGAATAAAGTCCATCCGGGCATCGGAGAGCTCGTCCTCAGCCGCCGTTGCATCGACCGGTTCAGCCACGGCCGGCGACCACACGGCACTCGATAAGCTGTTAAAGACGCTGACCGCATCTTCGACAGATGCCGCCGGACCTGCCTCCGGCAATGACGCCCTCGACAAGCTGATCAAGAAGCTCACGGAGGCGATTTCCGCCTACAACGCCTCGTCGGGGCTGGCAGGAAATCAGAACGCCGGAACGACCACGTCCATCGCGGCCTGAAACCGCCCCCGGGACGGGTGCAGAGGTCCTGCACCCGTCCCGGGTTTTACGCTGCCTCAGTTGGCGCCTTCGAGAAGGCGGCGGGCGATGACATTGGCCTGGATCTCGGCCGCACCCTCGAACACATTCAGGATGCGCGCGTCGCAGAGCACGCGGCTGATGGGGTACTCAAGCGCATAACCATTGCCGCCGTGGATCTGCACGGCGTTGTCGGCCGCAGCCCAGGCAACGCGGGCGGCCAGCAGCTTGGCCATGCCTGCCTCAAGGTCGCAGCGGCGGCCGGCGTCCTTCTCGCGGGCGGAGAAGTAGGTCAGCTGGCGGGCGATCATGATCTCCACCACCATCCAGGCCAGCTTGCCATGGACGCGGGGGAAATTGATCGTGGCCTTGCCGAACTGCACGCGGTCCAGCGCATAGCGCAGGCCATATTCCAGGGCCGACTGGGCCACGCCAACGGCGCGGGCCGCCGTCTGGATGCGGGCGCTCTCGAAGGTGGTCATCAGCTGCTTGAAGCCCTGACCCTCGACACCGCCCAGCAGATTTTCTGCCGACACGGTGAAGCCGTCGAAGCCGATCTCGTATTCCTTCATGCCGCGATAGCCCAGCACCTCGATCTCGCCACCGGTCATGCCCTCGGCGGGGAACGGGTTCTCGCAGTCGCCGCGCGGCTTGGTGGCGAGGAACATGGACAGGCCCTTGTAGCCCGCCTCGTCCGGATTGGTGCGGGCCAGCAGGGTCATCACGTCGGCGCGGGCCGCGTGGGTGATCCAGGTCTTGTTGCCGGTCACGCGATAGACGTCACCGTCCTTCACGGCGCGGGTGCGCAGCGAGCCAAGGTCGGAACCGGTGTTCGGCTCGGTAAAGACGGCGGTGGGCAGGATCTCGGCCGAGGCCAGCTTGGGCAGCCATTCCTGCTTCTGCGCCTCGGTGCCGCCGGCCAGAATCAGCTCGGCTGCAATCTCGGAACGGGTGCCGAGCGAGCCGACGCCGATATAACCCCGGCTCAGCTCTTCAGAGACGACGCACATGGCGCCCTTGCCCATGCCATGGCCGCCGTATTCCTCGGGGATGGTCAGGCCAAAGACGCCCAGATCGCCCATCTCCTGGATGATCTCGATGGGGATCAGCTGGTCGTCAAGGTGCCACTGGTGGGCAAAGGGCATCACCCGCTCGTCCGCAAAGCGGCGGAACTGGTCGCGTACCATGCCCAGCGTCTCGTCCAGGCCCTGGTCGCCAAAGCCCTGCACCAGGCCGTCCTTGACCAGGTCGGCGATGCGGGCGCGCACCTCGGCGGTGTTGCCACCGGCAATCAGGCTGGCAACGGCGGGGTTGGCGGCAAAGGCGGCCAGTGCACTGGCGGCGACTCCCATGTCGGCCATGCGCACCACTTCGCCCTGGCTCATGGCAATGCCGCCGGCCAGCTGGCCAAGGTATTCACCAAAGCCCGCCTGCAGGATCAGGCCCTCCAGTTCGCCGCCCCGGCCTTCGCTGGCCAGGGCATCGGACCAACCCAGCAGCTGGCGCAGGGCCTCGATATAAGTGGCGGCCCAGGCATAGCCATGAACGGCGTATTGCTCCACCTCAACGGCCTTGGCATCAACCCGGCCGCCCTTGACGACCTTGGTTTCGACGCCAGCGCGGGCCGCTGCCAGCAGCGTTTCGGCTGCGGAAAGGGCCTGACGCGCCTGTTCAGTCAGGTTGAGGGGATCGGCGGGCAGGGGCAGCTTTTCGGCAGTGGCGGCGTTCATCGGTTCATCTTCCCTAAGGTCAAAGGCCAGAAAGAGGGGCGGTGGTGGCCGGGATTACTCCCGGCCAGCCTCGATACAATCCTCGATCGTTCTCAGGCCCGGATAGCGGGCGGAGACCAGCACAGCCATGTTTCCGGGCTTGTGCTGGTTCTTCCACATCTTGGTGTGCGCGCGCGGGATATCATCCCACGACAGGACTTCGGACATGCAGGGGTCGATCCGGCGGTCGATGACAAGACGGTTCGCCTCGCTGGCCTGCAGCAGGTTCGCGAAGTGGCTGCCCTGCACGCGCTTCTGGCGCATCCAGAGGAAGCGCGCGTCGAGCGTCAGGTTATAGCCCGTGGTGCCAGCACAGATCACGACCATGCCGCCCCGCTTGACCACGAAGCAGCTGACCGGAAATGTCGATTCACCCGGATGCTCGAACACGATTTCAACGTCATTGCCCTTGCCGGTGATGTCCCAGATGGCCTTGCCGAAGTTGCGCACTTCCTTGAGGTAGGCCGCGTACTGGCCCGCGTCCAGCACCGGCGGCAATTGTCCCCAGCAATTGAAATTGTTGCGGTTGATCACGCCCTTGGCGCCCAGCGACAGCACGAACTCGCGCTTCTCCTCGTCAGAGATGACGCCGATGGCATGCGCCCCGGTGACGGCGGCCAGCTGCACCGCCATTGAGCCGATGCCGCCAGAGGCGCCCCAGACCAGCACGTTCTGGCCCGGCGACAGCACATGGGGCTTGTGGCCAAACAGCATGCGATAGGCGGTGGCCAGCGTCAAAACGTAGCAACCGGATTCTTCCCAGGTCAGGTGGCGCGGGCGCGGCATCAACTGGCGGGCCTGCACCTTGGTGAACTGGGCAAAGGACCCGTCGGCGGTCTCATAGCCCCAGATGCGCTGGCTGGACGAATTCATCGGATCGCCGCCGTTGCAGTCCTCGTCGTCGCCGTCGTCCTGGTTGCAGTGGATCACCACCTCATCGCCAACCTTGAAGCGCTTCACGCGGCTGCCAACCTTGTAGACCACGCCAGACGCGTCGGAGCCGACGATGTGATAGTCCTTCTTGTGCACGTCGAAGGTGGACATGGGCGTGCCCAGAGCAGCCCAGACGCCGTTGTAATTGACGCCGGCGGCCATCACGAGCACCAGCACCTCGTCGGGGTCGATCTCGGGGACCGGCATCACCTCGATCTGCATGGCCGTCTCGGGCGGGCCGCAGCGGTCGCGGCGGATCACCCAGGCATACATGTTCTTGGGAACATGACCGAGGGGGGGGATCTCGCCAACCTCATAGAGGTCCTTGAGCGGTCCATCGTGGGACGGTGCGGCCTTGGCCGGCTGGGAACTCGCCATCTTCTAACTCCTGCCTCTCGAGCTGGGACAGTGGATGCGGCATCTTGCGTGCCGCCAGGTGTCCGGATCGGCCATCCCCCCGCTCCCCGCTGTGGCCGCCCCCCGGCGGTCGCAATGGAAAGCAGAAGGCGCCACCACGAAATTTTATTTCGCGGCGTGGCCGCCCGGCGTTCTGACCGGCATGATTCCGCGAGTGACGATCATGTTGCAAGTTTATTTTGCACCGCAGCACACAATCGCCTATAGCGTGACCAACAAACATCAGGCAGGCGCGCCAGCCTTAGGTTTTTGCGGTCTGGTGTTTCTATTGCGAGGGCGAAGTGATGGCTGATGGCAAGACACAGGGCACGGGGACATCTTCGGTGGAGCGCGAGCAGCCCTGGCTGATCCGCACCTATTCTGGCCATTCCTCGGCCGCTGCCTCCAATGCGCTCTACCGCACCAATCTGGCCAAGGGCCAGACCGGCCTGTCGGTGGCCTTCGACCTGCCCACCCAGACCGGCTATGACGCCGACCATGTGCTGGCGCGGGGCGAGGTGGGCAAGGTGGGCGTGCCCGTGGGCCATCTGGGCGACATGCGCACCCTGTTCGACGGCATTCCGCTGGCCCGCATGAACACCTCCATGACGATCAACGCCACGGCAGGCTGGCTGCTGGCCCTCTATATCGCCGCCGCCGAGGAACAGGGCGTGGCGCGGTCCGAGCTTGCCGGCACCACCCAGAACGACATCGTGAAGGAATATCTCTCGCGCGGGACCTATATTTTCCCGCCGGGGCCCAGCATGCGGATGATCGCCGACGTCATCAGCTTTACCTATCGCGACGTTCCCAAGTGGAACCCCATGAACGTCTGCTCCTATCATCTGCAGGAAGCGGGCGCCACGCCGGTGCAGGAACTGGCCTATGCGCTGGCCACCGCCATCGCCGTGCTGGACGAGGTGAAGGCGCGCGGCCAGGTGCCCGACGCCGACTTCCCCAAGGTGGTGGGCCGCATCTCGTTCTTTGTGAACGCCGGCATCCGGTTTGTTACCGAAATCTGCAAGATGCGGGCCTTCACCGAACTGTGGGACGAGATCACGGAGAAGCGCTATGCCGTGACGGACGAGCGCATGCGCCGCTTCCGCTATGGCGTGCAGGTGAACTCGCTCGGCCTGACGGAGCCGCAGCCCGAGAACAATGTCTATCGCATCCTGCTTGAGATGCTGGCGGTTACCCTCTCCAAGGACGCCCGCGCCCGCTCGGTGCAGCTGCCCGCCTGGAACGAGGCTTTGGGCCTGCCGCGCCCCTGGGACCAGCAGTGGAGCCTGCGCTGCCAGCAGATCCTCGCCTATGAGACCGACCTGCTGGAATTCGGCGACCTCTTCACCGGCAGCCCGGTGATCGAGGCAAAGGTCCGTGAGCTGAAGGAAACAGCCATGGAGGAACTCGCCCGCATCGACGCCATGGGCGGCGCCATTGCGGCGGTCGAGACCAGTTACATGAAACAGCGCCTGGTGGAGGCCAATGCAAGGCGCCTGGCCGCCATCGAGGGTGGCGAGCAGGTGGTGGTGGGCGTCAACCGCTTTGTCGAGACGGCACCAAGCCCGCTTTCCACCGGCGAGGGCCTGATCCAGACCGTGGACGAGGCCGCCGAGCGCGAGCAGATCGGCCGCCTGCAGGCCTGGCGCGACCAGCGCGATGGCGCCAAGGCGGCAGCCGCTCTGGCCGAACTGCGCCGTGCGGCGGTTGAGGGCCGCAACATGATGGAAAGCTCCATCGCCTGCGCCCATGCGGGTGTTACGACCGGCGAATGGGGCGAGACCCTGCGCGAGGTCTTTGGCGAATACCGCGCCCCCACGGGCGTGGCCCGCGCCGCCTCGTCTGGCGGTGGTGATCTTGGCCCGGTGCGGGCGCGGGTGGAGGCCGTCAGCGCCCGTCTTGGCCGCCGCCTGAAGTTCCTGGTGGGCAAGCCCGGCCTTGATGGCCACAGCAATGGCGCCGAACAGATTGCGGTGAAGGCGCGCGATGCGGGCATGGAAGTCGTCTATGACGGCATTCGCTCAACCCCTGCCCAGATCGTGAATGCGGCGCTGGAAGAAGGCGTGCACGTGGTGGGCCTGTCGATCCTGTCGGGCAGCCATGTGGCCCTCGTCACCGACGTGATGGACCGCATGCGCGCCGCCGGCCTTGGCGACGTGCAGGTGATTGTCGGCGGCATCATCCCGCCCGAAGACGAAGTCACCCTGAAGGCGGCGGGTGTTGCCCGCATCTACACGCCCAAGAACTACCAGCTCAACGCCATCATGGCCGACATCGTCGCCCTGGTGGACGAGACGACGGCGTAATCAGGTATCAGCCCGGCGGGCGGCGTTGCGCTGCCCCCCGGGTTCTCGTTGACTATCGGGACCAATCGGTCCCCAATTCCCGGGCGCAATCAAGGGCCAATCCCGCCATGGGCAGACCGCAGGAATTCAACACATCCGAGGCCCTGAGGGCCGCGATGCGGCTTTTCTGGCGTCAGGGATATGAGGCGACCGCGCTAGTAGACCTGCTCGCGGCAACTGGCCTGAGCAAGAGCAGCCTTTATGCGACCTTTGGGGGCAAACGGGATCTTTTCCTCGCCGCGCTCGACGCTTATCGCGAAGAACAGTTCGGCGAATTCCGCACCATTGTCTCCAGGGGCACAGGACGCGACGCCCTAGAGACCTATTTCCGCCGCATCGTCGCCCGCGACCGCGATCCTGACTATTCCTTTGGCTGCCTCGCCGTATGCCAGCTCGTCGAGATGGCCCCCCGCGACGCAGATGTCCGCCAACGCCTCCTTGCCGACGTTGACAGTGGGGTCGACGCCTTTGCCGAGGTCATTGCCCGGGGGCAGGCGGACGGATCCATCCGCAATCAGCGTACACCCCGGCAGATCGCGACCCTTTTCTCGGTCGCGTTTCCTGGGCTTCAGGCGCTGGTTCGCGCTGGTGCTGATCGGGCAATGCTCGACGAGGCGCTAACGGTATTGCTCTCCAACCTCGACTGAACCGGGGTTCCTTGACGGGCGATGGGCATCAGCTATTTTGGACCGAATAGTCCAAATTCCTCCAACCCGCGAGCCCCCCCCATGAACGTCGAAAAATTCCGCAGGCTGGCGGCCCTCGGTGCGGCCCTCGTCCTCGTCTGCGCCGCTGCACCACGGGTCGAGGCTGAACCCAACACCGTCGATTTCCAGCAGATCCGCAATGCGACGATCAAGGTGACCTATGCCGGGACCACCTTCCTCGTCGATCCGCTGCTGGGCAAGAAGGACGCCTATGAGGGTTTCGCGGGCACCTACAACAGCGAGAAGCGCTGGCCGCTCGTCGACCTGCCGATGCCGGTCGAGGAGGCAATGAAGGCGACCGCGATCATCGTCACCCACACCCATCTCGACCATTGGGACGATGCCGCGCGGGCCAACCTGCCCAAGGGCGCCGTCATCTTTGCCCAGAATGCGGCGGACGCTGCGACCATCGCCAAGGATGGTTTCACCAACGTCCGGGTCATGACGGACGATACGGTTTTCAACGGCACACGCCTGCACAAGATCGGGGGCCAGCACGGCACCGACCAGATGATGGCGAGCCCGCTCGGACCCCTGCTTGGCGAGGCAATGGGCATCGTCTTCGAGCGGCCGGGCAGTGCCACCGTCTATGTGGCGGGCGACACGATCTGGAATGCCACTGTCGAGGCGGCGATCACCCGCTGGAAACCCGATGCGATCATTCTCAACACCGCCTATGCGCGCGTTACCGGCTTCGAGGGGGCGATCATCATGGGCAAGGAAGATCTGCTTCGCGCCTATCGCCTTGCGCCGGCGGCCAAGGTGATCGGCAGCCACATGGAAACCATCAACCATGCCACCCAGACACGCAAGGACCTGAACGATTACATCACCGAAACCGCCATGAGCCGTGCGCGCGTCCTCGTCCCCGCCGACGGGGAGATCTACCACTTCGAGGCCCCCGCGAAGGCTCCCGCAGCCAAGACGGCGGCCAAGCCGCACCAGACCTCCATCGAGGAGAACAAGAAGATTGTCCGTGCGTTCTACGCGGCGATCGAGCGCGGCGACTATGATACGGTGGCCTCCCTCTGCCATCCGGACTTCGTCTTCTATCCGCAGATGGAGACACCCATCCAGGGTGCGGCCGCCTTCATCGCGTCAGAAAAGCCCAAGTTTGAAGCCTTCCGAGGCTTCAGGTTCACGGTCGAGCGGATCGTGGCCGAGGGTGACCAGGTCGCCGCCTATATCATCTTCGATGCGACCCAGACGGGTGACTTCCCGGGCATTCCCGCCGCGGGCCGGCACGTCCGGACGTCCTTCATGATGCTGCTGCGCATCGCTGATGGAAAGATCGTCGAGAAGCGGGCTCATTACGACCGCATGGACACGCGCCGCCAAATGCTGGGAGAAGCCGCGCAACACTGATTTATAGGACTGGAAGCGGTAGCGCGGGATGCCGAACGAGGGCATGCCGCACAAGGGGCACGCCGCGCCAAATGGGGAAAACCATTATGTTACACGCTGACATCGACACCGACATTGCCGCCGCCCGAAGGTCTGGGGACGCTGACGTTCTGCGCCTGTCGGTGGCGTCCGCGCTGGCAGGCGCCAACGCCGCCATCGTCTTTACGACGGGCGCCATCGTCGGCGACCTCCTTGCGCCTGCCAAGGCGCTTGCCACCCTGCCGGTTTCGGTCTTCGTGGTGGGCATGGCGATGGGAACCCTGCCGGCAGGTATGCTCGCCCAGCGCTATGGCAGGCGCGGGGCCTTCCTCGCCGGGACCGCCTGCGGGGTGGTCGCCGGCCTGCTTGCGGCCCTTGCGATCCTGCTTGGCGCGTTCTGGATTTTCTGTGCCGCAACCTTCTTTGCCGGGGCCTATGGCGCCGTCGTCCAGTCCTTCCGCTTTGCTGCCGCCGACTGCGTGCCGGCAGAGCGCCGCGCCCGCGCCCTTTCCATCGTCATGGCTGGTGGTGTGTTTGCGGGCATTCTTGGTCCGCAGCTCGTTACCTTCACCATGGACCTCTGGCAGCCGCATCAGTTCGCCATAACCTTTCTGGCGCAGGCGGCGGTCGCCATCGTGAGCGGGTTCATCCTCAAGGACGTGCGAGCGCCCACCCCGACGGCGGCGGAGGCGCAGGGCGGGCGCCCCCTTGGGATTGTGCTGAGGCAACCAAGCTTCGTCGTCGCCGTGGTCTGCGGGGTTGTCGCCTATACGACCATGAACTTCATCATGACATCAGCGCCGCTTGCCATGCGGCTGTGCGGCCTGCCGCTCACCTCGTCGAACCTTGGCCTGCAATGGCACATCATTGCGATGTTCGCGCCGAGCTTCTTTTCGGGCCACCTGATCGCCCGCTTCGGTGCCCCCAGGGTTGTCGCCACCGGCCTGGGGCTGCTGGCCGCCGCCGCTGCAGTTGGCCTTGCCGGAACCGACGTCGGGCATTTCTGGACAAGCCTTGTCCTTCTTGGGGTCGGCTGGAATTTCGGCTTCGTCGGCGCCTCGGCGCTTGTCCTTGAAAGCCACCGGCCCGAGGAGAGGACGCGGGTGCAGTCGCTCAACGACTTCATCGTGTTCGGGGCAATGGCCGTCGGCTCGTTCTCGTCCGGCGGCCTGCTGACATCCTATGGCTGGGACACCGTGCTTCGGGTGTCGTTTGCCCCTCTGGCGCTCGCCCTGCTCGCGCTCAGTGTCGGTTCGATCTACGTCGCGCGCCGAAACGCCTGAGGGCGGGGGTGGCCCCCATCCCTCAGGTGCAGTTCTTCAGGCCCCGTTCTTCATTCAGCCGAGCGCGCTGCGGCCGATCAGCACGAACAGGTCGTGCGCCCTCAGGCAGCCGTCTATTTCCTCGGCCTCCAGGGTGAGGCCGAGGGTTTCGGCTGCAAAGGCGATCACGCCGTCGCGGGCCAGCGTATCCCATTCCTTCAGCCCGTCGAGGACGGTCTCAAGGGTCAGGGGCGCATCGGTTTCCAGAATGTCGGCCAGATGGGCCAGGAATGCGTCGGGGGCCATATGGGGTCCTCACCTTTGGGAGCCGTGCTGCCGGGCACCGGCCCGAGAACACAAGCATCCG
This sequence comes from Acetobacteraceae bacterium, assembly GCA_947379865.1. GTDB lineage: Bacteria > Pseudomonadota > Alphaproteobacteria > Zavarziniales > Zavarziniaceae > CANCOY01. The sequence goes on from CANCOY010000091.1 coordinate 10,491, forward strand.
TCTGTTGCGTTAAGGATTTGCTAGCGGCCCCCGCCGCGTTGCTTCATCCCGTCTGTTACGTCGTCAGCACCACCCGGCCGACCACCTTGCCGGCGCGCAGGTCGTCGAGGCTTTTCGAGGCGTCGGACAGCGGGCGCAGGGTGACGGGGATGGGGGCGATCTTGCCGGCCTTTACCAGGGCCAGCAGTTCTTCCATCTCGGCCAGGCTGCCCACATAGGAGCCGCCGATGGAGATTTCGTTCCACGGGAACATGGGGATCGGCAGCTGATACATGCCGCCGAACAGGCCCACGATCACCGCCCGGCCGCCGCGCCGCAGGGCCTTGGTGGCGATGCGGGTGGTGGCCTCGGCGCCCACGAAATCGACCACGCCATGGCAGCCGCCAGTGGCCTTGTTGATCTCGCTGATGGTGGCGCGCTCGTCAGTGGGGTCAAAGACGGCGGCAGCACCGGCGGCCAGGGCGGCCTCGCGCTTCACGGGGTCGATGTCCACCACAAAGGGTGCCTGGCCCGACAGGGCCTTGAAGATCTGGATCGCCATCATGCCCACGCCGCCGGCGCCGATGATCAGCACCGGGTCACCGGCACCCGCTGGCAGCACCTTCTTGACCGCGCCAAAGGCCGTCAGGCCGGAACAGGCATAGGGGCCGGCGATGTCTTCCGGGATGCCGCTGTAATCCAGCAGATAGCGCGGGTGCGCCACGATCACATGGCTGGCAAAGCCGCCATCCACATTGACGCCCAGATTGCGCGGCTTGGGGCACAGATGCTCCAGCCCACGCTTGCAGGTGGGGCAGCTGCGGCAGCCGATCCAGGGATAGACCACCCGGCGGTCGCCCAGCTTCACGTCCGTCGCCTCGGGGCCAAGGGCCACCACCTCGCCCACGATCTCGTGGCCAAGGGTGAAGGGCAGGGTGCGGCCGGCGCGGATGTCGGCCTTGTTGCCGGCGCCCATGTCGAAATGGCCATCGTGGATATGCACGTCGGAATGGCAGACGCCGCACCGGCTGATCTTCACCAGCACCTCGGTGCCCTGGGGCACGGGGGGCGCCAGGGTATGGCTGGCAAGGGGTGCCCCGTATTCGATGATCTGCTCGGCCTGCATGCTGTTCTCCTCCCGGCGTCTGGAGGCAGACTAGCCAAGAGGGCGCGGCACCGCCAGCGCCGACAGGCCCGAGCCGGCCTGCCGACCCCCACATGGACAGTCTCTGGCGGGCGAGCCGCAAATCCGTGTAACACTTGGGCAGAAGGCCGGATGCCTGCGTGAGGGGGACAATGAGCGAGCACGATCACGACGATCACCATGATCATGATCACCACGACCACGGGCATCATCACGATCACGATCATGATCACGGCCATGATCACGGCCATGACCACCAGCATCCGCCGTCGGAGCCGGCGCTGCGCGTCAAGGCATTGGAATCGCTGCTGGTGGAAAAGGGTGTGGTCGATGCGGCCGCCCTCGATGCCCTGGTCGACGCCTATGAGACCCGGATCGGCCCGCGCAATGGCGCACGGGTCGTGGCAAAGGCCTGGACCGACCCCGACTACCGGCGTCGCCTGCTGGCAGACGCCACCGCTGCCATTGCGGAATTCGGCTATTCGGGCGCGCAGGGTGAACACATGGTGGTGGTGGAGAACACGCCGGCCGTCCGCAACCTCGTCGTCTGCACGCTGTGCTCCTGCTATCCCTGGCCGGTCCTTGGCCTGCCCCCGGTCTGGTACAAGTCTGCGGCCTATCGCTCGCGCGCGGTGATCGACCCGCGCGGTGTGCTCGCCGACTTTGGGGTGGCGGTGCCGCCAGAGGTCGAGGTGCGGGTGTGGGACAGCACCGCCGAGATCCGCTATCTCGTGCTGCCGGAACGGCCGCCAGGCACCGAGCACCTGAACGAGGAGGCGCTGGCGGGCCTCGTCGGCCGCAATGCCATGATTGGCGTGGGCGATGCCGCCCGACCCTCAGAGGCCCCCGCCGAGGCCCCTGCCGAGGTGCGGCCATGAATGGCGTCCACGACATGGGGGGCATGCAGGGCTTTGGCCCGGTCCTGTCCGAGGCGGATGAGCCCGTCTTCCACGCCGCCTGGGAGAAGCGCGTCTTTGCCATGGTGATGGCCACGGCCCGCTGGCCGATCGACACCCATCGCCACGGGCTTGAGTGCATTCCGCCCGCCGACTATCTGCGCATGAGCTATTTCGAGCGCTGGCTGACAGCGTTTGAGGCGCTGGCCGTCTCCCACGGGGTCGTCTCGGCGCAGGAACTCAGCACCGGGCGTGCCGATCCCGCCGTGCCCAGGGCAGAACCGCCCTTTGGCCCCGGCGCGGTGCCCGCCATCCTTGCCGCGGGCTTCCCGTCCGAGAGGCCGGCGACGGCTGCGCCGCGCTTTGCCATGGGCGACCAGGTGCGGGCCCGCACCCTCAATCCCGCAGGCCATACCCGCCTGCCGCGCTATGTGCGCGGGGCTAGGGGGGTGGTGGTGCTCTACCACGGCGCCCATGTCCTGCCCGATACCAATGCCCATGGCGCCGGCGAACAGCCGCAGCCGCTCTATACCGTGCGCTTCACCGCCCGTGACCTGTGGGGGCCAGAGGCGGGCGCCACCGACACGCTCTCCCTCGACCTCTGGGAGTCCTATCTGGATCCCGCCGGAGACGATCATGGCAAGACTTCCTGAGCCCGCATTGCTCGACGCCCTGCCGCGCCTGCCGCGCGATGGCGACGGCGTGCTGTTTGCCGAACCCTGGCAGGCACAGGCCTTTGCCCTTGCGGTTGACCTGTCGCGTTCCGGTCGCTTCACCTGGCCGGAATGGGCCGGAACCCTGGGGGCCGTGCTGGCCGAGGCGGCCGCGCGCGGTGAACCGGACGACGGCAGCCAGTACTGGCAGCATTGGCTGGTGGCGCTGGAGCGGCTGGTTCTGGAGAAGGGCCTGAGCAGCAGCACCGACCTCGACAGCCGGACGGAAGCCTGGCGCGAGGCCTATCGGGCCACACCCCATGGCCAGCCCGTGGCATTGCCGCAGGCGGGCGGGCCATAGCCCTTCTAAGACTGAGCCACCGCCAGCGCTGACAGGATTCCCTCCAGCGCTGCTGAAAATGCCGGCTCCAGCCGCGCCCGCAGGTCGCCGGGGCTGAGGCCATCTGCGCGCAGGCTGGCCAGCGTCTCGGCCCGGTCGCGCTTGGCCAGGCGGCGGCCATCGGGGCCGCACAGCAGATCGTGATGGGCATAGAGCGGCACCGGCAGGCCCAGCAGGGCCTGCAGCAGGCGGTGCACATGGGTTGCCTCGAACAGGTCGCGGCCCCGGATGATCAGGCTGACGCCCTCCAGCGCATCATCGTGCACCACGGAGAGGTGATAGCTGGTGGGGGTCTCCTTGCGGGCCAATACCACGTCGCCAAAGCGGGCTGGCTCGGCCGCCACGGTGCCGGCAAAAACATCGGTCCAGACCAGATCCCCGCCCGCCTGCGCCAGCGCCGCCTCCATGTGCAGACGCAGGGCAAAGGGGGCGCCGCTGGCCTGCCGCGCCGTGGCCTCGGCCGGTGAAAGGTGGCGACAGGTCCCGGGATAAAGCGGGCCATCGGGGCCATGGGGGGCGCTGGGGCTGGCCGCCACCTCCGCCGCAATATCGGCGCGGGTACAGAAACAGGGATAGACGAGGCCAAGCGAGTCCAGCCGGGCCAG
>CANCOY010000092.1 GCA_947379865.1 Acetobacteraceae bacterium
CCACCTTTGTAGACAAGGCTGCCCACCTGACCCACAGCGGCATCAGCGGGGTCCAGCGGCACATCCCGCGCCATGATGGTGATGGGCTCACCCGTGACCCGCGCCGCCCAGGGCGCATCGGTCGGGATGACGACCAGCGCCACCAGAAGGGCGGCAGCGCCGATCCACGGAGCGGGCCGTTGGGCGCCCCCTGGACCCACGGCCTAGGCTCTGGCGCGACGACGCCCGCGGCCCTGGCCGGGGGTTGTCTCGTCGAACAGTTCGGCCAGCTTGTCCATCATGGCGCCACCCAGCTGTTCCGCCTCGACGATGGTAACGGCCCGGCGATAATAGCGGGTCACGTCATGGCCAATGCCGATGGCGATCAATTCCACCGACGAGCGGTTTTCGATCAGCTCAATGATCTGGCGCAGATGGCGTTCCAGATAGCTGCCCTGGTTGACCGACAGGGTGGAGTCATCCACCGGCGCGCCGTCGGAGATCACCATCAGGATGCGGCGCTGTTCGGGCCTTGCCAGCAGGCGGCTGTGCGCCCACAGCAGCGCCTCGCCGTCGATGTTCTCCTTCAGCAGGCCCTCGCGCATCATCAGGCCAAGGTTCTTGCGCGCGCGGCGCCACGGCGCATCGGCGGGCTTGTAGATGATGTGGCGCAGGTCGTTGAGGCGGCCCGGATTGGCCGGCTTGCCGTCCTTCAGCCACTTCTCGCGGGCCTGCCCGCCCTTCCAGGCGCGCGTGGTAAAGCCCAGAATCTCCACCTTGACCGAGCAGCGCTCCAGCGTGCGGGCCAGAATGTCGGCGCAGGTGGCGGCAACCGTGATCGGCCGGCCGCGCATGGAGCCGGAATTGTCGATCAGGATGGTCACGACCGTGTCGCGGAAATTCACATCCGTCTCGCGCTTGAACGAAAGCGGGTGCATGGGGTCGGTCACGACCCGGCTGAGGCGGCCGGCATCAAGCAGGCCTTCTTCCAGGTCGAATTCCCACGAGCGGTTCTGCTTGGCCATGAGGCGGCGCTGCAGCCGGTTGGCGAGGCGCGACACCACGCCCTGGAGGGCCTGCAACTGCTGGTCGAGATAGGCGCGCAGGCGGCTCATCTCATCGGCGTCGCACAGGGCCTCCGCCAGCACGGTTTCATCGTGCTCGGTGGTATAGGCGCGGTAGAGGGGTTCGTTCCGCTCGGTCGAGGCCTTGGTATCGGGGCGCCAGGGGCGATGGCCCTCGCCGGGGTCCTCGCCCTCTGCGCCCATCATGCGCTGGTCGGACTCGACCTGGGTGGCGGTCTCGTCGCCCTCCTCGCCCTCACCTTCGGCGGCCTCGGCCTGTTCGGTGGTGGAGCCTTCGGGGCTGGCGCCATCGCCGGCGTCGGCCTCGTTCTGGTCGTCGGCGCCGTCGCCCTCGTTCTCTTCCTGATCCTCGTCGGAGTCGTTGGGATCGGAGCCCAGTTCCTCGCCCAGATCAAGATCGGCGATCAGCTTGCGCGCCATGCGGGCAAAGGCCTGCTGGTCGTCGATATTGCTGATCAGGCTGCTAAGGTCGGCACCCGCCTTCTCCTCGATCCAGGGACGCCAGAGTTCGACCATGCGCGCGGCCGACTCGGGCGGCGCCTGGCCGGTCAGGCGCTCGCGCACCATCAGGCCGACCACTTCGGCCAAAGGCGCCTCGGTCTTTTCGCGCACCTTGGCATAGCCACGGGTGCGGCAACGCTCTTCCAGCAAAGCGGTCAGGTTGTTGCTGACACCGGGCAGGGCATTGGCGCCGATGGCCTCCACCCGGGCCTGCTCCGCCGCCTCGAAGACGGCGCGCGCCGTGCCGCCCGTGGGCAGCAGATGGGCATGCACCCGTTCGTCATGATGCTTCAGGCGCAAGGCGTAGCTGTCGGCAGCGCCGCGCACCTGGGCGACTTCTGCCGCCGGCAGGTCGCGGGCCGGCAGGGGAAGCCGCACCCGGCTGCCCTTGCCCGCCCCACCGTCGGCCCCGAATGCCACCGTGAGTTCCCGGTTCTCCGACATGGCGCGCATCGCCGCAGTGACGGCGCGCTTGAAGGGCTCGACGGGGCTTTCGGGTTTGGACATGTCAGGCCATCCGGATGTTGGCCGCCGATTCCGGCAGTTCACGTCCGAAGCAGCGCTGATAGTACTCGGCCACGCTGCCGCGCTCCATCTCGTCGCACTTGTTCAGGAAGGTGATGCGGAAGGCAAAGGCGAGATCGTTGAAGATCTTGGCATTCTCGGCCCAGGTCAGCACCGTGCGCGGGCTCATCACCGTGGAAATGTCGCCCGCCATGAAGCCAGAGCGCGTGAGGTCGGCGACGGAGACCATCTGGCTCACGGTCTTGCGGCCCTCGGCGCTGTCATACTGGGGCGACTTCGCCAGCACGATCTCCACTTCCTGGTCATGGGGCAGGTAGTTGAGGGTGGTGACGATGTTCCAGCGGTCCATCTGGCCCTGGTTGATCTGCTGGGTGCCGTGATAGAGGCCGGTGGTGTCGCCCAGACCAATGGTGTTGGTGGTGGCGAACAGACGGAAGGCAGGATGCGGCCGGATGACGCGGTTCTGGTCGAGCAGGGTCAGCTTGCCCTCCACCTCCAGCACGCGCTGGATCACGAACATCACATCCGGGCGGCCGGCATCATATTCGTCAAAGACGATGGCGGTGGCGGACTGGAGCGCCCAGGGCAGGATGCCCTCGCGGAACTCGGTCACCTGGTGGCCGTCGCGGATGACGATGGCATCCTTGCCCACCAGATCGATGCGGCTGATGTGGCTGTCGAGATTGATGCGGATGCAGGGCCAGTTGAGGCGCGCCGCCACCTGCTCGATATGGGTCGACTTGCCGGTGCCATGATAGCCCTGGACCATCACGCGGCGGTTGAAGGCAAAGCCCGCAAGAATGGCCAGCGTGGTATCGCGGTCAAAGCGATAGGACGTGTCGATGTCGGGCACATATTCGTTCGGCGCAGAAAAGCCCGGCACCTCAAGATCGGTGTCGATGCCGAAGACGTTGCGCACGTTTACCTTCACGTCGGGCTTGCGGTCGTAGGCGTTGCCGCCGTGGGTGGCTGTCATGGCAGGGAATTCCGTTTTGTCTGGGGTAGGGGAAATGGGACGCGCCGCCTTGGCTTCAAGTGTAGCCGCAGGTCAGAAGGTGGTTGTACGCCTGGATCACCTCCTTGAGGCGCTCCTCTGCGTCCTTGTCCCCCTGATTGACGTCCGGGTGAAAGCGCTTGACGAGTTCCTTATAGCGCATCTTGACTTCCTTCAAGGTCACGGGCGGGTCGAGGTCCATGATCACGAGGGATTTGCGCTCAACATTGCCGATGGGGCGCGTCGGCGGTGGCTTGGGAGCGGACTCGCTGCGCGCCTCGGTCTGGGCATCGCGAAAGATGCCAAAGGGATCGTTGATGCCGTTGCCCTTCATGCCCGGGCCGAATTCGCCAAGGCGCCAGGTGGGCCGCTGCCAGGTGGTGTCGGCGCGGGTGTGGCGCTCAACCTCGTCGGCACTCATCCCGGCGAAATAATTCCAGCTGGCGTTGTATTCCCGGACATGAGGCAGGCAGAACCAGCGGAATTCGTTCAGCGCATCCCGCGCCTTGGGGGCGCGATGGGCCGCATGGGCGGCGCAGCCGGGATGCTCGCACGGACGCACGGCGACCTCGGCCTCGGCGTCGTCGGTGCCATAGCCCCGGGGATATGCTGTTTTTACCTTCCTCATGCGCCAAGTATGGTCCAGGGGCATACCCCTAGACAAGGATCTGCAGCGGTCGGGATGCGGCAGCAACCAGCGCTTGCCGCTTGACAGCCGGGGCCGCCATGGGTGTTGCTTGGCGCGCTTGCGGCACCAGCGCCGGGGAGACTCGCAATGACCATGGCTGACACCATCCGCACGAAACTTGAGGCAGCGCTGGCGCCAGCCCGGCTCGAGGTGATCGACGAATCCCACAAGCATGCCGGCCACGCCGGTGCCCAGCCGGGCGGCGAGAGCCATTTTCACGTGACTGTGGTTTCAGCCGCCTTCGCAGGCCTCAATCGGGTCGCACGCCATCGTCTGGTCAACACCACTCTGGCGGCAGAACTGGCTGGCTCCGTGCATGCCCTGGCACTCGAAACCCGCCTGCCGGAAGAGGATCAGGCGCGCCGCACCTGATCCGGGAATGGTTCTGATTTTTCTACCAAATCGGGAAATTTGCATATCATTGCAACCATGAATAATCTCATGGCATGTCTGAACGCCCGGAAATATCGGCAACCCGCCAGCGCTTCATCCGCATCGGCACGCGTCGCACCAGCGTACGGCTGGAGGATTCCCTCTGGCAGGCGCTGCAGGATATCGCGGCGGCAGAGGGCATAGACGTCCACACCCTGTGCACGCGCCTGCATGCCAGCCGGGGGCCGGGCACCTATACCTCTACCCTGCGCATCTTCATCGTCGACTGGATGCGCCACCATGCCGCTGGCACAGACGCTGCCATGCCGCACCCCCCCGAGGGGTAGGCTGGCCTCTCAGGCGGCCAATACCGCGCGGGCCTGATCCAGTTCCACCCTGTCGGTGATGAAGGCCTGGCCGATGCCGCGCGCCAGAATGAAGGTAACCCGCCCTGCCTTGACCTTCTTGTCCTGCGCCATGTGGGCGATCAGGGCATCGGGGGCCAGCAGATTGCCCAGGCTGGCCGCACCGGGAATGTCCATCGGCCGCGTCGGCAGGCCCATGGCGGCAAGGTGGTGGCGCACGCGCACCGCATCTTCCGCCGGTGCCAGCCCCAGACTTGCCGACAGGTCAAAGGCCAGGCACAGGCCAATCGCCACCCCCTCGCCATGAAGCAGACGATCGGAAAAGCCTGTTGCCGCCTCAAGGGCATGGCCAAAGGTGTGGCCAAGGTTGAGCAGCGCCCGCTCGCCGGTTTCCCGCTCGTCGCGAGAGACGACACCAGCTTTTGATGCGACCGAGGTTACAACCGCATGCGCCCGGGCGGCAGGGTCGCCAGCCAGCACGGCAGCACCGTTCACCTCAAGCCAATCAAAAAACGGCGCGTCGCCGATCAGGCCGTATTTGACAACCTCGGCATAGCCGGCGCGCAGTTCGCGGGCGGGCAGCGTGTCCAGCGCCGAAGTATCGGCAAGGACCAGGCGCGGCTGGTGAAAGGCACCGACCAGGTTCTTGCCATGGCCCGTGTTGATGCCGGTCTTGCCACCAACAGAGCTGTCCACCTGGGCCAGCAGGGTGGTTGGCACCTGCACGAACACGACACCCCGCCGCAGGATGGAGGCTGCGAAACCTGCAAGGTCACCCATCACACCACCACCCAGCGCCAGCACCACATCGCGGCGCTCGATCCGCGCGGCCAGCAGCTGGTCCAGCAGGCGCTCCAGTTCGGCAAAGCACTTGGTGCCCTCGCCCGCCGGCAGAATGATTTCGACGACGGAAAGACCCGCCTGCTTCAGGCTGGCCCGCAGGGGAGCCAGGTGCAAAGCGGCGACGTTTTCGTCGGTTACAATGGCAACCCGGCGCGCATCCAGCGCCGCGATCAGCCGCGTGCCAGCCTCGGCGATGAGGCCGGGCCCCACAAGAACCTCGTAACTGCGCTCGCCAAGGGCCACCGGCACCGCAACCGGGGCCACATTCACGCTGGGGGTGCTCATATCTGATCCTGCCCTTCGGCAATCCGGGAAACCTTGCCCGGCCAGGCCGCCAGGGCTTCGATGATGGCATCGACCACGCTGTCGTGCGGGCCTTCAACGCTCTCGACCGCGATATCAGCCTCGGCATAGACGGGATAACGCAGGGTCATCAGGCGCTGCAGGATCTCGCGCGGGTCACCCTGTTTCAGCAGGGGCCGGTTGTTGCGCTTGCGCACCCGCTTCAGCAGCACCTCAAGATCCGCCTTCAGCCAGACCGAACGGCCCTGGGCGTGAATGCGGCCCCGGGTCTCCGGATCCATGAAGGCACCGCCGCCCGTGGCCAGCACATGGGCCGGGCCGTCCAGCAGGCGGGCAATCACCTTGCGCTCACCCTCGCGGAAAGCGGCTTCGCCGTGTTCGGCAAAAATTTCTTCGATGGTGCGCCCGGCGGCGGTTTCGATTTCCGTATCGGCGTCGGCAAAGGGAATCCGCAGGCGCTCGGCAAGGCGGCGGCCAATGGCACTCTTGCCAGCCCCCATCAGGCCCACAAGCACGATGGTGCGATCGGGCGCATAGCCCGATGTCCGGGGCAAAGCCTCGCCCGTGGCCGCCATTGCAGTCTCTTCGAATTCCGCTTCGCCCATAGCTTGGTGTTAGCGCGTCCCGGCCCGCGTTGAAAGAGGCGTCTCCGGCCTTTAGGATCTGTTCACCAAAACAGCGGAATGCTGCGGCGGCCCATCGTCTCACTCGTATATCGGTCCACCCATGTCACGGATTGCCCTTATCATTGCCGCCGCCGTGCTGATCCTGCTCGTTGGTGCTACCGTATATCTTTCGTCTGTTGACCTCCCGGTTCATCGCGAGCGGGTAGAGAAGGTGCTGCCCAGTGACCAGCCGCCGTCCTGACGCGGGGCAAACGCCCCCCCACCAGCCGCCCCTCCACCCGGCTCCGGCCCGGCAGAAGGGGCACAGGGGCCGCATCGTCCCGCCCCTTTTGGCGGCCCTTCTTCTAGGCCTGGCTTCGGGAACCACCCTCGCCCAGATGCCTGAGCCACTCAGCCCGGCTGTTACCAGCGACAGCCCCTGGCCCAGTGACAGCCCGGAGCAGCCAGCCCCCCCGCCAGAGGCAATCACCCCAGCGGTAACCTCACCGGCCCCAACCGCAGCGCCGACACCAGCCCCGGCCGGGATTGAAGTCGGCACGCTTGGCGCCATCGACCCCGGCTCTGTCGGCACCCTTTCGCTTGAGACCGGCGGTTTTCCGCCTGACATCTGGCGCGGTCTTTCCCGCCCCGATCTGGAGCGTCTGGTGCAGGCGCTGCCAGCACCCGCAGGCAGCCAGGTCGGGCGGGAACTGGCCCGGCGCCTGCTGCTGGCCTCGGCAGATGTGCCGGCAGGTGGCCCGGGCGCCCGTGATCTGATTACGCTTCGCGCCGACAGGCTGCTGGCCGCCGGGCGGGCCGGCGATGCGGCGGCGCTGATTGGCGCGGTCGGTGCCAGCACCCGGCGCGGCACGGGCCTTGACGCCCAGGCGGCTGAGGCGGCCTTTCTGGCGGGCCAGAATGATCAGGCCTGCGCCCTGGTGGATGCCGCCGTGGCCCAGGCCGCCGGCCCCGAGGGCCTCAAGGCGACAGCCTTCTGCCGTGCCCTGATCGGCGATGCCGAGGGCGCGGGCCTGGCGATCGACATGCTGCGCGAGGACAAGGTCGATGACCCGGCGTTCGTTACGCTGATGGCCGTCCTGCTGGGTGGCAAGCCCCCCAAGGCTGATCCCAAGGCCGAGGCAAAGCTCTGGGCCGATCCCACCCCCCTGCGCCTGGCCATGGCCCACGCCGCCAAGGTTCCGCTGCCAGAGAGCCTCTATCTGAATACGCCGGCCCGCCTGATGCCGGCCCTGCTGGCGGCCGACGCCACCACAGCCGGGGCAAAGGCTGGACGGCTGGACGTTGCCCGCCGGGCCGAGGGGCTGGGCCTGATCGACAGCAATACCCTGGGCAAGATCTATGAGGCCGCCGACTTCACCGATGCCGAGCGCGCCGGAGGCATGGAGGCCGCCCGCGCCATGACCGGCGCCCGGCAGGCGGCGCGCTTGCACCAGATCATCCGCGCGGCCAGCAGCCCCGAGGCGGCGGCCGATGCCGTGCGTCTGGCCCTGTCCACATCCCTTGCCCCGGCCATGCGGGCAAATGGCACGTTCGGCACTGCCGTCCGCTTGGAAGGGGCCGGCCTGCGGGCCATCACACCCACGGCGAGCCAGACCACCACGGCGCCGCTCGCCATCCGGACCCTGATCGCTGCGGGTGACGTGGATGGTGCCCTTGGCTGGTATCAGATGCTGCGCGACGCGGCACCCGGCAATTCCGATGTCGCCTTCCTCGTGCTCGACCTGTGGCCGCTGGTGCAGGCGGCTGATGGGGGGCGCAAGCTGCCCTGGGGTGTCGAATCCCCGGCGCGCTGGCTGCGCGGCCAGGCGGCCGCCGGCGACCGTTTCCGGCGCGCTGCCATTGCCTGGACCCTGTTTGAATGGCGCGGCTGGCCGGTCAACGATGCCGCCTGGGAGCCCGTGCGCGCCGGGCTGAGCGACCCGGGACGCCCGGCCCAGCCCGAACTGGTGGCCGAGATGACGGCGGCCGCAGCCAAGGGCGAGAGCGGCCACGCCCTGCTGGCCCTGGTTGCCCTGCTGGGCGACAGCGCCCCCGACCGGCTGGCCATTGCCGACCTCAAGGCCGTGCTGGCGACCCTTGACGGCCTTGGTCTGAGGGCCGAAGCCAACGCCCTGGCGGCCGAAGCTGCCATCGGCTCCGGTCTCTGATGGCCGGGCGGGCACGGCAGGCGCCACGGCGCGGCCGGCCCAAGGCCCCGCCGCCGCCTGCGCTTGCGGGGGCGGCTGGTGCCCGGGTTGAGTCGTTTCTGGAAATGCTGGCGGCCGAACGCGGCGCCAGCGCCAATACCCTTGCTGCCTATCACCGTGATCTGGCTGATCTTGCCACCTTCCTGGCGACCCAGGGTCTGGGGCCTGATGATGCCAGCGACACCACCCTGTCTGCCTATATGGCCGACCTTGCGCGGCGGCAGATGAGCCCGGCCACAGCGGCCCGGCGGCTTTCGGCCGTGCGCCAGTTCCATCGCTTTCTGGTGGCAGAGGGCCTGCGCAAGGATGACCCCAGCGCGGTTCTGGATGCCCCCAGCCGGGGCCGCCGCCTGCCCCGCTATCTCAGCGAGGCAGAGACAGGCGCCCTGATTACAGCCGCCGCCGAGGCGGCACAGGCTGTCGAGGCGGCGCCCACCTCCCGCCTGGACCAGGCCCGGGCGGTGCGCCTGCTGGTTCTGGTAGAACTGCTTTATGCAACAGGCCTCAGGGTCTCGGAACTTGTCTCCCTGCCCTGGGGGCCGCTGGCTTCGGGCGCGCGGCTGATCCAGGTGCGGGGCAAGGGGGGCAAGGAACGGCTGGTGCCGCTCTCGGTGCCGGCAGCGGCGGCGATTGCGCGCTATCTGCCCCTGCGTGCCGTGTTCGAGACCCTTGGCCCCTCGCGCTTCCTGTTTCCCTCAGAAGCGGAGGCAGGGCACCTGACCCGGCAGCAATTCGCCAATCTGCTCAAGGATCTGGCCATTGCCGCCGGCCTTGTGCCGACGCGGGTCTCGCCCCATGTGGTGCGCCATGCCTTTGCCAGCCACATGCTGGCCCATGGCGCCGACCTGCGCACCCTGCAGACCCTGCTGGGCCATGCCGACATCGCCACGACCGAAATCTATACCCATGTCCTGGACGAGCGCCTGCGGGCGCTGGTGGCCCGCCATCCCCTGGCCGCCAGCCGAAACCGCTGATCAGTCCGCCACCGCCAGGGCAAGGGCAGCAGCATAGTCCGGCGCAAAGACCAGGCCCGAGCGCCCGGCCGTGTCCATCAGGCCAAGGATTTCCTGTGGCTGGGCCTGGATCCCCGCCAGGATCAGGCGGGTGCCCCGGGCAGCGCAGCGGCGCGCCAGGTCTTCAAGGGCCGTGGCGCCGGTGGCATCAATCAAGGGCACCTCGGCCATGCGCAGGATCAGCGCGCGCGGCGGCTTGCCAATTTCGCCCATCACCTCTGCCAGCCGGCGTGAGGCGCCAAAGAACAGCGGCCCCCGCAGCTTGCAGACCTCCACCCCCGGCGGCAGATCCCGGCGCTGGACATAGGCCTCGTCCGGGGGGCGGCTGAAGTCATCCGCGTCCTCTTCCAGCAGGGGGGCGCCGTGCTGGATGGCGACCAGTTCCGCCATGCGGTGCATGAACAGCATGGCCGCCAGCACCACCCCCACCTCGATGGCCACGGTCAGGTCCACCAGCACCGTCAGGCCAAAGGTGACAATCAGCACCAAGCGTTCACCCGCCGGGGCCGACATCAGATGGCGGATGCGGTCAACCTCCCCCATGTTCCAGGCGACAATCACCAAGACGGCCGCAAGGCTTGCCATGGGCACATAGACCGCAAGCGGCGCCGCCACCGCCATGGCCAGCAGCAGGAACACCGCGTGCAGCATGCCCGCCACCGGCGAGCGCGCGCCCGAACGGATGCTGGTGACAGTCCGCGCAATGGCCCCGGTGGCCGGCAGCCCGCCAAACAGGGCCGAGCCGATATTGGCCACGCCCTGGGCCACCAGTTCGCAGTTGGAGCGATGCTGCCGGCCCGTCATGCCGTCGGCCACCATGGCCGACAACAGGCTCTCCACCCCCGCGAGAAAGGCGATGGTAAAGGCATCGGGCAGCACGGCGCGGGCCTTGGCCAGATCAAATACCGGCCAGGACGGCATGGGCAGGTGCGACGGGATGCCGCCAAAGCGCGAGCCGATGGTATCGACCTGCAGACCAAGGACGGCGACGACGAGCGAGGCGCCGACAATCGCCACCAGAAACCCCGGCACCCGTGGCGCCAGCCGCCGCAGCACCAGGATTGCTGCAAGCGCGCCAAGGGCGAGGCAGGTGGCGCCCGGATTCAGGCTGTCGCGGGCGGCCCAGAAGGCGGCCAGCTTATCGACAAAGTCTGGCGGAATGACATCAAGCCGCAGGCCCAGCAGGTCGCGGATCTGGCTGGTGAAAATGATCACCGCAATGCCCGAGGTAAAGCCGGTGACCACGGGTTCGGGAATGTACTTGATCCAGGTCCCCAGCCGGGCAAGGCCCGCCGCCATCAGGATCACCCCCGCCAGCAGGGTGGCCAGCACCAGCCCGTCATAGCCCTGTCGCGCGATCACATTGAAGACCACCACAACAAAAGCGCCGGTGGGCCCGCCAATCTGGAACCGGCTGCCGCCAAGGGCAGAAACGATGAAGCCCGCCACCACGGCGGTTACCAGTCCCTTGTCGGGCGTGGCGCCAGAGGCAATCGCCAGCGCCATGGCCAGCGGCAGCGCAACGATGGCCACCGTCAGCCCGGCCAGCGCATCCTGCCGCAAATCGCCAAGGCCATAGCCCAGACGAAGAACCGTGATGAGTTTCGGGACATACAGATGCCACTGCGGGCCAGGGGGATGTGGGGTCATGATTGAATGAAGGCTAGCATGGGTCGGTGCACCGATCGGCGCTGCTGATGTCCTATGTCACAGGCACGGCGGGACCGGCTTGTGACCCTTCGTTGACAAGCCCGGCCCCCGTCCGTACCGTCCGCCGCACTGCAGCAAAGCCTGGCCGCACAGCCGGTCATGGCAGGAGTTTTTGCAAAATGAGTTTTACGACGTTCGACCAGGCCCCCGCCCGTCTCAACCGCTGCGAATTGGCGGTTCCCGGTTCCAGCCCGCACATGTTCGAAAAGGCGGCGAAATCAGCCGCTGACGTGATCTTCCTTGATCTCGAAGATGCCGTGGCGCCGGACGACAAGCCCCAGGCCCGCAAGAACGTGATTGCCGCCATCAACGACGTGGACTGGGGCAACAAGAGCCTGGGCCTGCGGATCAATGCCCTCGACACGCACTATACCTATCAGGACCTGGTGCAGGTGCTTGAGGCCTGTGGCGAGCGTCTGGATCTGATCATGATCCCCAAGGTCGGCACCGCCTCTGACGTCTATGCGGTTGATGTGCTGGTCAGCCAGATCGAGGCGGCCAAGGGCCGCACCAAGCGCATCGGCTTTGAGCTGATCATCGAGACGGCGCTGGGCATGGCCAATATCGACGAGATCGCCAAGGCCTCGAAGCGCAATGAATCCCTGCACTTTGGCGTGGCCGACTATGCCGCCTCGACCCGCGCCCAGACCACCCAGATCGGTGGCCCGAACCCCAATTACGCCGTGCTGACCGACCCGGACGCCGCCGGCAACCGCGAGGTTCACTGGGGCGACATGTGGCATTATGCGCTGGCCCGCATGGTGGTGGCCGCGCGCGCCCATGGCCTGCGCCCCATCGACGGCCCCTTTGGCGATTTCAATGATTCGGACGGCTATCGCGCCCAGGCGCGACGCTCGGCCGTGCTGGGCTGCGAGGGCAAGTGGGCCATCCACCCCAAGCAGATCGCCGTGGCCAACGAGGTCTTCACGCCGTCCGCCCACGAGGTGGACAAGGCGCGCCGCATCCTCGCCGCCATGAAGCAGGCGCAGGCCGAAGGCAAGGGCGCTGTTGCGCTGGACGGCAAGCTGATCGACATTGCCTCCATACGTCAGGCTGAGGCGATGGTTGCCCAGTCCGAACGCATGCCCGTCGCCTGAGGGGAACCGGCACCGTGAGCCTTTATACCTTTCTCGACTTCGAAAAGCCGATTGCCGAGCTCGAGACCAAGGTGAAGGAACTGCGCGCGCTGATGCAGCCGGGCGACCTTTCCATCGAGGACGAGGTCGCCAAGCTGGAGGCCAAGGCCGACCAGCTGCTGCGCCAGACCTATGCCCGGCTGTCACCCTGGCAAAAGACCCAGGTCGCCCGCCATCAGGGGCGGCCCCATTTCCGCGACTATGTGGCGCGCCTGGTGGACGACTTCACGCCGCTCGCCGGCGACCGCATGTTTGGCGAGGATGCCGCCATCGTCGGTGGCCTTGGCCGCTTCCGGGGCCGCGCCGTGATGGTGATCGGCCACGAGAAGGGCGCCGATACCGAAAGCCGCCTGCGGCACAATTTCGGCATGGCCAAGCCCGAGGGCTATCGCAAGGCGGTGCGCCTGATGCGGCTGGCCGAACGCTTCCGTCTGCCGGTGGTAACGCTGGTGGATACGGCCGGCGCCTATCCCGGCATCGGCGCCGAGGAACGCGGCCAGGCCGAGGCGATTGCCCGCTCCACCGAATGCTGCCTTGACCTCGGCGTGCCCGTGGTGGCCGCCATTGTGGGCGAGGGTGGCTCTGGCGGCGCTGTGGCGCTCGCTGCCGCCAACCGTGTGCTGATGTTTGAACACGCCGTCTATTCGGTGATCAGCCCCGAGGGCTGCGCCTCCATCCTGTGGCATTCGGCTGAAAAATCGCAGGATGCCGCCAGCGCCATGAAGCTGACGGCCCAGGACCTGCAGCGTCTGAAGGTGATCGACACCATCGTGGCCGAGCCCGTGGGCGGCGCCCATCGCTCCCCCCGGGAGGCTATGGACACGCTGGGCGACAGCATCGGCCAGGCCCTGAACGAGCTGGTCGGCCGCGACCCCATGGCCCTGAAGCGCGAACGCCGCGAAAAATTCCTGGAAATGGGCCGCGTCGCAATCTGACGCGGCCGGTTACAGCCAGATGGCCTGCTGCTAGCCCCTTAGCGGGCGGAAGAATTCCCGCACGTCCTCAACGAACCTGACGGGTTCCTCCATGGCGGCGAAGTGGCCGCCGGCGGGCATTTCTGTCCAGCGGGTGAGGTTGACCATGCGTTCCACCCAGCTGCGCGGCGGGAAGGGCACGAAGTCGCCGGGGAAGATGGCGCAGGCTGTGGGCACCTGCACCTTCGAGCCCGTGGGCAGCTTGCCCGAGCGTTCCTCGGCCACGCCGCGATACATCCAGTTGGCCGTGTTGATGGTGCGCGTCACCAGATAGACCATGATGTTGGTGATCAGCTGGTCCATGGTGTAGCGGCTTGACAGGTCGTCGCCCACGTCGGACCAGGTCTTGAACTTCTCCAGGATCCAGGCGGCCGTGCCCAGCGGCGAATCCATCAGGCCCACGCCCAGGGTCTGGGGCTTGGTGGCCTGTTCGCGGTAATAGGCCCCTTCCACCTCCATCACCTTGCGCGCCTCCTGCTGCCAGGCGATCTCTGCGGCGGTGGGATGGGCGGTATCGCCCGGGCGCAGCACGATCATGTTGAGGTGAATGCCACACAGATGCTCGCCATGGTCATGGCCCAGCCAGGTCGTCACCGCCGCCCCCCAGTCGCCCCCCTGGGCGGCAAAGCGTTCATAACCAAGCGTGTCCACCATCAAAGAGCGCCACAGTGCGGCCACCCGGCGCGGGCCGATGGGGCGTTCCGGCTTGGCCGAAAAGCCATAGCCCGGCATGGACGGGATCACCACGTCAAAGGCATCGGCCGCATTGCCGCCATGGGCCGCCGGATCGGTAAGGGGGCCGATGAGGTGCATGAATTCGGTGAAGCTGCCCGGCCAGCC
>CANCOY010000093.1 GCA_947379865.1 Acetobacteraceae bacterium
GGCAAGTTCATCCGCTCCCTGCCAATGGCGGTGCTGCTGACGGTTGCGGCCTCGCTTCTGGTGTCGCTGACGATCATTCCGTTTCTGGCCAGCCGTATTCTGGCGCGTGACGCGCATGAAGAGGGCAATGCGGTGCTGCGTTTCGTCATGCGTGGCATCCATGGGCTTTATCGGCCAGTCCTGCATCTGGCCCTGATGCGGCCGGTGGCCACCACCGCACTTGCGATGGCGATCTGTGCGGCCTCGCTGCTGCTGGTGCCCCGTATTGGCTTCAGCCTGTTCCCACCGGCGGAAACGCCACAGTTCCTGATCGAGGTGAACTTACCCGATGGCGCCTCTGTGGATCAGACGGCAGCAGCGGTGCGCTTTGCCGAGGTTGAGGCCCGTGCCACGCCCCATGTTATCTGGACCATGACCAATGCCGGGCACGGCAACCCGCGCATCTATTACAATGTGAACTCACGCCAGGATGATCCCAGGCACGGCGCCGTCTTTGTATCGCTTGATCGTTGGCATCCCGACCAGTCGCCCCAGGATCTGGATGCCCTGCGGGCGCGTCTTGCGGCCTATCCGGGGGCACAGATGCTGGTGCGCGTCTTCGAGAACGGCCCGCCTGTGGAGGCACCCGTCGAGATCCGTATCCTTGGGCCAGAGATCGCCATGCTGAAAGAACTGGCAGACAAGGCGACCCTGATCATGGAGGGCACGCCGGGCACCCGCGATGTCGTCAACCCTGTGCGCCTGGCACGGACAGATCTTGATCTGGGCGTCGACGTGGCAAAGGCGGCGGCGCTGGGCATTCCGGCAGGCGCCGTGGATCGCACGGTTCGCCTTGCCTTTGCCGGTGAACAGGTCGCCGATTTCACCGAGGCCAATGGCGACAAATTTCCCATTCTCATCCGCCTGCCCTTTGGTGAGCGTCATGAGCTTGACCTGCTCAACCAGATCTATGTGCCCACCACGGGTGGCGCCACGCCACTTGCCAGTGTCACGCAGCCGCACTTTGCGTCGGGTCCTGCACGGATTGACCGCTATCAGCGCGAGCGCATGGTGGCACTTACGGCCTATACCCAAACAGGTTACAACACGGACAAGGTTACCCGTGCCGTACTGAAAAACCTTCAGGCCATGGCCCTGCCACCTGGCTATTCCATCTCGATTGGTGGCGAGGCCGAGGCGCGGGGCAAGAGCTTTGGCGGCCTCGGCAATGCCATCCTGATTGCCGTCTTTGGCATTCTGGCCGTGCTGATCCTCGAGTTTCGCAGTTTCAAGGCCAGCACCGTGGTGGCTGGCGTCATTCCGCTGGGGGTCGTGGGGGGCCTGTTGGGCCTGTGGCTGGGCGGCTACACACTCAGCTTTACCGCCATCATCGGCTTCATTGCGCTGATTGGTATCGAGATCAAGAACTCGATCCTGCTGGTGGATTTCACCACCCAGCTGCGCCGCACCGGCATGCCCCTGCGCGAGGCCATCGAGCAGGCGGGCGAGATTCGTTTTCTGCCCGTCCTGCTGACATCGGCAACCGCCGTTGGCGGCCTGCTGCCGCTTGCCCTTGAGCGCTCCGGCCTTTACTCGCCGCTGGCCCTTGTCATCATCGGAGGGCTGGTGACCTCCACGTTCCTGTCGCGCCTGGTGACGCCAGCCATGTATCTGCTGCTGGCGCCCTCAGACAAGGCGATTGCGGAACAGGCCTAGCGGACCGTCCCGTCCAGTTCGGGATAGTCCGTGTACCCCTTGTCATCGCCGCCATAAAAGGTGGGGCGATTATAGGGGGTCAGGGCTGCGCCTGTGCGGATGCGGTTGGGCAGATCGGGGTTGGAGATGAAATGGCGGCCAAAAGCGATGACGTCGGCCCAGCCTTCGTCCAGGGCTGCGTTGGCGCTCTCGGCAGTGAAATTGCCGGCGGCCATCAGTACACCGTCATAGACGTCGCGAAACAGCTTTGCCGCTGAGGGCCGGTCGGCAAAATCGACATCGGCCTTGCCGGTGCCGCTGGCGCGCGGCTCGATCAGGTGAAGATAGGCAAGCTTGCGCCTGGATACCTCTGGGATCACATAAGAGTGAACGGCGATGGGGTCGCTTTCACTGATGCCATTTGCCGTCCCGAACGGGGACAGACGCAGACCCACCCGGTCGCTGCCCCAGACGGCGGTCACCGCATCCACCACTTCCAGCAGCAGGCGCGCCCGGTTGGCAATGCTGCCGCCATAGGCATCGGTGCGCAGGTTTGTCTGGTCGTTGAGGAACTGTTCCAGCAGATAGCCATTGGCGCCGTGGATCTCCACACCGTCAAAGCCGGCCGCCATGGCATTGCGAGCCGCCTGGGCGTAGGTCTCGACCAGGGCTGGCAGTTCGGCAAGGTCGAGGGCGCGGGGCACCTCGAAATCCACCGGCTGGCCAGCGGCATTGGGGGTCCGGCCTTCCGGCTTCACGGCTGAGGGCGCCACCGGCAGGGAGCCATCGGGCCGCACCGAGGAATGGGAAATCCGGCCCACATGCCAGAGCTGCAGGAAGATCAGCCCGCCCGCCGCATGAACCGCCTCGGTTACGGCCTTCCAGCCGGCGATCTGGGCCTCGGAATGAATGCCGGGGGTGCTGGCATAGCCCTGCCCCTGGGGGGAGACCTGGCTGGCCTCGGCGATGATCAGGCCGGCTGAGGCGCGCTGGGCATAGTACCGGGGTGCCGTGGGGCCAGCGACGGCGCCGGGGCCTGCGCGCATGCGGGTCAGCGGCGCCATGACGACGCGGTTGGGCAGGACCAGGGGGCCAAGGGCCAGAGGCGTGAAGAGATTGGGTGTGGTCATTGTCCTGCCGTCTTCCTGAGGTCGTGTCATTGGTTCGGTTTGGTGGGCGACACCCTAATCAGTCCGGGGGCGTCTGCGCCAGCGTCCTGGCGGAGAGCCAGGCTGCGGCACCCATGCCGGCGGCCCGGCCCGTGGCCAGGCAGGCCGTCAGCAGATAGCCGCCCGTGGGTGCCTCCCAGTCGAGCATTTCGCCCGCACAGAAGACGCCGGGCACGCCGTTTAGCATCAACTGGCTGTCGAGGCTTGTGCGGCAGACGCCACCGGCCGAACTGATCGCCTCATCAATGGGCCGGGTGGCCAGAAGGCGCAGGGGCAAGGCCTTTGCCAGGCGGGCGCAGGTGGCAGGATTGTCCAGCATGTCTGGCGTCGCCACCTCCCGCAGCAGGCCCGCCTTGACGCCATCAAGGCCCATGGCGCGCCGCAGGTGGGTGGCCAGTGAACGCCGCCCCCGGGGCCGTGCAAGGGCTGCCGCCAGCGCCGCCTCGTCCCGGTCAGGCACAAGGTCGAGATAAAGGTCAGCGGCGCCGTCGCGTGCAATGGCGTCGCGCAGGGCGGCGGACAGGGCATAGACCGCGCCGCCTTCAAGCCCGGTGGCCGTCACCACGCACTCGCCAATCCGCCGCACGCCGCCAAACGAGAGGCCCACCGGCTTCAGGGGCGCGCCGGCAAAGCGTTCGGCAAAATAGGGGCTCCAGCCAATATCAAAACCGCAATTCGACGGCCGCAGGGCGGCAACCTCTACCGCGCGGGCGCGTAGCCAGGGCACCCATGCCCCGTCAGAGCCAAGGCGCTGCCAGCTTGCCCCGCCCAGCGCCAGGATGGTGGTCTCCGCCCTGGTTTCGAAGGGGCCTGTCGGTGTCTCGAAATGCAGGGCGCCGTCGGGTGCCCAACCGGTCCAGCGGTGGCGGGCGTGGATCTGTGCGCCACCGGCGCGCAGCCGGGCAACCCAGGCCCGCAACAGGGGGGCCGCCTTGAGTTCCTTGGGGAACACCCGGCCAGAGGTGCCGATAAAGGTCTCGACACCAAGTCCCGCCGCAAAGGCCCGCACGTCATCTGGCGGGAAGCTGCCGACAAGGGCGCCGATCCAGTCCGTTGCCTCGCCAAAGCGGCTGGTGAAGGCGGGCAGGGGTTCCGAGTGGGTCAGGTTCAGGCCGCCGCGCCCGGCCAGCAGGAACTTGCGGCCAACCGAGGGCATGGCGTCGTAAAGGTCGGGGGCGAAACCCTTGCCGACCAGCACATCGGCTGCCATCAGGCCAGCGGGACCAGCGCCGATGATGGCAATCCGCGGGCTCATGCGTCGGGCGGGGTGGGGGTCCAGCCACAGGCTTGCAGATGGGCGCGGATCGCCGGGGGCGGCTCGGCCTCAACCACAATGGGATCCCGGTTGGGATAAAGCGGTACCACGATGCGCCGGGCATGCAGATGCAGGGGGGGCAGCCCCTCCACACGCCCGCGCGGCCCATAGATGGGGTCGCCCACAATGGGGCAGCCGATCTCGGCGCAATGCACCCGGATCTGATGGGTGCGGCCCGTTCTTGGGTAGAGTTCCAGCCAGCTGAAACCGCCAGCGCTGCCCTTGACCTCGTAATCGGTGATGGCCACCTGGCCTTCGGGGTCGGGCTTCATCCACCAGCCACGCTCTGTCGAGCGCTTGGTCAGCGACAGGTCGATGCGGCCCTTTGGCTCGGCGGGGACGCCTTCCACCACGGCCCAATAGGTTTTGTCGATCCGCCCGCCAGCGAAGAGTTTTCCCAGCTTGGCCAATGCCTTGCGGTGGCGACCCAGCACCAGACAGCCGGAGGTGTCGCGATCAAGCCGATGGGCCAGCGAGGGGGCCTGGGGCAGGCCAAAGCGCAGCACATCGAACATGGCTTCAAGATTGGGGCCGCCCTTTGGCCCGGCGTGAACGGGCAGGCCCGCAGGCTTGTCGATGATCAGCATAAGACCATCGCGGTAGAGCAGACGCTCGAGAAGCTCTTCGGGATTCATGGTTGGTTCCGTCGCGCGTGCGGTCGCGATAGGACGGTGTGGAGCGGCCCCCGTCAACCGCCATGGCAATTTTGCGTTTTCGGGAGGGGCGCGGGTAGAAACAAAAGTCTCACATTTCCGCCACTGACTCATGGAACTGAACGTCTGCTAACCCGTTTGCTTTTCGTGATCCGAGACCCAGAGAGGTTTTCCATGACTGACGTCTCCGCCCGCGAGTTCACAAGTCTCCCTGTCAGGGAGGCCAGTTCCCCAGGAATCGTCCGGCGTCTTGTTGCGTTCCGGCAGGCTGATCCGGCGCGTCGCCCGGGAAGCACCCGTACGCCGCCGCCGCCGCCCGATCAGGATGTTGGGCAGCAAATGGTTCCAGCCGTCGGGATGGCAAGTTCATCAACGGCCGAAACAGTCCTTGAGTGGCTGCGCCAGACCCCCGGCCATTGGCGTGGTCGCGCCTTCGCCCGGCGGGAATTGGCCAGCACCGCTTTTGATGACGCCGAACAGCGCGAACATATTGCGATGGCTGATCTCTACGATCGCCTCTGCCTTGTGCGCGAGACGGCAAGCCTCTCCTTGCCATCGCACACGGATGTGGACCGCTGGCGCTGGCGGCCGGCTGCGGCTGCGGCAATACCCGAAGACGCTGCCGGCGACGGCCGCCGCCGCTATGGGATCGCCCCCGGGGAGTAGGTTTCGGTAACGGACGGGGCCGCGTCTGGTTGCGTGCACCCCCATATGGGCCGGCCACAGCCGGCCCAGACTCAGATCGAGGCGACCATCAGGGCCTTGATCGTGTGCATGCGGTTTTCGGCCTGGTCAAATACCCGGCTTTGCGGGCCTTCAAACACGGCATCGTCCACCTCGCAGGCATCCGGATGGGCGCGGGCAAATTCCGTATCCAGATCATGCAGGGCGGGCAGGCAATGGAGATAGATCGTCTCTGCCTTGCCCGTGAGCGCCATCAGCTGGGGCGTCACCTTCAGGTGACGCAGCTGGGCAATACGTGTCTCCAGCAGGGCTTCTTCACCCATGGAAACCCAGACGTCACTATAGACGGCATGGGCACCCGCCAGTCCCTCGGCCGCATCCGCAGTCACCCGGACACTGCCGGTGGAGCCAATCTTCAGGCGCTCAAGCTGCGCGACCATTGCGCCGTTTGGCTGCAATTCAGGCGGCGCCACGATGGACAGATCAATGCCCATCTTCAGGCTGGCCACGGCCAGCGAGGTGACGACATTGTTTCGTCCGTCCCCGACATAGGCAAGCTTCAGCCCCCGCAGATGGCCGAACTCTTCTCGCAGGATCATCAGATCCGCCAGCGCCTGGGTGGGGTGGTGTTCATCCGACAGGGCATTCCAGACGGGCACGCTGGCATGTTCGGCAAGCGCTTCCACAATGGCGTGGTCGAAGCCGCGAAAGGCGATGCCGTCAAACATGCGGCCCAGCACGCGGGCGATGTCCTTCACCGTCTCCTTGACGCCAAACCTCAGATCATCCTTGGACAGGATCTCGACATGGGCGCCTTCGTCGGCAGCGGCCACGGCGAAGGCAACCCGGGTGCGGCAGGACGGCTTCAGGAAGATCAGGCAGATGTTGCGGTGCGCAAGATGCCGGCCGAACACGCGGGCGCGCTTGTCAGCCTTGAGGCTCAGCGCGTCGTCAAGCAGATTGCCGATCTCGTCTGCGCTGAATTCCTCCAGCGTCAGGCAACTGCGGCCCTTAAGGTTCGCCCTCACGGCAGTCTCCGCCGAATCGGAAAAGGAGGCAGGGCCCAGGCCGGACAGGCGCAGACCATGCCACCGAATCAAAGCGGACCGGTCGCTGTCAGGCGATCCGGTCCCCGGAAGCTGGAGACTATAGGATAATTGTTGCCCCGGGTTCAATTGTCTGTTGAGCCGGCCGGCTGGCAATGCCGATCAGCCGTGTTCGGCCAGATCAAGGGTGCGGGCGCGCCGCAGGTCGGGAAACCGCCAGGCCCAGAGTGCCACCACCAGCAGGGTACCGATGCCGCCGACAATCACGGCCGGGACCACCCCCAGCCAATGGGCGGTCAGGCCCGATTCAAATTCGCCCAGCTGGTTCGACGTGCCGATGAAAATGAAATTGACTGACGAGACGCGGCCGCGCATGGCGTCCGGGGTTGCCAGTTGCACCAGGGTCTGTCGGATGACAACGCTGACCATGTCGGAGGCGCCAAGCATGACAAGGGCAATACCGCTGGTGACAAGGCTGGTGGACAGGCCAAAGACGATGGTCGACAGGCCAAAGACGGCCACCGAGGCAAACATGATCAGCCCAACGTGCTGCCGCAACGGATGGCGTGCCAGCCAGATGCCAACCACCAGCGCGCCCAGGGCAGGTGCGCTGCGCAACAGGCCCAGCGCCCAGGGGCCAACCAGCAGCACGTCAGCCGCAATGGCTGGAAGCAGGGCTGTGGCGCCACCAAGCAGCACGGCGAAAAGGTCGAGCGAGATGGCGCCCAGCACGATGGGCCGCGACCAGATGAAGCGAAGCCCGTCAAAGATCTGGCCCGGTTCGAACCGAACGCGTGCCCTTGGCGCCTGCACCGGCGGCCGGACCGCAAGGATCAGGCAAGCGGCTATGGCCAGCAGGGCCGAGACAACCAGATAGACCACCGGCGCCCCAAAGGCGTAAAGCAGCCCACCTGCCGCCGGGCCAATAATGGTCGCCCCCTGGAAGCCTGAGGAACTCCACGCCACTGCCGTGGGAAACAGCCGGGCAGGCACCAGATTGGGCATCAGGGCGGAGTTCGCTGGCGCATGGAAGGCGTAGGAGACGCCGAGAACAAAGATCGCCACAAAGATCGGCCAGGTTGCCACCGGTCCGGCCAGCGCATAGCCAGCAAGGAAGATCGCGGCCAGCAGTTCCACCCCCAGGCAGGCAAGGGCCACCAGTCGCCGGTCAAGCAGATCAATCAACTGCCCCGCCGGCAGGGCCAGCCCGACGGCCGGCAGGAACTGGGTCAGTCCGATCAGGCCAAGGTCAAGCGGCTGGCGCGTAAGGCTGTAGACCTGCCAGCCAACGGCCACGGCACTCATTTGCAGGGCCATGGTCCCGGTCACCCGGGCGGCCCAGAACAAGGCATAGGGACGATGGGCAAAGACGCCGCCCTGCGGCGCGTCCTCGGGGGCGCTTCCGGCCGTTGTCATAAGCTGTTCCCCTGCAAGGACGGACCCGCCGTCAGCGGCGGAGTGTTTCAGTCACGGCGTCCCGGCTCAAGCCTCTGGCGACTTGGACCCTTCTTCTGATGACAGGCGCGGCGCAATGCGGGCGCGCACCTCGGCCGGTGCCCGGTCGATGGCGTCCAGCAGGGCATGCAGGGTGCGGCGGGTGCTGTGCAACTGATCAAGCAGAGACAGGACAACGGGAACGGCGTCCGCATCGATGCCCAGATCGTGATGGATTTCGCGGATCAGCCGGATCCGGGCCAGATCTATGGCCGAGAACTGCCACTCCCCGGGCGCGCCTGCAGGGGTTACCCAGCGTGCCGAAATCCATTCCTCCAGTTCGATCCGCTCGAGCGACCCCACCGCCTCCAGCACCTCGTCGAGGTCTGCCGCCAGGGCCGCATCGGTATCAGCCCCCTGGGGGCCCATGGCATCGTCGCTGCCGGGCAGGCCTGGCGCGCCCGGGCGGCCTGGCTGGCTGGCATCTGTGGGTTCGATCATTCCTCGGCTCCCTTCATCAGGTCGGCACGCGGGTCATAGGCATTGTCATCGGCCCAGCCGGCGATGAAGGCGGCAAGCTTGGCATCAACCGTCTTTGGCAAAACAACCTGCAGCCGCACATACTGGTCGCCCCGTTCCCCGCCGGCCACGGGCAGGCCCTTGCCCTTCAGGCGCAGGACGGTGCCGGTATTGGCGCCTTTGGGCACGCCCATGGCGACTGCACCTTCGACTGTCGGCACCTGTACCCGGCCGCCGAGGATCGCTTCGCCAAGCGAGATGGGCAGCACGATGTGGATGTCGCTGTCCTTGCGCTCGAACACGGCATGGGGACGGACATGGATTTCGACAAAGGCGTCGCCCGTCTCGCCGCCGTTATAGCCAGGGTCACCCTGGCCTTTCAGACGCAGCATCTGGCGGTCGCGCACGCCGGCGGGCACGCGGATCTGCAGGCTGCGGCCATCAGGCATCCGCACGGTGCGATTGGCGCCGTTGGCGGCGTCGAGGAAAGAGACCTCAAGGCTATAGCTAAGGTCCCCACCCCGGGCGCTGCCGGCCCCACCGGCCCGGCCACGGGCGCCAGCGCCGCCCGGCCGCCGCGCGCGATTGCCGAAGATATCGCCGAACAGGTCTTCCATGTCCTCGGCCCCGGCGA
The DNA here is from genome assembly GCA_947379865.1 of Acetobacteraceae bacterium. Taxonomy (GTDB): domain Bacteria; phylum Pseudomonadota; class Alphaproteobacteria; order Zavarziniales; family Zavarziniaceae; genus CANCOY01. Next base: position 9,129 of record CANCOY010000093.1, read on the forward strand.
AGTCCGAGCGGCCATCATAGCGGGCGCCGGCCTTGCCGCCGGCATAGTCGCGGTAGAAGCGGCGATTCTGTGGCTTTTCGGTGCCCGTTGCGTCGATCTCGCCCGCGTCGAACCGCTTGCGCCGCGCCGGGTCGCTCAACAGGTCGTTGGCAACGTTGATTTCCTTGAAGCGGTCTTCGGCGGCCTTGTCGCCGGGATGCAGATCGGGATGGGCCTTCTTCGCAATCTTGCGATAGGCCTTCTGTATGTCTTCCTGGCTGGCAGTCTTTGGAATGCCAAGAATCTGATATGGGTCGCGGGCCATTATGTCATCTATCCCCGGTGCCGGGCCTTTGGGTGCGGGGTCTTTGGGCGCCTGTGCAGCCCAATCCAGTTGTCCGCCCCCTGACCTTGATCCCCTTTGGGCCTGTCACGCAATCGTGCGGCTTGCCGATTGCCCCCTTTGCCTGTATCTACCGGCCGTCGAGACGCTTGTTCGAAAGCCGTCCGCATTTCCGGCATGCCAGTTTCAATGGCCTCCGGGGGTGCGCCAGATGGTGACGAGACAACCGTTCCGGCACGGACAGGGGGCATGGATCCGCCCGGTGCCGGGCTGCAGCGCCCGTCTCTGACCCTGCCGGGTCCCGCCGGAACCGAGACCCAGGAACCCCATCAGCGCCCGTTCGGGTAGTACGACAGGAGACGCGCGATGCCGCGCAAGACACCGCTCACCCTCTACCGCAACATCGGTATCATCGCGCACGTCGACGCTGGCAAGACCACGACGACGGAACGAATCCTTTACTACACCGGCAAGGCTCACAAGATCGGTGAGGTGCACGATGGCGCCGCGACCACCGATTATCTTGAGCAGGAACAGAAGCGTGGCATCACCATCCAGTCGGCGGCCGTGACCGTCTTCTGGAAGGGCCACCAGATCAACGTCATCGACACCCCCGGCCACGTGGACTTCACCATCGAGGTGAATCGCTCGCTGCGCGTCCTCGACGGCGCGGTTGTGGTGTTCGACGGCGTGGCCGGCGTTGAGCCGCAGTCCGAAACCAACTGGCGCCTCGCGGACAACTATAAAGTCCCGCGCATGTGCTACATCAACAAGATGGATCGTTCGGGCGCCAATTTCGCCCGCTGCGTGCAGATGATCACCGATCGTCTGGCGGCCCTCCCGCTGATTCTCCAGGTGCCGCTGGGCTCCGAGGACAATTTCCGCGGCATGGTCGATCTTCTCACCATGAAGGCCCTCGTCTGGTTCTCGGACGAAAAGGATGCCAAGTGGGAAGAATGGGATATCACCGACGATCTGGCCAAGAAGCTCAACATCGAGGTCAAGGAAGATCTCGACATGATCGCCCGCATCCCGGAGCTGCGTAAGCAGCTGATCGAGACCGTGGTCGACCAGGACGATGCCGCCCTCGAAGCCTATCTGGAGACGGGCGAGGATCCGGATATCGCCATCCTGAAGACCTGCATCCGTCGCGGTACCCTGGTCGGCGCCTTCACCCCCGTTCTCTGCGGCTCGTCGTTCAAGAACAAGGGCGTGCAGCAGATGCTGGACGCGGTTGTGGACTTCCTGCCCGCCCCGGACGACGTCGAGGCGATCAAGACCGTGGATGAAGAAGGTGTCATCATCGGCGAGCGTCGCTGCTCCGATGACGAGCCGTTCTCGGGCCTTGCCTTCAAGGTGATCAACAACCAGTTCGGCGCCCTTACCTTCGTGCGCGTCTATTCGGGCGTGGCGCAGAAGGGCACCACCGTGCTCAACACCACGCGCGGCCGGCGCGAGCGCCTCGGCCGTATCGTCGAGATGCACGCCTCCGACACCAACGAGATCGACGAGTGCCGCGCTGGCGACATCGTCGCCTTCGTGTCGCTCAAGGAGACCGAGACCGGTGACTCCCTGTCCGACATGGCCTCGCCCGTCGTGCTGGAGCGCATGAAGTTCCCGGATCCCGTGATCTCGGTCTCGGTCGAGCCCAAGAGCAAGGCCGATACCGAGAAGCTGTCGCTGGCACTGGGCAAGATGGCCCGCGCCGATCCTTCGCTGCGTCTGGAATTGGACAAGGAAACCGGCCAGACCATCCTGCGCGGCATGGGCGAGCTTCACCTTGAGGTGACGATCGACCGCATGCGCACGGAAATGGGTGTTGAGGCGAACGTGGGCCGCCCGCAGGTGGCTTATCGCGAGACGATCACCCAGTCGGTGGAGCACATCTACACCCACAAGAAGCAGACCGGCGGTTCGGGCCAGTTCGCCGAAATCAAGGTGCAGATCGAACCGCTGGAGCGTGGCGCAGGCTTCGTCTTCGAAGATGGCATCGTCGGTGGCTCGGTCCCCCGCGAATACATCCCGGCGGTCAAGGGCGGTTTTGAAGACCAGAAGGACACCGGCGTGCTCGCCGGCTACCCGACGGTGGACTTCAAGGTGCGTCTGATCGACGGCAAGTACCACGAAGTGGATTCGAGCGCGCTTGCCTTCGAAATCGCTGCCAAGGCGTGTTTCCGTGAAGCCATGCGCAAGGCGGGTCCGACCATCCTTGAGCCGGTGATGAAGGTTGAGGTGGTGACGCCTGAAAATCATCTCGGCGACGTGATCGGTGACGTGAACCGTCGTCGTGGCGTGATCGAAGGCCAGCTGACCCGTGGCGCCAACCTTGCCATCGAGGCAAAGGTGCCGCTGTCGGAAATGTTCGGCTACATCGGTGACCTGCGTTCCATGACCTCTGGTCGTGCGACCTTCACCATGGAGTTCAGCCACTACCAGCCCGCACCGCGCAACGTGCAGGACGACATCGTCAAGAAGGCCGGCTGATCCAGCCTGTCTTTGGCGACGCAGGTCTCCTGCGTCGCCGGGCGCAAGATCCAAGGGACCCTTCTCCTTCCGGCTATGCCGGTCTGGGGAAGGGTCCTTTTTTGTTTTGGGGGGAACGGCTGAGGTTGATCCCTAGGTCATAAGCATAAATGCCAAAATCGCCGCGATGCGCGATCTTCTCGCCGGTTTCTCCACACCTGGAGCGGGGCAAGACGCAGCATGGCGAGGTATCAGGGTAAACGGGGGCGATTGCGCCGGATCGCGCGGGCCTGGCTGGCGGGTGAGGGGGGCGCCATTGCCGTGATCACGGCCTTGCTGCTGCCGGTCTTGATCGGCTTTGCCGGTCTTGCCGTTGGCACCGGGGTCTGGCTTGACGCCAGACGCACCTTGCAGACCCAGGCGGATGCAGCGGCCATGGCCGGGCTTCTGGCCCGCACCGATGGCAATGTGGCGGGCATGGTCAGCGATGCCCAGGCGGCCGTTGTCGCCAATGGCTGGACGGGCGTCGCCTGTAGCACTGCCGGCGCCGACTGTGCCGTGACCTATCTGGCCTCAAGCCCGGTGTTTGGCGGCGAGGCCGTGAAGGTTCAGCTGTCGCGGCAGCAGTCGCTGTTCTTTGCCAAGGCGGTGAAGGGCCTGAGCATCAGGGTTCACGCCAGCGCCATTGCCGAGCGCGCACCCGTGGCGGAGGCCTGTTTCCTTGCCCTTGCGACCACGGGCACCGGGCTGACCTTTGCGGGGAGTTCCGTGTTCAACGGTCCGAACTGTCTGGTGGGGGCCAATTCGACCAACAAGAGTGCGGTTCTTTTCCAGGGCAACGCCACGGTCACCGCCCGCGCGGTACAGGCCGCTGGCCAGATCAAGACCACCGGAAACCCGAGCGTTACTGCGGAACTCATCGCCCGTTCCACCGCCATCACCGATCCACTGGCCACGGCTGATCTGACGCCAAAGCTGATCAACGGTATCGCACTGACGACGACCGCGTGGGCCTATAGCACCTGCGCGACGGGCAAGGGCCTGAGCCCGCCCATTCTCGCCATCACGACGGCGAATTACACGGCAAGTGTGGGCAGCTATTGCGCTGTCAGTGTTGCCCAGACGGCGAGCAACGCCACCTTCACCGCCGGCTCACCCGCCGCCTATTACATGCAGGGCTCGCCTGCTCTCAAGATCGGCGCCAGCAATAGCGGCTCTGGCAACAAGGATTATTGCGCCGATGTGAACCAGGCCGGTGTCTCGACAAAATTTGGCACCCTGCTGGCCTCTTCAACCAGCGTGCCGACGGCCAGCAATCACGCCGTCTATTTCATCAAGGGCGACGTCTCCATCTATGGCCGGCTCGATCTGGGGCCGGGCGTCTATTACATCTATGACGGCAACCTGACCCTTAATTCCGGGTCCTGTCTGCGGGGCAATCAGGTTACCATTGTGATGACCGGCTCAACCAATGCGTCAGTCGGGACCATCAGCGTCAACACCAATGCCACGATCAAGCTGACGCCGCCCCCTGTTAATGTTTCAGGTTACACCGTGCCGTCGCCTGAATCGGTCTACAAGGGCATTTCGATCTATTTTGATCGTCGCTATGGCACGGGCAAAAGCACGCTGGCGCTAAACGGCAATGCCTTTTCGGACATCGGCGGCGTCATCTATGCGCCTGCGGCCGATCTCAGCTTCTCGGGCAACCTCTCCCAGGGCAGTTCGGGGGCGTGTTCCAAGATCATCGCGAACACGGTGACGTTCACCGGCAACAGCACCACCGCTGTCAATTATACGGCGGCCCAGTGTGCCAGCATGGTTGGCAATATTGCTGCCACTGCCGTTCTTGCGGCGAGGCTCGTCCAATGAGTGCTGGGTTGGGTTATCTGCTGCGGCGCTATGGGTGTGCTGTTGGTGGGGCCGTTGCCGTCGAATTTGCCCTGCTTGCTCCCATCCTCGCCATGCTGGCTCTGGGTGTCTACGACTTTGGCAGTTACACCGTGCAAAAGCAGCGGCTGACGTCGAGCGCGCGGGAGGCGGCCCAGTATGCCCTGGTGGCGGCAGATTTTTTCTATGGCTGCCGCAGCCAATATGGTGCTGCCAGCGCCTGCGCCTCGGACAGCACGGTGAACACGACCCTTGATGATGCCGTCAGCGTGGGCCTGAAATCGGCCCCGGCTGGCACCACGGCC
>CANCOY010000094.1 GCA_947379865.1 Acetobacteraceae bacterium
CCCGTTGCCACCTCCCACAGGCCGGCAAGTGCCAGGGGCCTGCCGTCCGGCCGGCGGATCCAGAGTGGCTTGCGCTGTTTCCCCTCAGCCACCCATTCATAAAAGCCGTCTGCGGGAACAACACAGCGCCTGGCCTGGAAGGCGGCGCGGAAACTGGGCTTCTCGCCCAGGGTTTCGGCGCGGGCATTGATGAGGCGCGCACCGATCGACAGATCCCGCGACCAGGAGGGAACCAGCCCCCACCGCGCGCTGTGGAGACGACGGACACCATCAGGGTCACGCTTCAGGATCAGGCCCTGTTGAGTGGGCGCAATATTGTAGCCTGCGGGGAAATTGGGCAGCGGCCCTGCGGCGCCAAAGGCCTCGGCGAGGGCGCCGACGGGGGTGTGAAGAACGTAACGGCCGCACATGGCAAAAGAATAGCCCCCTCACCCGGTCAGGGCGAGGGGGCTTGAGATACTCAGTTCAGCCCAGGCTTATTCCGCAGCGCGGCGCGTGCCGGCTGCCTGAATGGCCTGCCAGACGCGCAGCGGCGTCAGGGGCATGTCGATATGGCGGATACCATGATCGGCCAGCGCATCGACCACCGCATTCACCAGCACCGGCGGCGCGCCAATGGTGCCAGCCTCGCCAGCGCCCTTGATGCCCATCGGGTTGGTGGTGCAAAGCACCTCGTTCGTCTTGAAGGCGAAAGAGGGCACGATGTCGGCGCGCGGCGGGCAATAGTCCATGAACGAGCCGGTCAGCATCTGGCCTGACTCGGGGTCATAGACCACGTTTTCCGTCAGCGCCTGACCGATGCCCTGGACGATGCCGCCATGGACCTGGCCGGCCAGCAGCAGCGGGTTCACCACCTTGCCGAAATCGTCGCAGACCGAATAGCGCAGGATCTCGACAGTGCCTGTCGCCGGGTCAACCTCGACCTCGCAGACATGGCAGCCGTTCGGGAAGGTATTGGCTTCCTGGACGTACTGGGCATCGGCCACAAGGCCGGGATCAACGCCACGGCTGGCCGCAATCTTGGCAACCGCAAAGAGGTCCACCGTCTTGTCGGTGCCGACGACGCGGTACTTGCCCTCGCCGTAGGAGACGTCCACCGCAGAGACTTCAAGCGCCTCGGCGGCAAGTTCCTTGCCCTTTTCAACGGCGGCATCGCCGGCGTTCATGATGGCGCCGCCACCAAGGGCCAGCGAGCGCGAGCCGCCGGTGCCATTGCCACCCTTCAGGCGATTGGAATCGCCCATCTCGATGCGGATCTGCTCGAACGGCACGCCAAGGCGCTCCGACAGCATCTGGGCAAAGGCCGTCTCATGGCCCTGACCGGTGGACTGGGTGCCGACATGGGCGATCACAAGGCCATCGGCACCGATGGTGACTTCCGCGAACTCGTTCGGATCGGCACCGGTCTTCTCGATGTAATAGGCAATGCCAAGGCCACGGGCGAGGCCCTTGCGGCTGCTTTCCGCCTTGCGGGCGGCAAAGCCGGCTGCATCGGCCATGGCCAGGGCGTCGTCCATGTTCCGCTGGAAATCGCCGCTGTCATAGACAAGGCCGGAGCTGGTCGAATAGGGGAACGCATTGGCCGGGATGAAATTGCGACGGCGGATCTCCGCCCCCGAAATCCCACCGTCACGGGCGGCCGCATCCACCAGACGCTCAACCACATAGGCCGCCTCGGGGCGACCGGCGCCACGATAGGCATCAACCGGGGTGGTGTGGGTATAGACCAGCTTCACGCCCGTATAGAACGCCGGGATCGTGTAGGTGCCCACGTGCATCTGCGCGCCCGAGAAGGTCGGGATGAACGGTGCAAAGGCCGACAGATAAGCGCCCATGGCGGCCACCGTCTCAACCTTGACGCCGAGGATCTTGTGATCGGCATCAAGGGCGAGCGAGGCGCGGGTCACGTGATCGCGGCCATGCAGGTCAGTCAGGAAGGCGTCGGAACGGTCGCCCGTCCACTTCACCGGACGGCGCAGGGCCTTGGCAGCGAAGGCAACCAGCGGATATTCGACATAAGGGAAGGCCTTGGTACCAAAGCCACCGCCGACGTCATAAGTGACGACCCGCAGCTGCTCCGGCGGAATGCGCAGGGCCGCTTCGGCCAGGATGCCACGGATCAGATGGGCGCCCTGGGTGCAGCAATAAAGGGTGGTGAGGTCCTTCTCGGCGTCATAGACGGCATTCGCTGCACGCGTCTCCATGGCGCAGCAGATGGCGCGGTTGTTGACGAGATCAACGGTAGAGACGCGGGCCGCCTTGGCAAAGGCCGCATCGACCGCCGCCTTGTCGCCAATCTCCCAGTCGAGGGCGAGATTGTCGGGCACTTCTTCCCAGACTGCCGCAGCGCCGGGCGCCAGGGCACCGGCCGTGTCAGTGACGGAGGGCAGGATTTCGTAATCGATTTCCACCAGCTCGGCCGCATCACGGGCCGTGGCCAGGTCCTCGGCAACGATCAGGGCAACGGTGTCGCCCAAGTGGCGCACGCGGTCCACCACGATCAGGGGGCGGGTGGTGTTCACCATGCCGCTGCCGTCCTTGTTGGGCAGCATGGCCAGGCACGGGATAACGCCAAGGCCGGCGGCAGCCGCATCGGCCCCGCTCCAGGCCCCGAGCACACCCGGGAGGCCGCGCACGGCAGTCAGGTCGATCGAGCGGATCCGCGCCGAGGCATGGGGCGAGCGGACCATGATGGCATGGGCCTGCCCCGGAAAGCTCAGGTCATCGGTATAGCGACCGTTACCGGTCAGAAAGCGATTGTCCTCGGTCCGTGTGACCGGTTGACCGACACCGAATTTCGCCATGTTCCATCCCCTCATTTGAAGCTTGGCGCAAGGTTAGCGCCTGGATCTGAGACGTCCAGCGCCCTTGCGCTCCAGTCGAATTCTTTGGCCCCCTGTGGTGGCGAGGGACGGGCCAGTGCCCCCCGCCCTGTGTCCCCTAGTCGCGGAAGCTTGGGTCCATGCGGTCGAGCTTGCGCAGCAGACCGTCCCAGGCAAGGCCCGCAACAGCCGTGATCCCCTTGCCCTGACGGGCCGTGGTCTCACGCGCGTCATCGGTGGCCCAATGCACATTGTCGAGACCGGCCGACAGGGCCTGGATCTGCATGGAACAGGCGCGCTCCAGGAAGAACATGCGCAGGAACGCGTCCTTCACGCTCTCGCCCACGGTCAGCGTGCCGTGATTGCGCAGGATCATGAGGTTCTTCGTCCCGATGTCGTTCACCAGCCGCTCGCGCTCGTCAAGGTTCAGGGCGATGCCCTCGAAGTCGTGATAGGCGACGTCCTCGATCACCGCCATGGCGGTCTGGCTGAGGGGCAGCAGGCCGTGCTTCTGGGCCGAGACCGCCACGCCCTGATCGGTGTGCAGATGCATCACGCAATGGGCATCGTCGCGGGCAGCGTGGACGGCGGAATGAATGGTGAAGCCGGCCGGATTGATGGAGTACTCGCTCTCCATGATGATCCGGCCTTCCAGATCGACCTTGACCAGGCTGGACGCGGTGATCTCGTCAAACAGCATGCCATAGGGATTGATCAGGAAATTGTGATCCGTGTTGGGTACCCGGGCCGACAGATGGGTGAAGATCATGTCGGTCCAGCCATACATCGCCACCAGCCGATAGCAGGCGGCGAGGTCGACGCGGACCTGCCATTCTTCGGCCGAGACCAGATCGCGCACAGATGGCGCACCCTTTTTCAGTGCCACGGTATTGGCCATAGACGTCTCCCTCAACGGATTCCCGGTAGCGCCTAAAGCGCTTTTGCCTATCGTGCGCCGGGATGGCGGGGATGTCAAAACGAGGATGCGGGGTCCGGGCGGTGACTGGCGCCCTCGTCCGCCTGTCGGCAACATGACCCACAGCAGCCGTGCCCGAGGAGACGCAGGATGACTGAATTCATAAGCATCGAGGATCATGGCCCTGTCCGCCTGATCACCATGAACCGCGCGGACAAGAAAAATGCCCTGACCCACGCCATGTATGCGGCGCTGGCCGATGGCATCGCGGGCACCGATGCGGACCCGGCCCTGCGCGTGACCGTCATTACCGGGGCCGCCGATTCCTTTACCTCGGGTAATGATCTGGCCGATTTCGCCGCCCCCCAGCCCGCGGTGCGGCCGGTTGAGCGCTTTCTTCAGACCATCGCCACGGCAAAAAAGCCCCTGTTTGCAGCCGTGAACGGGCTGGCAGTGGGCGTGGGCGTCACCATGCTGCTGCATTGCGATGTGGTCTATGCGGCGCCCGAAGCCACCTTCACCATGCCCTTCACCAATCTGGCGCTGGTGCCCGAGGCGGGGTCGAGCCTGCTGATGCCACGCCTTGCAGGCCATCAGCGCGCCTCCGAGATCCTGCTGTTTGGCGAGCCGTTTGACGCCGCCGAGGCGGCACGGATCGGCATCGTCAACCGGGTGGTCCCCCGCGCCGGTCTGGTGGCCTTTGCCCTGGAGCGGGCAGCCCTGCTGGCCACCAAGGCGCCCGCCGCCGTGCGCCTGACCAAGCAATTGCTCAAGAGCGCCGGCACCAATGTGTCGGACCGCATCGAGGAAGAAGGCGCCATCTTCCAGGCCCAGATGAAGACCGCCGAGGCAGCGGAGGCCTTCACCGCCTTCCGCGAGCGCCGCAAGCCCGACTTCTCGAAGTTCGGCTAGAAGCTCCCCCTGCCCCTTTTCGCTGCCCGCTTCCCCTACCAGCCGTGGGGGAAGCGGCGGCCCAGCCAGTCGGCCATCAGGCGGTTCACCGTCTCTGGGTGTTCCTGCTGGGTCCAGTGGAAGCAGCGCGCGATCGTGTGCCGCTCCAGATCAGGCACGAAGTCCTCCATGCCCTCGGACATGAAGGGCGGGATGTAATAGTCATCCGCCGCGATGATGAAGAGAGAGGGCTGCGCCACCTTGTTCACACTGGGCCAGCCCGCCGAAATCTCCCAGTTGCGGCGGATGTTGCGATACCAGGCGAGCCCGCCGAAGAAGCCGGTCCGCCGATAGGCCTCGATGAAAGTGGAAAGTTCCACGTCAGGCATCAGGGGCGCGCCCAGCAACTGCGGCTCCCCCACCAGCAGGCCCAGGGGCAGGGCCTGCACCTCTGCCGGCTGGGCCGCAAATTCCGCCTGGGTCACGCCGCATTGGCGCATGAAGCCCCGGAACACCTTTTCCACATTGGCCGCCAGCCAGGCGTCGGGCACCTCCCGCTCCTGAAAGCGCACCATGTAGTTGGTGGGGCCGCGCAATTGCTCGACGATGCTCAGGAAATCGGTCTCGCCCCGCCCGACAAAAGGCGTGTTGAGGGCGATGACCCCGGCCGTGCGTTCGGGATGGGCCTGGGGCATGGCCCAGACCAGGGCGCCACCCCAGTCATGACCAACGAAAATCGCCTTGTCGATGCCAAGGGCATCCAGCAGCCCGACCATGTCGGCAACATGCACATCAATCGCGCCGTCCTCGACACTGCCCAGCGGTGACGACCCGCCATAGCCCCTGAGATCAGGCGCAATGGTACGGAAACCGGCCGCCCCAAGGGCCGCCACCTGATAGCGCCAGGAATAGCCCAGTTCCGGAAAGCCATGGCAAAAGACCAGGGCCGGGCCGGTTTCAGGGCCAGCCATGTGGACCGACAGGGTGGCGCCATTGGTTTTGATCAGGCGGGGCGCCGGAAAGACGGGAGAGGTCATCGGATATTCCTTGCTCGGATCAGGGTGTATCGGTCAGCACACGGGCAACGGCAGCGGTCCAGCCAGCATAGCGGGTCTCGCGCTCGTCAGCGCCCATCCGGGGCATGAAGATCCGCTCTGCCCGCCAGTTGGCGCCAAGGGCCGATGGCCCGGCAATCAGCCCTGCGCCAAGGCGCGCCAGTTCGGCGGCACCCAGCGCTGTGGTCTCGGTCACCTCCGGCCGCTCAACGGGAATGCCCAGAACATCGGCCAGAAACTGCATGGCCCAGTCATTCACCACCATGCCGCCGTCAACCCGCAGCGAGGCGGGGCGTGGGCGCCCATGGGCCGAGAGATCGGCGCCGATGGCCTCGATCAGGTCACGGGTCTGGAAGGCAACCGCTTCCAGCGCGGCGCGCACGATTTCAGCGATGCCGGTATCCCGGGTCAGGCCCAGGATGGCGCCGCGGGCGTGGGGGTCCCAATGGGGGGCGCCAAGGCCGGTGAAAGCAGGCACCAGATGCACCCTGGCATCAGGGCGGGCGGCTTTGGCAAGGCTCTCACTTTCGGCCGCATTGCCAATCAGCTTCAGGCCATCGCGCAGCCACTGGACGGCGGCACCGGCGACAAAGATCGAGCCCTCCAGCGCATAGGAGGTCTGCCCGGCCAGCCGGCTTGCCACCGTGCCCAGCAGGCGATGGGCCGAACCAATGGGCTTCTCGCCCGTGTTCACAAGCACGAAACAGCCCGTGCCATAGGTTGCCTTGATGCTGCCCGGCGCAAGACAGGCCTGGCCTATCGCCGCCGACTGCTGGTCGCCAACCAGGGCCGTGACCGGAATGGGCGCGCCAAAAAGCGCCGCCTCGGTCTCGCCAAAGAAACCCGCCGTGTCGCGCACCTCAGGCAGCACCGCCCGAGGTACCTTAAGTTCGGTCAGCAGGTCGGAATCCCAGCGCTGCGCGCCGATGTCGAACACCAGGGTGCGGGCGGCATTGGTGGCATCGGTCGCATGCACCCGGCCGCCGGTCAGCCGCCACAGCAGGAAGGTATCGATGGTGCCAAAGGCCAGTTCGCCCGCCTCAGCCCTGGCGCGGGCGCCAGGAACCGCATCAAGTATCCAGGCGATCTTGGTGCCGGAAAAATAGGGGTCGATGACAAGGCCGGTGCGGGCCGACACGACCGCATCAAGCCCGCGCGCCCGCAGGGCCTCGCACGCCGCAGCCGTGCGGCGGTCCTGCCAGACAATGGCGTTATAAAGGGGACGCCCGGTGCTGCGCTCCCAGACCACCGTGGTTTCACGCTGGTTGGTGATGCCAAGGGCCGCCACAGCCGAGGCCGGCACCTGGGCCGTAGCCAGGGTCTGGCGCACAACCTCGAGGGTGGCCGACCAGATTTCTTCGGGGTCATGCTCAACCCAGCCTTCGGCAGGATAGATCTGCGGCAGTTCGCGCCGCGCCTCGGCAACCACGCTGCCATCGGGCCGATAGAGAATTGCCCGGGTCGATGTGGTGCCCTGATCAAGTGCAAGCACCAGATCCTTGCCGCTTGCCATCTTCTTTCCCCCCGCACGCCAATCTGAGGTTCGTGCCGAGGCCATGCTCGGGGCCGCTGCAGGCCTCGTCAAGGATCTGCACTCTGCCGACGTACAATCCTGAAAACTTAATCGATGGTTAAGACATCGCCCGTCATGATGGGGGGCTAGATCAGCGGGGGCCTCATTGTCCGGTAGCTTCGACGAGACCGAAACTGAACGCCTTCTGGCGCTTGCGCGCCAGAAAGATGGGCCGCACCGCGCTGCCCTGTTTATGAGTGTCGTTCATCTTTTGGAGATGACTGACGATCGGCTGAGCGGCGCGGAACGCCCCCTGGTTGCCAACATCCTTCGTCAGCTCAGCCACGAAGTGGAAATGTCGATCCGCCAGCGACTGGCCGAGCGACTGGCGCAAAGCACGCAGGCACCGCGCGAACTTCTGCTGCTGCTTGCCGACGACGTGATCGAGGTTGCCTATCCCATCCTCGTTGGCTCGACCCTGCTGAGCGAGCCTGATCTGCTGGAAATCGTGCAGTCACGCTCGAACCAGCACCGGATGGCCATTGCCCTGCGGCAGGATATTTCTCCCGGTCTTGCAGATGCCCTGATCGCCATGGGTGACGACGAGGTCATTGTTACCCTGCTCAACAACTTCAGCGCGCCCCTCTCCCGCACAAGCCTGGAACAACTGGTCATTCGCTCGGAAAACGTCGAGATCCTGTGCGGCCCGCTGCTCCGCCGCACCGACCTGCCGCCAGATCTGGCGCAACTTATGTTCGGCTGGGTCTCGGAAGCGCTGCGCGCCTATATCCTCGAAAATTTCGAGATCGACCCCTCGACCCTGCGCAACGCCCTTGTGCCAGCGCGGGACGAAGCCATCATCGAAACACTGGAGATGATCGACCCGGCGCAGCGGCTGGTCGACAAGCTGCACGCTGCCGGCGACCTGCGCCCCACATTCCTGCTGAAGCACCTGACGCGGGGCGATGTTGTCCTGTTCGAGTTTACCTTTGCCAAGCTGAGCGACCTCTCGCCGGTGGTCATTCGCCGCATCATCTATGAGGCGACCGGAGAAGGCCTTGCGCTGGCCTGTGCAGCTTTGGGCATTGACCGCAGCGTCTTTGCGACCATGTTCCGGCTGACGCGCCGGGCCAGACGCGAGCCCGAGGTGCTGACGCCTGAGCAGATCCTGCGCGTAAAGAATATCTTCGAGACCATGGACAGGTCTGGCGCCCATTCCGCCTTGCGCATCTGGGCACGGGAGCGCGGTTTCTTTGCGGCCTCCTCTGCCCAGGCACCCAATTAGGGCGGCATCCAGAACTGCTCGACGCTTCCCGAAAGGGAGTGGCGAAAAGCTGTGCGCGGGGTGCTATGATCGGCGGATGGACTCTTCCGCCATCCCGACACCTGCGCCATCAGGCCCGAGCCGTCAGGCTGACCTTGTCGATCCGTTCGGCCGGCATGTCAGCTATCTGCGTGTTTCGGTCACGGATCGCTGCGACTTCCGCTGCGTTTATTGCATGTCCGAGGATATGGAGTTCCTGCCCAAGGCCGATCTGCTGAGCCTTGAGGAACTCGACCGCCTGTGCTCGGCCTTTGTCGCCCGGGGCGTCCGCAAGCTTCGCCTGACCGGGGGCGAGCCCCTGGTGCGCCGCAATGTGATGAGCCTGATACAGTCCCTTGGCCGCCATGTTCACAGTGGCGCCCTTGATGAGCTAACCCTCACCACCAATGGCAGCCAGTTGGCCCGCTTCGCATCCGACCTGAGGGCGGCCGGCGTACGCCGGATCAATGTCTCCCTCGACAGTCTCGACCCTGACCGCTTCGCGGCGCTCACCCGCTGGGGCCGTCTGGAACAGGTGCTTGGGGGCATCGCCGCGGCCAAGGCGGCGGGCCTTGCCATCAAGATCAACGCCGTGGCGCTGAAAGGCGTGAACGAGGACGAGATCGACCGCCTTGTGGCCTGGTGCGGCGACGAGGGGCACGACCTGACCCTGATCGAAACCATGCCCATGGGCGACATTGATGGCGACAGGACGGACCAGTACCTGCCCCTGTCCATGGTGCGCGCCCGGCTGATGGAACGCTGGACCCTGGATGAAAGCGACCATCGCACAGGTGGGCCTGCCCGCTATGTCACCGTGCGGGAAACAGGTGGGCGTCTGGGCTTCATCACCCCGCTGACGCATAACTTCTGTGAAAGCTGCAACCGTGTCAGGCTGACCTGCACGGGAACGCTGTACATGTGCCTTGGCCAGGACGACGCGGCAGACCTCAGGGCGCCACTCAGGGCCAATGCCAGCGACGACGACCTGCACATGGCCATTGATGAGGCCATTGGCCGCAAGCCCAAGGGGCATGATTTCATCATTGATCGCCGTCGCCAGAAACCGGCCGTCGCCCGCCACATGAGCCTGACCGGCGGCTAGGTTTTCCCTCGCTGCATGATGATCATGGCAGGCGTGACGTGCTTCTGATCGTCGATATACTCCGCACTCAACATTGCATCCGGCGATATTCATGACCGTGACGAAGTTCTCATTCATAGCCTCCACCGCGCCGTCTGCCCGCGAAGCTCTGGCGGATCTGGAACGCCGCTATGGCTCCGTCTCGCCGGAGGATGCCGATGTGATCGTCGCTCTGGGCGGTGACGGCCTTATGCTGCAGGCCCTGCATCGCCACATGGGCCTGGGCAAGCCGATCTATGGCATGAACCAGGGCACCGTCGGCTTCATGATGAACCCCTATGATCCGGTCGGCCTGCCGGAAAGAATGGCCGAGGCCGAGCCCGCCACCCTGCATCCCCTGCGCATGCGGGCCGTGCAGTCGGGTGGTCAGGAACAGACCGCACTTGCCATCAACGAAGTCTCGCTGCTGCGCGAAACCCGCCAGGCGGCCAAGATCCGCATTTCCATCGATGGCCGCGTGCGGCTGGAAGAACTGATGTGCGACGGCATTTTGTTGGCCACGCCTGCAGGCAGCACCGCCTATAACCTGTCAGCCCACGGCCCGATCCTGCCCATTGATGCGGCCATATTGGCGCTTACCCCCATCAGCGCCTTTCGCCCCCGGCGCTGGCGCGGCGCTTTGCTGCCGCACACGGCCAAGGTTCGCCTTGATGTGCTTGAAGCGGAAAAGCGCCCGGTCAGCGCCGTGGCCGACAATGCCGAAGTGCGCAATGTCACCGAGGTGCATATCGAGGAGGACCGCTCGGTCAGCCTCCACATGCTCTTTGATGCCGGCCGCAGCCTGGCCGAACGCGTGCTCCATGAACAGTTTCTGAACTGATCAACCGGGCGCCGCCCGACAGGGAGAGCCATCATGTCTGACGCATTCCGTCCCCAGGTTCTGGCTGGAAAGGTTGTCTTCATCGCCGGCGCCTCCAGCGGCATCAATCTTGGCATCGCCCGGCGCCTGCACGCCGAGGGCGCAAAAGTCGCCATCGCCAGCCGCAAGCACGACAAGATCACCGCCGCCGCCGCCTCAATCGCCCCGGATGTGCTGGGTCTTGCCGCAGACGTGCGGGACTATGCAGGTATCGAGGCGGCCCTGCGCACAGCCCATGACAGGTTTGGTCCCATCGATATCCTTGTCTCGGGTGCGGCCGGCAACTTTCTGGCCCCTGCCCTTGGCATGTCGGCCAATGCCTTCAAGACGGTCATCGACATCGATCTGATCGGCACCTTCAACGTGCTGCGGGCCGGCTTTGAATTTCTTAACAAGCCTGGCGCCTCGGCAATCAGCATCACCGCACCTCAAGGGGAGCGGCCGGCCATGTTCCAGGCCCATGCCTGTGCTGCCAAGGCCGGCATCAACATGCTGACCCAGTGCCTGGGCATGGAATGGGGCCCGCTTGGCGTGCGCGTCAACGCCATCTCGCCCGGCCCCATTGCCGATACCGAGGGCATGGCCCGCCTCGCCCCCACGCCGGAAATGGAAGCCATGGTGAAGGGCCGTCTGGCACTGCGCGACTATGGCACCAAGGATGACATCGCCGAGGCCGTGATCTGGCTGGCCACCGGGGCATCGCGTTATGTTACGGGCACCGTGATCGACGTTGATGGCGGCGCCCGCCTGGGTGATGCCCGCAGCCCGATCTGAGTGCTGCGCGGTGGACTGATCTGGACAGCGCCCGGCCGGCTCTGGATAGTTGGGGTCGGAAGGGGAAACCATGGACAAGATCGACATTGCCCTGTGGTCGGCGGACCTGAGCCACCCGATTGACGGGATCGGCGCCTGGGCCAGTCTGGTCGAGCGCCAGATGATCGCCGCCCGCGCCGCTGGCACGCCCCTTTTGGTGATGCCTGAATGGATCGCGGCCCACTGGTTGTCCTTTGCGCCACCGGGCCTTGCGGCAACGGACGAGGTCGCCTGGATGGCCGACCAGGCCGGCGCTGCGTTGACGCTGTTGCGCGTTCTCGTCACCCGTCATCAGGTTGCCCTGGTTGCCGGCACCATGCCCCATGCCCTGGGAGGTGGTCGCCATGCCAATCGCGCCTGGGTGCTGCTGCCGGATGGGGCCGTGCTGTATCAGGACAAGTTGTGCATGACACCGGGGGAAAAGGCTGCTGACGGCTGGTTCCTGACCCCGGGTCATCAACTGAACATCATCGCCTGGCAGGGTCTGCGCCTTGCCATCACCATCTGCCTCGACGTTGAACTG
This sequence comes from Acetobacteraceae bacterium, assembly GCA_947379865.1. Classification (GTDB taxonomy): domain Bacteria; phylum Pseudomonadota; class Alphaproteobacteria; order Zavarziniales; family Zavarziniaceae; genus CANCOY01. Next base: position 11,840 of record CANCOY010000094.1, read on the forward strand.
CCGGCGCTCGCCGCCCGCCTTGTGGAAGCAGCACCGGATCTGCTGCTGGTGCCGTCCATGACGGGACTGCGCTCGGGCTATAATCGGGTGTTTGGCTGCGCGCGGGCCCGGGCCATTGAACTGTCCACCGTGGTGGCCGCCGTCGGCTGTCGGGGAACGGTGCAACGCCCGGTATCTGCCCCCATGACCAATTATTCCGGCGCCTCGGTGTTTCTGCCGTGCGAGGCGGCCCTTGGCTTTGACGGCATCGGGCCCGCCATGGTCGCCGACGATGGCGGCACCGGCGAAGGCCCGCTGCTGATTGCCAGTGGCCTGCCTGTGGGCCATTGCCGCTCCCTGCGTACAGGCGCCGCCGAAGTCTGGCCCGGTGCCTGGCGCGCTGATCATCTTGCCATCACACACACCCCGGTTACCGCTGCCGCCGAATGAGGAGTTCGCGATGAAGACGATCTTTTCCGAAGACCACAAGCTCCACGATGGCACGGTTGAACTGATTGGCGGCACATTGGTGCCCAGCTTTGAATGCCCGCGCCGCGCCGAGATCGTGATCAACCGGGTACGCGACCAGAAACTGGGGCCGGTGATCGAACCCACACGCTTTGGCATCGAGAATGCGGCGCTCGTGCATGCGCCGGACTTCGTGAAATTTCTCTCTATCGCCTATGACGACTGGGAAAAAGCCCATGGCGACACCGTGGCCCTGCCTATTGCCTGGCCTGGCCGCTCCTTCAGCCAGCGTGTGCCCGATGCCATTGATGGCAGGCTTGGGTTCTATTCGTTTGACGCCGGCGTTCCCCTGGTGCGCGGCACATTTCCCGCCGCCGCTTCCGCCATTGACGTGGCCCTGACCGGGCTGGCGCTGGTGACGGGTGGCGAGCGGGCCGCCTTTGCCCTGTGCCGCCCGCCCGGGCACCACGCCACTGCCGACCAGATGGGCGGGTACTGCTATTTCAACAATGCGGCCATCGCCGCCGAGAGCGTGACGCGCCAGGGTGGTCGTGTTGCAATCCTTGATGTTGACTATCACCACGGCAATGGCAGCCAGGCGATCTTTTATGATCGCCCCGACGTGCTCTTTGTGTCGCTCCACGGCGATCCCAAGCAGGAATACCCCTATTTCCTCGGCTATGCCGACGAGACCGGCGTGGGTCGGGGGGAAGGCTATAATCTGAACCTGCCTCTGCCCTGGGGCACCGCCTGGGACACCTATGGGGCGGCCATGGAGACAGCGGTGGCACGCATCAAGGCCTTTGCGCCTGATACGCTTGTGGTATCTCTTGGCCTTGATACCTATATGGAAGACCCGATTTCCCATTTCCGTCTGGATACTGCGGATTATCTGCGCATGGGCGAGCAGATTGCCGCAATCGGCACCCCCACCCTTTTTGTCTTCGAGGGCGGCTATGCGGTGGAGCCGCTCGGCGTGAATACCGTGAACGTTCTGACCGGCTTTGAAGAACGCATGCGTCGCTAGTCTTTCAAGCCCCCCCGATGATGCGAACAGGTGTGTCGCATCGGGGGCACTTCCATGACATGATACTCAGTGTGCGCACTGCACAGGTGGAGTTCGTGTATGTGGGACCGTGAGATCGTTATTGGACAGCAGTTTCGCAAGCGTGGATTTCTTCAGTATGTCTGGCAGGTCGTGGCGCTGACGGAAGTTGCTCATGCGCCAAAGCACGCCGTTCTTGTGCGCCTGGACGACCGGACAGAGACCAAGACCATCTCCTGCCCAACCTTGGCCGACCCACATTACTACGAGCGTGTTGCCCCGCCTCCCCAGAGTTGAGACACAGGCCTCTGGCCATACGGCCCTGATTCTCTCACGCTGTGGCATCCTCCCCATGTCCTCATTTTTCGGCCATGGGCACATGCATTTCATGCTTTTTCGCCAGTCCCACATCAGAAATATCTGAACCGCAGAAGTGTGTAACCCACGACACGCCGAGCGGAATTATGGGGCCAACGGCAACGGGAGCGCCGTTTACTGCATATTCCCACCTCCCACAGGTGTCTATTGAGGCCTACAGAGCAGGGGGTGGCGATCATGCCGCACGCTCGGGGGGCCGCCGAAGACCGGCGGTGCAGGCACCATGTCGCGGCTGTTGAATACCTTGCTCGATGATGCCGCCAATGCGGCCCTGAAC
>CANCOY010000095.1 GCA_947379865.1 Acetobacteraceae bacterium
TCCAGGGAGGACACCATGACGGCGCTGAAAGCCCGGCCCATGCCGGATTCCATTCCCACTGAAGCTGAACTGATCGCGCGCGCCCTTGCGCTGGTGCCGGTGCTGCGTGCCCGTGCCGAGGCTGCCGAGGCCAACCGTTCCCTGCTGGACGAGACCCTGCAGGATTTCGTTGCGGCGGGCTTTTATCGCATTTGCCAGCCGAGGGAATTCGGCGGCTATGAGCATTCGCCCGAGGTGCTGTTCCGGGTGTCGAGCATCATCGCCCGTGGTTGCCCGTCGAGCGCCTGGTGCCTGTGCCTGATCGGCGTCCACAATTGGGAAGTGGGCCTGCTTGACCCGCGCGTCGGTCAGGACCTATGGGGCCAGGATGATACCGTGCGCTATTCCTCGTCTTATGCCCCCTTTGGCAAGGTGGTTGAGGTGGAGGGCGGTTATCGCCTCAGCGGCCAGTGGCCGTGGTCCACCGGCTGTGATCATTGTAGCTGGGTGATGCTGGGCGCTGTCGTCATGAAGGAAGGCGCCCCGCCCGAGATGCGCTCGTTCCTGATCCCGCGCTCGGAATACGAGATCATCGACACCTGGCATGTCCTGGGCCTGAAAGGCACGGGCAGCAAGGACGTGCGGGTGAAGGACGCCTTCATTCCCGCCTATCGGACCCACAGCTTCATGGACTCCTTCCTGCGCAAGGATCCGGGCCAGGGCCATTATACGGGCTCAACCTATCTCTATCCGTTCGGCACCACCTTCGCGTTCTGCCTGGCCAGCGTGGCCCTGGGCATTGCCGAGGGCGCGCTTGAGGTCTCCGTTGAGTATTTCCGCGAGCGACTGGACGTGAACGATGGCTCCTCGTCGATGAACGACCCCTTCTTCCGCCAGCGCCTGGCGGAGGCTGATGCCATGGTGCGCGGCCTGAACTACCGCCGCGATGCCGCTTATGCCCGCATGGACAAATATGTGTCGGCGGGCAAGCATGTTCCGGTCGAGGAGGGCGCTGCCTCCAAATGGGATGCTCAGTGCATTGGCAAGGGGGCGGTTGAGGCGGTTGATCTGCTCTTCAAGATCAGCGGTGGCCGTGGCGCAATGCTGTCGCACCCGATCCAGCGGTATTTCAGGGATGTGCACACGGCGTCCAACCACGCCTTCCTGAACGCCGACAAGGGGTCGGTCAACATGGGTGGCCTGCTCATGGGCGCCGAGCCCAAGGATATAGCGGTCTAAGAACCGCAACGGGGGGATACGACATGTCTGTCAGGGCACTTGGATATGCAGGGTTCGGCGTGAAGGATGTCGCCGCCTGGCGTAGTTTCGCGGAAGATGTGCTGGGCGTTGCCGTGAACGAGGCCGCCAATGGCGGCCTGCGCCTGCGGGTCGACGACAGCCAGTGGCGCATCGCCATCGAGCCGACGGGGGAAGACGACGTCACCTACCTCGGCTTCGAGGTTGAGGGGCCGGCGGCCCTTGATGAGTTGGTCGCCAAACTGAGCGCTGCTGGCGTTGCGGTGGAACGCTCGGAGGCGCTGGCGAAGGAGCGTGGTGTCATCGGCCTGGCGCGCTGCACCGATCCCACGGGCATAGGCATCGAGCTTTATTGGGGGCCGACGGAGACGGGGCAGAACCGCTTTGTCTCCAAGGTTGGTGTGGCCGGCTTTGTCACGGAAGGGCAGGGCTTTGGCCACGTCGTGCTGATGGCGGGCGACATCGGACCGTCACGCAACTTCTATGAAACGCTGCTCGGTTTCCGCCTGTCGGACGTGATCGATTTCTCGCCCATGCCGGGTTTCGAGGTGCGCCTCGTCTTCCTGCATTGCAACCCGCGCCATCACACGCTCGCTCTCGCACCGATCCCGGCACCCAAGCGCCTGAACCATTTCATGCTGCAGGTACGGGACTTTGACGACGTCGGCCGTGGCCTCGACCGGGCGCGCAAGGCGGGGGTGACCTTTGCCAACAGCCTGGGCAAGCACACCAACGACCAGATGATCTCGTTCTACCTCATCACGCCGTCTGGCTTTGAGGTGGAATATGGCTTTGGTGGCCGTGAAATCGATGACGCCACCTGGGTGCCATCACGCCATACGGCAACCAGCACCTGGGGCCATGAACGGCTGGTCCGCCCCGGCGGCTGAGCCGGACAGTGAGCGACCAGAGCCAATAAAAAGAGTGCGGGAGAAAACACAATGAGCACGGTTGATCATCAGCAGGCATCAAGCCGCTTCATCGATGTGGGTGGGGTCAAGGTCCACTACAACGAGATGGGAACGGGCATGCCCGTGATCCTCATCCACGGCAGTGGGCCGGGCGCCTATGGCTGGGCCAATTTCAGCCGCAACATGGAACCGCTCTCAAAGCACTTCCGCGCAATCTGCATCGATCTGCCTGGCTTTGGCCAGTCCGACATGAAGCCGGCCGGGGTCCCCATCCCCGGCTGGTGGGCCGAAATTGTGGGCCGTTTCATGGATGCCCTCGACATCAGGCAGGCGCATTTCATTGGTAACTCTCTGGGGGGCATGATCACCCTGAAGCTGGCGCTGACCCAGCCGCAGAAGGTGGGCCGCATGCTGTTGATGGGGACGGGCGGCAGCCTGCCCATCTTCACGCCCTGGCCGACCGAAGGCATCAAGTCGATCCTTGGCTATTACGAGGGGAACGGTCCCTCCATCGAAAAGCTGCGCGCCTTTGCCCAGCAGTTCGTCTACGACCCCAGCCAGTTGACGGACGAACTGCTGCAAAAGCGCCTCGACACCTCGCTTGACCCGCGCATCATGGCCAACCCGCCCATGCGGATGACGCCGGGCACGGTGCTTGAGGAATTATGGCGCGACCCCGGCCTGACGCGCCTGCCGCACGAGACCATGCTGCTGTGGGGCCGCGAGGACAGGGTGCTGCCGCTCGACAGCGCCTTTGCCCTGCTGAAGCAGATCCCCCGGGCGCGCCTCTTCGTGATGCCCCAGTGTGGCCATTGGGCCCAGTGGGAGCATGCCGACGAATTCAATGCCACCGTAACCCAGTTCTTCGGGGGCTGAGATGACCGATCTTGTCACCAAGGCAGCAGACATGCTGGCCGAAGCACGCGCCACCCGCCGCGCCATTCCACCCCTTGGCCCCAGCCTCGGGCTTACCGATGCCGCCACGGCCTATGAAGTGCAGGAAACCAACACCCGGCGCTGGCTTGCCGAAGGCCGGCGGGTGGTCGGGCGCAAGATCGGCCTCACCTCCAAGGCGGTGCAGGCGCAGCTGGGCGTGGACCAGCCGGATTACGGCATGCTCTGGGCCGACTGGTGCTTTGCCGAGGGTGAGACCGTCTCGGTTTCACGCCTGATCCAGCCGCGGGCCGAGGCGGAAATCGCCTTTGTCATGGACCGTGCTGTCGGCCATGTGGACGCCAGCATGACCGATCTGGTGGCGGCCATCGGCTATGCCGTGCCGGCGCTTGAAATCGTTGACAGTGCCATTGCCGACTGGAAGATCACGCTGGCCGATACCATTGCCGACAATGCCTCTGGTGCCGGCTTCGTGCTGGGCACCAGCCCGCGCAAGGTGACGGACATCGACCTGCGCCTGTGTGGCATGGTGCTGTCAAAGAACGACGCGCCGGTCTCGCTTGGCGTGGGTGCGGCGTGCCTAGGCCATCCGTTGGCCGCCACGCTTTGGCTGGCGCGCACCATGGCCCGGGTTGGCCGGCCGCTGCAGGCAGGTGACGTGGTGCTTTCCGGCGCCCTTGGCCCCATGGTAGGCGTTGGTAGCGGTGACCGCATGCATGTGGAAATCCAGGGCTTTGCGCCCTTCACCGTTCCCTTCGGAGACTGACATGGGCGAGCGGGTAAAGGTTGCGATCATCGGCACGGGCAATATCGGCACCGACCTGATGATCAAGGTAATGCGCCTCTCCAAGCGGCTGGAGATGGCGGCTTTCGTCGGCATTGATCCGCAGTCGGACGGGATCGAGCGTGCCCGGCGTCTGGGCGTGCCCACCACGGCGGACGGGTTGGATGGCCTGCTGGCCATGCCAGGCTTTGCCGATATCCGCATCGTCTTTGATGCGACCTCAGCCGGTGCCCATGCCCGCCATGACGCCGTGCTGCGCGCCCATGGCAAGCAGGTGATCGACCTGACGCCGGCGGCCCTTGGCCCCTATGTGGTGCCAACGATCAACCTTGATGCCCATCTTGATGCGCCCAACCTCAATATGGTGACCTGTGGCGGCCAGGCGACGATCCCCATTGTTGCAGCCATTGGCCGGGTTGCCCCCGTGACCTATGCAGAGATCGTCGCCTCAATTTCCTCAAAGTCGGCCGGGCCGGGAACGCGCGCCAACATCGACGAGTTCACCGAGACCACCAGCCGAGCGATTGTCGAGGTGGGCGGGGCCAAGCATGGCAAGGCGATCATCGTGCTGAACCCGGCCGAACCGCCGCTGATCATGCGCGACACGGTCTATTGCCTCAGCGCCACTGCCGATACCGCTGCCATCGAAGCCTCGGTCGAGGCCATGGTGGCAGAGGTCCAGGCCTATGTGCCCGGCTACCGCCTGAAGCAGCGGGTTCAGTTCGAGCGCATCGGCGACAACAAACCCCTGCGCATCCCCGGCATCGAGGGGGAGCAGACCGGCCTCAAGGTTGGCGTCTTCCTGGAAGTGGAAGGGGCGGCGCATTATCTGCCCGCTTATGCCGGTAATCTGGACATCATGACCTCAGCCGCACTCAAGACGGCGGAACGGCTGGTCGAACGGCGGGGACTGGCATGAGCGTGGGCGTGCCCGAGGGCAAACTCTATATCCAGGATGTCACCCTGCGTGATGGCATGCACGCGATCCGCCACCAATATGGCCTCGACCATGTGCGCGCCATTGCCCGGGTGCTGGACGCGGCAAAGGTCGATGCCATCGAGGTGGCTCATGGTGATGGCCTGTCGGGCTCCTCCTTCAACTATGGTTTTGGCGCCCATACGGACTGGGACTGGATCGGCGCCGTGGCCGAGGTGCTGCAGCATTCCATCCTGACGACCCTGCTGCTGCCCGGCATCGGCACCATCCACGACCTGAAGCACGCCTATGAGATGGGCGTGCGCTCCGTCCGCGTGGCGACCCATTGCACCGAGGCCGACATATCAAAGCAGCACATCGACTATGCCCGGGGTCTGGGCATGGACGTGTCGGGCTTCCTGATGATGAGCCATATGGCCCCGCCCGAAGCCTTGGCCGCCCAGGCCAAGCTGATGGAAAGCTATGGCGCCCATTGCGTCTATGTCACGGATTCCGGGGGCGCTTTGACCATGGACGGGGTCAAGGCCCGCTTCGAGGCCTATGACCGGGTGCTGAAGCCTGAAACCCAGCGCGGCATCCACGCCCACCACAATCTAAGCCTCGGTGTCGCCAATTCCATTGCAGCTGTGCAGTCTGGCGCCGTGCGGGTGGATGCGAGTCTGGCCGGCATGGGGGCAGGTGCTGGCAATGCGCCGCTTGAGGTGTTTATTGCGGCGGCCGATGTCTATGGCTGGTCCCATGGCACCGACCTGTTCATGCTGATGGACGCGGCGGAGGATCTGGTGCGGCCGCTGCAGGATCGCCCGGTGCGGGTGGACCGCGAAACCCTCAGCCTTGGCTATGCCGGCGTCTATTCCAGCTTCCTGCGCCATGCCGAGAAGGCTGCGGCCGACCATGGTCTCGACGTGCGTACGATCCTGATCGAACTGGGCCGCCGCCGCATGGTGGGCGGGCAGGAGGATATGATCATCGACGTCGCCCTTGACCTGGCCAAGGCCAAACGCGCCTGAACGGGCGACCGCGACGGTTTGCGCAGTGGGGGCAGGCTTGCGCCCCCGGCTGCCTTGGGCCAATAGGTTGATGGAATTGATCCAGAAGGCCGAGGTCGGCGAACCCTCAGGTTCAGAACCGTCCCGGCCCCCAGTCGAGGAAGCCCGGCCATGAGCCTCACCGTCGAAAAGCCCGCGTGGATGACCGAAGATCTGCAGATCTTCGAAGATGCCGTCGTCAAGTTCACCGAACGTGAGTTCATGCCCCATGTCGCCGACTGGGAGAAGAATTCCCAGGTCCCGCGCGAGATCTGGCGCAAGGCGGGTGAGGCCGGCATGCTCTGCGTTGCCGTGCCCGAGGAATACGGCGGCGGTGGCGGCACCTTTGCCCATGACGCCGTGCTGATCGATGTCTGGGGCCGCATGGGCGTCACCGGCTTTGGCGGCTCGCTGCACAATGCCATCGTGGCCCCCTATATCGTCCACTACGGCACCGAGGAGCAGAAGAAGCGCTGGCTGCCCCGCATGGCCACTGGCGACCTCGTGGGCGCCATCGCCATGACCGAGCCGGGCACGGGGTCCGACCTGCAGTCCGTCAAGACCACCGCCCGCAAGGACGGCGACAGCTACATCATCAACGGTTCCAAGACCTTCATCACCAATGGCGGCACGGCCAACCTGATCATCGTTGTCTGCAAGACCGATGTGTCGGCGGGCGCCAAGGGCATTTCCCTGATCCTGGTCGAGACCGACGAGGCGCCGGGCTTCAAGCGCGGCCGCAAGCTCGACAAGGTGGGCCTGCACGGCCAGGACACGTCGGAGCTGTTCTTCGAGGACGTCCGCGTGCCTGCCAGCAACCTCTTGGGCGGTGAGGGCAAGGGCTTCTTCATGCTCATGGACCAGCTCCCCTCCGAGCGCCTGCAGATCGGCCTCCAGGGCGTGGCCATGATGGAGCGCGCCATTGCCGAGACCGTGAAGTACACCACCGAGCGCAAGGCCTTTGGCAAGAGCGTGATGGACTTCCAGAACACCCAGTTCGTCCTGGCTGATGCCAAGGCAAAGACCGTGGTGGCGCGGGTGTTCTGCAACTGGGGTGTGGGCCAGCTGCTGGAAGGCAAGCTCGACGCCTATACCGCTTCCATCGCCAAGCTCTGGGTCTCGGACGAGCAGTGCAACATCGTCGATGCCTGCCTGCAGCTGCACGGCGGCTATGGCTATATGAATGAATATCCCATCGCCCAGATGTACCGCGACGCCCGCGTGCAGAAGATCTATGGCGGCACGAACGAGATCATGAAGGTGCTCATCGCGCGCAACCTCTGAAGTCTCTGCCGAACTAAACACGCGCCCGCCGGAGCAATCCGGCGGGCGTTTTTGTGTCTGGCTCAGGCCAATTCGCGCAAAACTGCCGCCGTGTGCTCGCCAAGGGTGGGGGCTGGCGCCGTCATGGCGACGCGGGTGCCGTTGAACCACAGCGGGCCATGGGGCACCACATGCATGCCCACAAACCGCCGGTCCAGCCGCGCCCAGTAACCAACTGCTTCCAGATGCACGTCCTCGCACAGCATGTGGGTGGGCTGCACCGGTGCTGCCGCAATGCCCGCCGCCCGCAGCAGGGCTGCTGCAACGCCCGCCTCACGGCCCTTTGCCCAGGCGGCAATAGCGCCCTCGATCTGGTCTTCCCGGGCCTTGCGCTCGGCCAGGGACCATTGGGGTAACAGGCTGGCGTCCCCCAGCAGGCTGGCCAGGGCCGACCAGGCCTTGTCGTCATGCACGGCTACAGCCAGCCAGTTTTCCTCGCCCGCACTGGCAACCACACAGACGGGGGCGGCGGCCATGCGGCGGCTGCCGCTGCGGACAAGGCCCTCGCACTGGTCGGCGATGATGCCATCGGCATTGAGCTGGAACAGGCACTCCACCTGGCACAGCTCGATCTCGGCCCCGCCCTTGTTCTGGCGGCCATAAAGGGCGGCCAGTGCCACGGCAGCGCCATAGATGCCGGCCACCGGGTCGCCAAAGGCCGAATGCTGCTGCGAGGGCACCCAGTCCGCCTGGCCATTGACGAAGAGCAGGCCCGAGGCCTGTTCCACGGTGGAACCATAGGCGCGCAGGCCAGCCAGCGGCCCGCCGAGGCCAAAGGGTGGCATGCAGATGCTGATGATCCCGGGTGCCAGGCGGCGCTGCTCGGCGCGGCCAAGGCCCAGCTTGTCCATCACGCCCGGCCCCTGGTTCTCGATGGTGACATCCGCACGGGCGACGATGGCACGGGCGGCGGCCAGTGCCTCTGGCCGTGTCAGGTCGAGGTCAAGGCCGCGCTTGCCGCGATTCACCGCCAGGAAATGGCGCGGCAGTTCGTGGGCGGGCGGATCCTGATCTTCCATGATCTCCCAGCCGCGCCACCAGTCGGGCCGGTTGGTGGATTCGACCTTCAGCACATCCGCGCCCAGCTCTGCCAGATAGCGCGCCGCAAGCGGCCCGGCCCAGCCCATGCTGAAGTCGGCCACCCGGATGCCCGTCAGCGGGCCGCGCGCCCCGCCCGCTGGCCTGGGGCGGGTGACGCCGTCAAAGCTGAAGCGATAGGGCAGGGTAGGGCCAGAGGGTCCCGTGGGGCCGCCGATGGGGGCAAAGCTGTTCCGGCTGCTCCAGTGCTCATGCCCGGGCAATTCCCGTGGTGTCGGCGCCGGGGTGATGGGCACGCGGTGCCGCACGCCACCTTCCACCCAATGGCTGCTGGGCCGGGTGGCAAGGGCGGGGCCAAGGATGCCGTCGATCTCGTCCGCATGCACCGTGCGGGTGGCCGAGGTGGCAAAACGCGGGTCCTCAGCCACCTCCGGGCGGCCGATCATTTCGCACAGGGCCGACCATTGGGCGGGTGTCAGCGCCATGACGCCGATGCTGCCATCGCTGGTGGCATAGACCGAGGAGGGATAGACCGGGCTGAAGCGATTGATGCCCTCCCGGGCCGCACGGATGGCCGGATCGGTGATCGCCGTCACGGCCCCGACCTCCGTAAAGCACAAGGCGGATTCGAGCGCGTTCACATCAACGCGGGTGGGGCGTTCGGCACCCGCCATCAGGGCCGCCAGCCCACCGATCAGGGCATTCACCCCTGCCAGCAGCTGGGGTGCATGGCCCTGGGGCAGGGTGGGCGCGCCACCGGGCACGCCAAAACTGAAGGCGATGCCGTCCAGCGCCTGGATCATCTCGTCACTGCCGGGCCAATCGGCATAGGGGCCGGTCTGGCCAAACCAGGTCAGGCCGACGCGGGTAAAGCTGCAGCCGGCCAGTGCCAGCGTCTGGTCGAGGGCGTCCACCGCTGCTGGCGTCTGGCCACCAAGCACCAGCGTGTTTTGGGCGGTGAGGCCGGGCAGGGTGAGTGCGCTTTCAAGGTCGGGTGCCGTTGCCTTGCCCTCGTCCAGCCAGCGGACAAAGGCCGCCGCCCCGTCGCCGCTGCGGCCAAGCCTCAGCCCGCTGGTATCGCCCACCCGCACCACCCGGGCGCCGAGGGCGGCAAACAGGCGGCCGCAATAGCGGGTGCCCACCTCGCCGGCAGTCTCGATGATGTGAAGGTCGTTCAGCAGGTCGGTGGTGATGCCTGTGGGCGTCATCCCGTTATCCTCCGGTTTCAGTGATTAACGGGCGCGCTCAGGCTGCGGCACTCGGCCGGCTGCTGACACGGGCGAAATAGTCGGTGAGCCAGGTGCAACTGCGGGGGAAATTCAGGCCCAGAACCTCGAAAAAATCGAGGAAGACATAGAAGTGGACGTCGGCCAGGCTGAAACGGTTGCCGCAGATGAACTGGCGGCCCGCCATTTCCGCGTCCAGCCAGTGCAGCTTTTCCCGCGCCATGGTGGCGCAGATATCGCCAGCCTCGGGGGGCAGCATGGTCTTGTAGTTGAAGCGGGCATAATGGTCGCGGATGGGGCCGGGGCGCACCACACAGGCCTCGGTCATGCGCTCGACATATTTCAGGTCGAGCCAGCGGGTCCACATGCGGGTCTCGGCCCGCTCCTCGGGCGTGGCGCCGATCATGGGTCGGTCGGGCTGCAGTTCTTCGAGGTACTCGCAGATCGGCAGGATTTCGCAAAGGATCTGGCCATTGTCGAGCTGCAGGGCGGGCACCTGGCCGGTGCGGTTGATCTCGACATTATAGGGCGCGCGATGGTTCTCGCCGGTGCGCACATCCACATGGCGCTTGGGCAGGTCCATGCCCTTCTCAGCCGCAAACATGCGCACCACGCGCGGATTGGGCGCGTCGTGATAGTCATAGAACAGCATGGCATCCCCCCTTGTTTTGCCCTGAGTATGACAAGATTCTGGCCCGCTGTACCGTGTTCTTGGACGGGCCTCAGCCATCAGAATTCGGGGGAGTTTGGGCGCCAGGACCTGTCACGACCCGGCGCGACGACGGTGGCGGCAAGATGATGCTGACGGCCGCAAGCGCAAATGCTGGCAGTGCAGGCGTTGGGCGACTAATCTGAGGTACCAGTGCCTTGAGTATTCACGGTGGCGATCTTAACTCTAAGTCGCAAAATCGAATTGGGTTGGGATCTATGAAGCACATATTTTATGCCGCCATCGTGGTCACGGCGCTGGTACCCGGCGTTGCAGGGGCTGATTCTCCGACCGGGCAGAACATCTCGACCACCGCGGTGTCTGAAACGCCGCCCGACGCGCTACATTTTTCGGCCAACGCTTCCCTGCTGAGCGATTACCGCTTTCGCGGCACATCCTATTCGTTGGGAGATCCCGTGACGCAGGCCTCACTGGTTGCTTCGCATGAAAGCGGGCTGTTCGCGGGCATCTTCGCAAGCTCCCTTGGCAACCATCCCATCTATGGCACGACCGAGGTGGATCTGTTCGCCGGTTTCGCCCAGCCCATTGCGCCAGCCCTCACGGCGGAAGTGAGCCTTTATTATTACGTCTATCCCGACGGCAATCTGCCCGTTTCCCAGACCAACTCGTTTGAAACGACCGTGCAACTGACCGGCGACTTTGGCGCCTTCACGCCAAAGATCGGCGCCTGGTATGCATGGGAGCAAACGGCGCTGTTTGGCCGTGACAATCTTTATCTGTTCGGTGATCTCGTCTGGCGGGTGCCAGATACGGCCTTCGATGCAAAGGTGCATGCTGGCTACACCAACGGTGCTTATTCCATTGCCGCGGACAGTACCGTTGTTGACTGGTCCGTGGGCGTTGGCTTCCGTCCTCTGCCCAACATCCGTCTGGGCCTCGACTATAGTGACATTGGCGGGCCGCGCGTGGACGACTATACGGACGACGCCATCGTTGGCGGCCTGTCGATGGATTTCTAGGCCGTATCCCGCAGAGACGACGCGCCGACACGAGGACGAGCGAGGTTTGCTGATCTTGAAAACCGCAGTCTCTGCTGGCGGTACGGCGCCTCAGAATGAACAGCCAAACGGCGAAACGGGGGAATGGGAATGAGCACAGGTATGGGCGCCACGGATCGCCAGGCTGAAATCGACGCCGAGGCACTGCGCCGCAAGTATCGCGAAGAGCGCGACCGCCGCCTGCGGGCGGATGGCGAGGCGCAGTATGTGGAGATGGCTGGCAAGCTTGCCCGCTTTGCCGAGGAAGACCCCTATATCGAGACCGTGATCGAGCGTGCTCCCTCGACCGAGGAGGTCGAGGTGGTGATCATTGGCGGCGGCTTCAGCGGCATGCTGGCCGCAGCCCGCCTGCGAGAAGCCGGGATCAAGGACATCCGCATCATCGAGGCAGGCGGCGATTTCGGCGGCACCTGGTACTGGAACCGCTATCCCGGCGCCCAGTGCGACATCGATGCCTATTGTTACCTGCCGCTGCTGGAAGAACTGGGCTACATGCCCAAGGAGAAATACTCCTACGTCACCGAGATCTTCGAGCACTGCCAGCGCATCGGCAATGCCTATGGTCTCTACGACATCACCTGGTTCCAGACCCGGGTGCACGCCCTGAACTGGGACGAAGACATCAAGCGCTGGCGCATTTCGACCAATCGCGGCGACGACATCAAGGCGCGGTTTGTGGTGACGGCGCTCGGCACCGCCAGCCGTGCCAAGCTGCCAGGCATACCGGGCATCGAGGACTTCGAGGGTCACAGCTTCCACACCAGCCGCTGGGACTACGACTACACGGGCGGCGATACCAACGGCAATCTGCACAAGCTGGCCGACAAGCGGGTCGCGATCATCGGCACCGGCGCTACCGCCATCCAGGCCGTGCCACATCTGGCGGCCAGTGCCGGGGAGTTGTTTGTCTTCCAGCGCACCCCATCATCGGTTGATTACCGGGGCAACAAGCCCACAGATCCCGAATGGGTGAAGAGCCTGCAGCCTGGCTGGCAACGCGAGCGGCGGCAGAATTTTGGCGATATCGTCATGGGCCGCCCCTTCAGCCAAGACCTGGTCAACGACGCCTGGACTGACATCTTCCGCAATCTCGTCGCGGTTGGTGTGACCAACCTGATGCAGGGCATGGACCCCGCCAAGGTGGCGGAAATGGCCGAGATGGCCGACTTCCAAAAGATGAACCAGATCCGGGCGCGGGTGGACGAGACCGTGCAGAATGTGGAGGCTGCCGAGGCCCTGAAGCCCTGGTACCGCCAGTTCTGCAAACGGCCCACCTTCAACGACCACTTCCTGGAGGCCTTCAACCGCCCGAACGTAACCCTTGTGGATACCAGCCCCAGCAAGGGTGTGCAGCGGTTGACCAAAACCGGCGTTGTCGCGAACGATATCGAATATCCGGTCGACTGCGTGATCTTCTCAACCGGTTTCGAGATCAGCACCGCCTTCAAGCGGCGCATCGGTTTCGAGATCAACGGGCGCGGCGGCCAGTCGCTGTTTGATTATTGGGCCGACGGCTTCAAGACCCTGCATGGGCACTCAAGCAATGGCTTCCCGAACTGGTTCTATATCGGCATTTCCCAGAATGCCCTCTCGGTCAACATGACTGCGATGTTCGATGATCAGGCCCAGCACATCGCCTATATCATCGCCCAGGTGAAGGCGCGGGGCGCCACGACAGTTGAACCGACCGTTCCCGCACAGCAGGAGTGGATCGCCACCATCCGCAAGCTCTCGGTCAGCAATGAGGCATTCCTTAATGCCTGCACCCCCGGTTACTACAATAACGAGGGTTCTACGGGGGGTGGCCTGACGGGTGAGATCTATGCGCCTGGGATTAACGCCTTCAACGACCTGCTGGCGGAATGGCGTGCCCAGGGAGATATGGCAGGTCTGCATCTGGGATAACAGGTTGCCCTTGTTGCTCGAAGGCCCGGGTGGCTTTGCCCGGGCCTTTCCTGTCTGGTCAGGCCGAGGTCGACCCATCCACCGGCCGACGTTCGGCAATTCCAGAAGATAGAACCGCCAGCAGGGCAAGGTCCTGGAGCAGCACTGCGGTGACGGCTGGCAGTTGTTCCTCTTCCAGGGTCTGGCCAAAGGCGCCGGTGATCTGGATGGAGGCATCAATGCGCCGTGCCCAGGCGCTGTCAGCCTCGGGCTCGGGCAGGGCAGGGGTCTTCAGACCGCTGGCGATGGCGGCCCAGTCAGGCGTGCCGGCATCGGGCAGGCCCAGCCAACGGGCACCCCCGCGCAACAGACCCACCTCCGCAGAGCCGGCGCGCTGGCCGACGTGGGTGAATTCGATGACGGCCGGGTTCTGGGGATGTCGCCCGATCACCAGGCCAACCCGACCCCCTGCAGAGTCATACTCGACCCAGCGGTTATCTGCTTCCTGTCGGATCATGCCGAGAACCGGACCCAGCTGGCGTATGGGGGCGCTGCGCACCACGCCCGCAATGCGCACGATTTCCTCAGAGGCCACCACGATCTCTATGGAACCACGCGTCGTGCGCAGTAGATCGGCAAGCTTGCCCAGCGGATTCCCGTCCATAGGCTGGTAAGCCAGCATCGCGCTGTAAAGCGTTTCCATTTCATCCTCTGAAAAATGAGTTCAGGCAGGTGATGCTTCTGCCATGGAAGCGTGCCTCGGCACAGAGGGGAAGTCATAGGTTATTTTTAGGTTTTATGCGCTTCACACCAACTTGTGGCCAATCG
>CANCOY010000096.1 GCA_947379865.1 Acetobacteraceae bacterium
ACGTCCCCGGGCACGGGCCAGGGTCTTCATGACATCCTGGAACTCATCCTGTGCCACCAGGCCCGAGATCAGGGCAATGGCCTCGTCCAGCCCGGGGGCAGTGCCGCTGCGGGCGGCATTCAGCATTTCTGCCTCGGCATCGGCCAGCAATTCGGTCTGGCCGCGCTCGTCCACCAGATCGAAGGAGGGCGCAACACCAGCCTCCAGCGGAAAGCGGCCGAGCAGCGCCTGGCAGAAGGCATGGATGGTCTGGATCTTCAGGCCGCCGGGCACATCCAGCACCTGGGCAAAGAGCGAGCGGGCAAATTCCAGCGTTGCCGGTTCCGGGTCGCTGCCCTCAAGCCGGGTGATCTCGGCCTTCAGGGCCTGGTCGTCGGCAACCGCCCATTGGGCGAGATTGCGGGCCACGCGGTTCGACATCTCGGCGGCGGCGGCCTTGGTGAAGGTAAGACACAGGATGCGTTCCGGCGGCGTGCGCGCCAGCATCAGGCGCAGCACCCGGTCGGTCAGAACCTTGGTCTTGCCGGTGCCGGCCGAGGCCGCCACCCAGACCGAGGCGGCGGGATCGCTGGCGCTGAGCTGTTCGGCGGTCATGCGTCGTCCTCTGCACCCTCGCCGCCGCCCGACCATTCCGCCACCCGGGCCAGATGATCATAACGGCCAAAGCGCACATGCTTTGGCCGGGGGCGCGAGAGATAGGTCGTGAGCGGATCATCAAAACGGGCAACCAGGGCCGCAAGGCCAGCCAAGGCAGCATTGGTGAGGTCTGCCGGCTCTGCCCTGATGGGCTTGACCTCACCCGGCGGCGATCCACCAGACAGGCGCCAGAACGAGAGGGCGGCAAGCGGTGCGGCCGCAATCCCGGCAAAACCCCCGGCCAGGGCAATGACGCCTTCCAGCGGCAATTGGGGCGCGTAACCGGCCTGGACCGATGTCAGGCTGGGCGGTGCGCCGGTCTTGTAGTCGATGATCTCCAGCGTGCCATCGGCCAGCCGGTCGACCCGGTCGGCCCGCGCCGTCAGGCGGAAAGGGCCACCGGGTGCATTGAGGATAAACTCGCCCTTGACCTCCAGCCCGGCCGGCAGGCTGCCATTGGCGCGACGCCCCATTTCCTCGGCGATGAACCAACGCGCCACGGCCTCGAAGCGGGGCCACCAGAAGGCGGCAACCGAAGGCCGGGCCAGCGCCGGGCCAAAGGCGCGGCGACCATGGTCACTGAGGCGGGCAAAGGCATCCGGCCCCAGGGGCGCTGCCCCCACCTCAGCCAGGAAGGTGAACAGGGCGTCATGGATGATGTTGCCGCGCTCGGCCGCACCGGGATCGGCATCAAGGGGGTCGAGCGGATCAAGGCGCAGCACCCGCCGGGCATAGAGCGCATAGGGATCGCGCATCCAGGTCTCGACATCGCTGACGCTGGCCTCGCGCGGGCGGGCGTCCAGCGGCGGACAGGGGGCGGGCGGCAGAACAGGCTGGCCCACCGCCGGGTCAAGCTGGTCTGCCCAGGCAAGCGCCGGGGTGGCAGCAGGCTTGGCGCCCAGCAGGGTTTCCAGCCGCAGCAGCCAGCGCGATGGCACGGTTGGCGTGCCATCCACCTTGGCGGCACGGCTAAGGACAACCCGGGGGGCGGCGGCGGCCTGGGCAAAATCATGGGCCGACAGGCCAATGCGACGCTCGGGCGGCAGCAGGCCGAATTCCGCCCGCATGGGCCGGCTCAGCCAGGGATCGGCGGGGATGGCCGGTGGCCAGGTGCCTTCGTTCAGGCCCCCCAGAATAACCAGATCGGCCTGTTGCAGGCGGGCCTCCAGCGGCCCCCAGATCTTCAGGCGGGGATGGGCACCGGCGCGCGGCCGCACCGCAACGCCTGCTGTCAGCGCCTCGAACAGGCCGGGATAGGCGCGGCCGGGAAAGGCACCCAGGGAATCACCCGCCTTGACCAGATCGGCGGTAAAATCCGCTGCCACCTGGCCCGCCTCACCCGCCCACAGATGCACACTGCCAGCCTCTGTCGGACGGGCGGCCAGCCGTTCCGCCGCCGTGACATGGGCTGTTACCAAAGCGGGCAGCTCTGCCTCGCGCCGCGCCACCTCGGCGAGGAAGGGCCCAAGGATTCCGGCAACGTGGCTGACAAAGGCCGCCAATTGATCCAGCCGCGCAAGGCGGGCGATGGCGCGCTCACTGTCACGGTCTGGCCCCACCTCGGCGCGGGCAAGGTCCAGTGCTGCCTCAAGGCCCGCCAGCCCCGGTCCCGGGCGGGGGCCGCGCAGCAGCGCCACCTCCAGCTGGCGGGCCAGGCGGCGAAACTTATCAGGTTCCATACCGCCAGCGGCCAGGGGATGCTTGAGCAGGGCCAGCAGGGGCACCGGCGCCAGCTGCTCGGCCGCCGCCTCCGCCAGCAGGCGCAGAAAGGCACCAGGCGGGGTGGTGGCCAGGGGGCGACCGGCGGAATCATCCACCGCAATGCCCCAGCGCCCCAGTTCAGCCGCCACCCGCCGCGCCAGATCGCGATCATGGGTGACAAGGGCCGCTGTCTGTTCCGGTACCTCAAGGGTTTCACGCATGAGCAGCGCTATCGCCGAGGCTTCCTCTGGCGCACTCTGGGCCTCGATGGACGACAGGCCGGTGAGTGCTGCCTCAAGGTCGAGGCGCAGCCCCGACAAGCGCCAGCGTGCCGTGCTGCGGGCGGGCAACATGGCCTCGGACAGCAGGCGGGCGCGCTGGCTGGGGCTGGCACCCCGAGGCCAGAGGTCGACATCGCTGCGGCTGGCGTGCAGGCGATCCAGCGTCTGTTTCATTGCCCACTGGGGGTGGGTCGCCTCCAGCAGGTCCCAGCTTTCCTCGTCAAGGCCAAGGTCGAGGCCGGGAAAGATCACGCGGCCCCTGGGCAGGCGGGCCACCACGGCCAGCAGATCGGCCGTGGCAGGCACGCTGCCCGTGGAACCTGCCGCGATCACCGGATGCAGGGGCGGGTTTTCGTGCCAGGCCCGGGCCTGGGCGTCCAGCAGCTGGTTGCGCCGGGTGGCGGGATCAACACAGCCCTCCAACTCCAGCACCGCGGGCCAGGCCTTGGTGATGATGGAGAGGAAGTCGAGGGTTACTTCCCAATGCCTGGCATAGTCGCCGCCCACCAGGGTTTGCAGGCGGCCCACATCAATGCGCTCCACCGCCACCTCGTCGATGAAACTGGCGAGCGCATCAGCCAGGCGGGCAGATTGCGCCATGTCGGCGGGGCCGGTATCGCGCTTGGCCTGCCAGTCATTGACCAGCCGCGCCAGAAGCAGGCGGCGGCGCAGGGGCAGAATTTCGGGCGGCAGTTCAAGCTCGGCGGCGCCACCCAGCACCAGTTCCGCCTCGTCCACATCGCCGATGGGGCTCATGCGTGGCAGCACCAGGGCGCGGCCGTCGGATACCCTCAGAAAGGCTTCGGCCAGTGCCCGGGCGGCGCGGCGATTGGGCACCAGGATCAGGGTATCGGCCAGGCCCGCCGGATCCCCCTCATGTTCCGCCAGCAGGCCGGTTGCCACAGCATCGGCAAACGACAGGCCGGCAGGCACGGTTGCAAGGTTTGGTCGCCCGACGGCGATGGGGTTGGTCATGGGTGGGGGCCTTCTGCCAGCGCCGCCTCGGCCTCGGCAATGGACTCCATGGTGCCCACATGCAGCAGGCGGCCGTCCAGCCGCAGGCCCCTGAGGCGCCCGGCCTCTGCCGCGCGGTCATAGATGCGGTTCAGCGAAAAGGGCGCCGGCCCGAACCCCCCGAACAGGGAGGGTGAGAGGATCTGCACGCCGGTAAAGACAAAGGGCGCCACCTGGTTTTCAGGCCGGCGCACCAGCACGCCATCGGGGTCCATCAGGAAATCCCCCGGCCCGTCATAGCCCGTGGCGCTGACCGTTGGCGCCAGCAGCAGCAAAGCGTCCATGCTGGCGGCATCGAAATGGGCCAGCAGGCGCGGCAGGGCCGGCACCAGCCCCTCCTGCCAGAGGATGTCGGCATTCAGCACAAGGAACGGATCCGGTCCCAGCAAGGGCAGCGCCTTGGCCACGCCGCCACCTGAATCCAGCAGAGCGGCGGTTTCATCAGAGATGGTCACCCGTGGCCCCCGGCCCTGGGTGCGGCGGGCGTCGAGATGGCGCACCATTTGGTCGGCCAGCCAATGGACATTCACCACCGCCTCGCCGATCCCCGCCTCGTCCAGCCGGTCCAGCGCATGGTCCAGCATGGTGCGGCCACCCACCGGCACCAGGGGCTTTGGCAGGGTTTCCGTCAGCGGCCGCATGCGGGTGCCAAGGCCGGCCGCCAGCAGCATGGCGTGGGTGATGGTGCTCATGCCAGGCTCTTCCCCTCAGGCCGCCTCCAGGCGCCACGCAGGGCATCACCCGGCAGATGGGCATCGAACCACTGGCGCACGGGGGCCAGCGCCGGATGGGCCAGATCCGCCTCCAGATGGCGCCAGAGGCGCGGCAGGAAATCGAGGAAATAGTCGCGCGGCTCGCTCGCAAACTTGCGGAAGACGAGGCCCGCGATCCGCGCATTGCGCTGCGCCCCCAGCACCGCATAGGCCGTATCAAAGGCCGCCTCGTCAAAGGTACCGCTGGCCCGCGCTGCACTGGCATAGCGCTGGCGCATGGCCGCCTCCAGTTCTGGCGAGACATCGCGGCGGATGTCCTGCAACAGGGAGACAAGGTCATAGGCGGCCGGCCCCGGGCTGGCGTCCTGGAAATCCAGCAGGCCCACCCGCGCCGTGCCTGTGCGCTCTGGCAGCCACATCAGGTTCAGCACGTGATAGTCGCGCAGCATCAAGGTGGTGGCATCGCCCCGCGCCAAAGGCTCCACCAGGGTCCAGGCGGCGCGGAAACTCTGGCGCCAGGCCTCGGGCGCGGCATGGCCCAGCACGGCGGGCACATACCAGTCCAGCACCAGATCCGGCCCCGCCACGAAGGTGGCCGCGTCAAAGATCGGCGGCGCAAAGACACTGCCATCGGGCAGGGTCGCGGGCTTTGGCAAAGGGGCGTGCCGCAGGTCGGCCAGCACATCCACCGCAGCGGCATAAAGCGCCGCCTCGTCCGCCCCCTCGCGCGCCAGCAGATCGAGAAAGGTATCGTCGCCGAAATCCTCCAGCAGCAAGAGGCCATCGGCCACATCCACCGCAATCAGGCCCGGCACGCTGAAACCAAGCGACGACAGGTGCCGGTCCAGCGCCACGAAGGGCCGCGTGTCTTCCAGCCCCGGGGGGGCATCCATCAGCACGGCGGTGCTGCCATCGCTGGAGGCAAGGCGCCAGTACTTGCGGTGCGACCAGGCCAGGCCGATCTGGGTGCGCGCCGCATCGGCCCAGAAATGGGCACCCAGGAAGGCATCGATCTGGCGGGCGCGCACGTCGGGCGGAATGGTTGGCCGGGCGGAAGAGGACATGACGGTTTCCTGAGTTATCAGCAGGCGCCGGGGTTGCGCCCGGCCCAGGTGCCGTGGCGGACAAGGCGCACAAGGCGCCCCGCCCCCGCATGGGAAAAGTGAAGATGCAGGCGGTTGGCCGGCATCAGGGGGCCAAGGCGTTCCGGCCATTCGATCAGGCACAGCCCCTCGTCCAGCGCCTGTTCAAAGCCCAGTTCATAGACCTCATCCCCAGACGAAAGGCGGTAGAGGTCGAAGTGCCAGACTTCCAGCGGGCCGGTTGTGGCGGTTCCCGTCTCATAGATCTGGACCAGGCTGAAGGTGGGGCTGGGCACCTCTTCATCCACACCCAGGGCCTGCAGGAAGGCGCGGGCAAGGGTTGTCTTGCCAGCCCCCAGATCACCTTCCAGCGCCAGCACATCGCCGCGCCGGGCGCCCGCCGCCAGAAGGTGGGCAAGCCTCTCCGTCGCCGCCTGATCGGGCAGCAGAATCTCCTCGCCGGGGGCGTCATCCAGGGCCATCCCCAATTTGTACAAGCCACACGCAGCGGCAACAAGCAGGGCACGGCCCAAGGGTGACCAGATTGGACAGGGACAGCCCCCGCCATGCAGCGCAGGCCTGCCCACCCCTTGACGCCATGGGCAAAACAGCCGTGACTGCAGGCTGTACTGTTTTGATGAGGGGTCGATGATCATGGATCTTGGCAATTCCATCCTGCTTGCCCTCGCCATTCTTGGCTTTGTCATTGTCATCAAGGGCGTGACACAGGTGCCGCAGTCCGAGGAATGGGTTGTGGAGCGGCTGGGCAAGTACAACCAGACCCTGAAGGCCGGCTTTCACTTCATCATTCCCGTGATCGACGCCATTCCGCGCCCGCGCAACCGGGTGCACATCCTTGAGACGAGCATTGAAGAGCCGGAGCTGAATATCATTACCAAGGACAATGTGCAGATCATGCTGCACGCCGTGGTGTTTTACCGGACGATTGATGCCGCCAAGTCGATCTATCGCATCGACAACGTCAAGAATGCCATCAAGACGACCACCATTTCTGTCACCCGCGCCACCTGCGGCCAGATGGAATTCGACGAGATCCAGGCGCATCGCGAGGTGATCAGCGACAAGATCAAGACCTCTTTGCTGTCGGCCTGCGAGGTCTGGGGCGTGGACATTACCCGCGCCGAGGTGCTGGACGTGCGGGTGGACCAGCGCACCACCGAAGCCATGCAGAGCCAGCTCAACGCCGAGCGCACGCGCCGCGCCACCGTGCTGGTGGCCGAGGGCGAGCGGGCCAGCGCCAACCTTGTGGCCGACGGCCAGCTCTACAAGGCCCAGAAGGAGGCCGAGGCCCTGCGGATTTCCGCCGATGCCGAGGCCTATGCCAAACGCACCCAGGCCGATGCCGAGGCCTATGCCACCGCCCGCATTGCCGAGGCGATCAACCAGAATGGCCAGGCCGCCGTGAACTTTGAACTGGCCAAACTGCAGACCGAGGCCATGACACGGGTGGCGCAGTCCAATGGCGCCAAGCTGATCATCCTGCCCACCGACACCACCCGCTCGCTGGGCGCGCTGGCGGCCATGGTCGAAACCCTGAAGGGCTGAGCACGATGATGATTATGGGCCTCGCCCTTGACCCCTGGCAGCTGTGGCTGGCGCTGGGCCTGGTGCTGTTCGTCTCCGAGGTTCTCAGCGGCGACGGCACCCTGATTGCGCTGGGCATCGCCGCCCTGCTGACGGCCCTGATCATTGGCATGCTGCTGCCCGATCTCGGCTGGTACTGGCAAGCCGCCCTTTTCGGCACCCTCGGCATCCCCGCCGCCCTTCTCGTCCGCCGCCTGCTCAAGCGCGCCGGTGGGGACGCGGGGGATATCAATACGTATTGAGGGGGGGGTGGGGGCGGTGGTGCTGGCCTCTTTGAACGAACCGGTACGCCTAAAGTTCTATTATTCCGAGCACCTGCCCAACGACCATTCCGAGCAGAAGCCGTATGGCACGCGCGTGCGCGAGATGCTGGACGAGATCGTATCCGCCAGCCACGGCATGGTCCGCCTGCAGGTCATCGATCCCGAGCCTTTCAGCGAGGACGAGGACGCGGCCAACGCCCTTGGCCTTAACGGCACGCAACAGATCAACATAGGCACCCTTGATAAGCTGCATTGAGCACACTGCCCTGATTACATCATCAATCAGTGTGCGGTGCCATATTGGCTGCGGGCTCCATGCGCTCATGAAGGACGCGCAAAACCTCGATCTGGCCTGGGCTGACGGATCTGAAGAAGAGGACATGAACGGGCGATGCCACAGGTGCGGCCGTGCTTTCCCGGCGACCATGCCGGATATGAAAGCTTCGCAGACCCTCGATAATCTGGCCCTGGTCTCTGGTCAGTAGTCCATAGGGATCTGCCGCAATCCGGCGCAGCGATGCAACAAGCAAGGTGCTATAGCGCTTACGCGCGTCTGCACCAAAGCGCAGCTCGCTTGTTCGCAATAGTGAAGTAATGTCAGCCTTTGCTGGGCCGGAAAGCCGGTAGCGGGCCACCGGTCACGGCGCCTCGGCAATACCGGCAAAAAAGGTTTCCAGATCGGCGTCTGCGACCTCGGTAAAATCGCCACGGGCGATTGCATCCGCGCCAGCCCTTATCTGGTTGCGCAGGTGCTCGATCCTGAGGTCATCTTCCTGAATGCGTTGAAGCAGACCACGCAACGCATCGTGAACCGCATCGCTGGCGTTCTGATAACGGCCAGAAGCCACCATCTGCGTGACGAACGCTTCCTGCTCGGGTGTAAGGCTGACGCTTAGGGTGGGCATGACACTCTCCCTTTGGGACCTCTACTATACGGCCGCCGCCAAGGCCTGCCAACAATTTCCGCCCGCGCATTTATCAAGGCGGCGGGCCTTGTCGACCTGTCGGCCCGATGGGTGGCGGTGCTTGGGAGGCACTCACCTTGCTGGCCAAGTTGAACCTTGGTAAGTCGGTACTTACCTGATCAATGTTGACCGAGGAGACGTTCGGGTGCGCGGGCGATTGGCGAAGACTGCGGTTCTGGCGCAGGTGCCGGCAATCCTGGGCCTGGCCGCCCCCATCGTCATGGGCCTTGCGGCCTCAATGCTGATCGGCGTGACGGATTCCATCATGCTGGCCCCGCTGGGACCTGTGCCACTGGCGGCCGTGGGGCTTACCGGGGCGGTCGCCGTCCTTTTTTATGCGGCAATCTATGGTCTGATCTCTGCGCTTTCGGTGCGGATCGGTGCTGCCTGGGGGGCGGGCGAAGGGCGGCGGATATCCTTGATCCTGCGCTCCGGACTGGCGCTGGGGTTGTTGGTTGGCATAGGCAGCGCGGTGGTCATGGCGGCGCTCTGGCTTGTGCTGCCGCTGTTGGACCAGCCGGGCGAGGTGATTGCAGCCATGCCGGGATACTGGTTCTTCATCTGCGCCTATCTGGTTCCCTATGCGGTGCTTACCGCCTTCAAATGTGCCTTCGAGGCGGTCGACCGACCCTGGCTTGCGACCGGCTTTGCCTTCCTCGCCGTGGCGATCAACGTGCCGCTGAACTATGTGCTGATCTGGGGCGTTGGCCCCTTCCCACAACTGGGACTGACGGGCGCAGGGATTGCCTCCTTTCTGTCCGAAGCCTTGGCTCTGGGAGGCGCGTTTCTGTGGTGGCTCTATGCGCCCTCCATGCGGCGGCTGCGTTTGCGCCGCAGCGTTGAGGCACGCGACATGGGGCTCACCTTTCGTGAGGGGGTGCCCCTTGGGGCCATGTACATCGTCGAAAGCGCTTCTTTCAGCGTGGCGACATTCCTGATCGGCGGCTTTGGCACGGTTGCCCTGGCGGCAAACCAGGTGGCGCAGTCCATTGGCGGGTTTCTCTATATGCTGCCTTTGGGTGTGGCAGGGGCGGTGGCGATCCGCGTGGCACAGGAGCGGGGCGCCGGGAATGCTGCGGCGCTGCGCCCGATCGCGCTGGCCGCTGTTCTGGTTGCGGCGATATGGCTGATAGGCGCGGCGTTGCTTCTGGGGCTCAAGGGAGAGGCCATTGCGCGGCTGGTCATCGACGATCCAGAGGTGGTCGCGGTGGCGGCGGCGATCTTCCTTGTCTTTGCGCCCATGCAATTATCTGATTCCGTGCAGTCCGCCATGCTCGGTGCCCTGCGCGGGCTTTCCGACACGGCCTGGCCTGCCACCATATCAGCCATCGCCTATTGGCCTGTGGCCCTGCCACTGGGCTGGATGCTGGCCCATTGGGGCGGCATGGGGCCAGCGGGCATCTGGGCCGGGTTCATTCTCGCCCTCGTCGGAGCGGCCCTGGCGCTGACCCTTCGCTTCTGGCGCAAGACGGCTGCGCTGACGATGCGCCATTAGCCCGCATGGGCAAGGGATAGCCAAGCCGCAGGGCCGGGCTTGCCGATTGTCCTATGAGCCTTGGGCGTTACGGCCATGGGCGGGGTGGGCCGGGAGGCCGAGGCGGATGCGCATGGCGGCGGGGGAGACGATCAGGCGCTTGGCCAATTCGTCCGGGTCTGTCACGCCCGATGCCTGAAGGCGGGCGATGGTCTGTTCTGGCATCAGCAGGTTGGCGGCAACATTATTGGCCTGGCGTTCATGCACCGGGAGCACGTTTGGATTGGGCCTTGTCGACTTGTCGGCCCGGTAGGCCCGCGTATCGCCAACACCCTCACCCACCAGATCGCGGTGATAGATGTAATGCGCCAGTTCATGGGCCGCCGTGAACCGCTGCCGCGTCACGGCATGGCCCCGGTTGATGGCAATGGCATAGGTGCCATCAAATCGGCGCTCGATCCAGCCAGAGATGTCGTCATTCATGGGGCGGAAAGAATAAGCAGTCCCGAACGCGTCCAGGATTTCCCAGATCGCCACCGGTACGCCATCGCGATAGGGCTTCAGGATCTTGAAGTGATGGCTCATGGCTGCCTCCTATCCAACCTCATTTCCAATCTCGTCGGCCGCGTCTGCCTGAGCGTCAGATTGTGAAACCGAAGACAGTCGCTGAACAGACTGGCGAATGATCTTTGGCGCTTCATCCCTGAGCCATTCATCAACACGCGCCTGCGCCTCCCTTTGGGGAATCTTGCGCGCAGAATTCTTCACCTGCCACGACAAGTAGGAGCCGAACCCCCAGGCCGCAAGCACCGAATTCCACGCAAAGGGGTTTGCCAGCGCATCCCAGTTCCACGCTAGGGGACAGGCGGCGGGACCCGTGGGCACGGTCGATGATGGGCGGCCGCTCAACATCCACATCCTTGAAAAATGCTATCAGTTTCACCATTATGATAGCAGGTGGATCAATAAGGGGAGATCGCGGTCATGGCTGCCGTTACCATTCGCAACCTGCCTGATGAAGTCCATCGCGCCTTGAAGGCGCGCGCGGCGCAGAACCATCGCAGTGCCGAAGCCGAGATTCGCGCGATCCTGGAGGCGGCCGTGCGGCCGCCGGACCGGCTGCTTCTGGGTACTGCTATTTCGAACTTGAGCCGCAAGTTCGGGCTTACCAATGCCGACTTTGAAGCCCTTGAAGACGTCCGCGACAAAACACCGGCCGAACCAATGCGTTTCTGATGATCCTGCTTGACACCAATGTTATCTCCGAGGCCATGAAGCCTTCGCCAGATCCGGCAGTTCACGCTTGGTTTAATGCACAACCTGTTCACACTCTTTATCTCTCCAGCATTACCATTGCAGAACTGATGTTCGGCATTGGTGCTCTTCCCAAGGGCAAGCGGCGAGAGGGGATGTCAAAGACCCTTGATGGCACGCTGCTGCTGTTCGCAAACCGGATCCTGACGTTCGATATCCATGCTGCCCACTGTTATGCAGATCTCGCTGTAAAGGCGCGTGTTGCGGGGCGGGGATTTCCCACGCCAGACGGCTACATCGCCGCCATCGCGGCGGCGCATGATTTTGTCGTGGCCTCCCGTGATGGCAGTGCCTTTCGGGCCGCCGGCCTCGTGGTGATTAACCCATGGACCGTTGCAAGCTGACCATCGGGCCCAAAGGGAGCCCCCTCCCCCTGCCTTGATCTCAACCGCCGCCCCCATCATGGTGGGGGGGCTTTGGGGGTGCAGATGAGCGGATTGATCGAGACAGATATTGCCATCGTGGGCGCAGGCCCGACGGGGCTGTTTGCCGTCTTTGAGGCGGGCATGCTGAAGATGCGCTGTGTGGTGATCGATACGCTGCCGGCGGTGGGCGGTCAGTGTGCGGCGCTCTATCCCGAAAAACCGATTTACGACATTCCCGGCCACCCCCGCATCGATGCCCAGGCGCTGGTGGACCAATTGGTTGAGCAGGCCGCCCCCTTTGCGCCGCACTATCTGCTGGACCAGCAGGTGATGGCGCTGGGTGCCCAAGATGGCGGCTGGCGGCTGACCACCTCTGGCGGGCAACAGGTGCAGGCCCGCGCCGTGATCGTGGCGGCGGGCGCCGGGGCCTTTGGGCCAAATCGTCCGCCGCTCGACGGCATCGAGGCCTTTGAGGGCAGCAGCGTCCACTACATGGTGGGCAAGCGCGAGGCCTATCGCGGCAAGCGGGTGGTGATCGCCGGCGGCGGCGATTCAGCCGTCGACTGGGCCATCAGCCTGGCCGAGGTGGCGGCCCATGTGGCGGTGGTACACCGCCGGCCAAAGTTCCGCGCCGCCCCCGAAAGCACCGACCGGCTGGACCGCATGGCCCGCGAAGGCCTGATCGAACTGGTGGTGCCCTATCAGCTGGCCGGGCTGGAGGGTGCCAATGGCCAGCTTTCAGGCGTGCGCGTCGCCACCCTCGACGGCGTGGAAAAAGTGGTGCCGGCCGATGTGCTGCTGCCCTTCTTTGGCCTTGCCATGACCCTTGGCCCCATTGCCGACTGGGGTCTTGATCTTGAGCGCGGCCACATCAGGGTGGAACCGGCAACGCTGGCCACCAACACGCCCGGCATCTTTGCCGTGGGCGACATCGCCAGCTATCCCGGCAAGCTGAAGCTGATCCTGTCAGGCTTTTCGGAGGCCGCGATGGCCTGCCACGCCATTCACCCGCTGGTGCACCCGGACACCGCCCTCCACTTCGAATATTCCACCTCGCGCGGCGTTCCCGCCGCGTAAAGGGGCATGATCGGGTCTTACTTGCGTGCGCCCTTATATTTCGATAATACTCGAATCATGGAAACGAAACCCGCCGTTGAAGCCTTTGCCGCCTTGGCCCATGAGACGCGGCTGGCCGCCTTTCGGCTGCTGATGGTGGAGGGGCCAGAGGGGCTGGCGGCGGGGGTGATTGCCGAGCGCCTGGGGGCGGCGGCCTCTACCCTGTCGTTCCATCTAGCCCATCTGGAGCGTGCCCGCCTGCTGGTGGCGCGGCGGCTGGGCAAGCAGGTGCTTTATGCGGTGGACCAGACCGGCACCCGCGACCTGATCGATTTCCTCACGCGGGACTGCTGCGGTGGCAATCCGGCCCTGTGCGCACCCGCCCCCACCCGTGAACCGGAAGGATCCGTGATGGCTGACAAGGTCTATAACGTGTTGTTTCTGTGTACGGCCAATTCCGCCCGCAGCGTGCTGGCCGAAGTGCTGCTGGGCCAGCGCTGGGGCAAGGGCCGGTTCCGGGCTTTCAGCGCCGGCAGCCATCCCCGTGGCGAGGTGAACCCCGCCGCCCTGGCCACCCTTGAACGCGCCGGCCTGGAGACGGGCGAGCTGCGCTCCAAGAGCTGGGACGAGTTTGCGGCCCCCGGGGCGCCGGCCTTGGATTTCGTCTTTACCGTCTGCGACAACGCGGCCGGCGAGGTCTGCCCCATCTGGCCCGGCCAGCCCATGACCGCCCATTGGGGCATTCCCGACCCTGCCGCCGTCACCGGCGATGCCGAGGCGGTCAAACGGGCCTTCTGGCGCGCCATGATGGCGCTGGAGGCCCGCATCAAGCTGTTCACCAGCCTGCCCCTTGCCAGCATCGACCGCCTGTCCCTGCAAAACCGCCTGCGCGATATCGGCGCCATGGGGGAGGTTGCCGATGTCGAGCCACGCTGATCTGAGCCAAACCAGGCCTGTCTCCACCAAGCCGGCCATGAGCCTGTTCGAACGCTGGCTGTCCCTGTGGGTTGGCCTGTGCATTGTGGCCGGCATCGCCCTGGGCCAGCTGGTGCCCGGCCTGTTCGGCGCGCTGGCCCGGCTGGAGATTGCCCGGGTCAATCTGGCGGTGGCGGCGCTGGTCTGGCTGATGATCGTGCCCATGCTGCTCAAGATCGATTTTGCGGCGCTGGGTGGTGTACGGGCGCACTGGCGTGGGATTGGTGTAACCCTGTTCGTCAACTGGCTGGTCA
>CANCOY010000097.1 GCA_947379865.1 Acetobacteraceae bacterium
CTTGGACTCGATCTGCGTCCCGGCCGTTTCGGCTCCAGACATGGCTGCTCTCCCCGTGGACGCACCGGCCCCGCCGCGCGCGCCCGTCAGCCTCCCCCCTGCTCAAGTACCCGATGGCAGGATGTGACACAAGACGCCGGGGGTGGGGGGAGGGTCAGGTGTCGGGGGGAAAGTGGGGGCAGCAGTTTGCGCAGGCGGCCAAGGTCACTGCGTCAAAGAGGAATTCGCTCTGCGCCAGAAAGATGGGATGAGCCAGAATGGCCCATCCGTGGACACCCAGGGCGGCAGGCCGCCTCACCATCACCCATCCTCGGGAAGGGGCGCGTCCATATCGAATTCCACACCCTCCACAAGAGCACGCACACGCGCGACAAACGCGCTATCGAGAGGCTGAAGGCGCTCAGGGTGGCAGAACATGTCGTCAGCCAGGAAAGCGAGGAATTTTTTGATCACCGGATCGGCCTCTTGGACAAACCAAGCGCCCTGCGTACCACCTCGGGCGCGGTCGTCTGGTAGCGGTCGGTAGGGGTGGAGTCTGCATCCATGTTTGTTTGCAACGCGCTCGCCGAGTTTCCCAATCAGCCTTGCAGAGCACGATAACAGCGGTAATGCGCCTGCATTTTCTGATCAAGATCGATTGCCCCCCAGCGGATGGGGGCGCAAGCTTCAGCCTTGGTGCATGCCCACCGGCACGCGACCCGCCCACGTTCACAAGATCTCGCCGACGGGGGCAGGATGACCACGTTACCCCGCATCGTCGGCCAGCACCTCATTCCAATGCAGATTTTCTCTCAGCCCATGAATTTTGCCCTGCTCACCTATCGCACGCGCAACATTGGCGATGACATCCAGAGCGTGGCGGCGCGGCAGTATCTGCCCCGGGTGGACGGGCTTGTCGACAGGGAACATCTGAACGGTTTTGCGGCGGCTGCGCCGGCGAAGATCATCCTTAATGGCTGGTTTGCCCACCGGCCGGAGAATTGGCCGCCGGCGCCGGGGCTGCGGCCCCTGTTTGTCTCGTTTCATCTGTCCGACGAAGTGCTGCCGCTGAATGTCCGTGGGCTGAGCGCGGCGCGGCACCTGCTGCAGGGAGAACCGCTCGCTTATCTTCGCGCCCATGCGCCAATCGGCTGCCGGGACGAGGTCACCGTGGCGCGTTTGCACGCGGCCGGGGTGCCGGCCTATTTCAGCGGCTGCCTGACACTGACCCTGCAGGACCCCTGCCCCGGCGCCCCGCGCGAGGACATCGTCTGTTGTGTCGACGTGTCGCCAGCGGTGCGCCAGCACGTGGCCGCCCAAACGGACGCCAGGCTCGTCACCCTCTCCCATGCCATCGATCATGAAGCGCCGGCCGCTGTGCGTTTCGCGCGGGCCGAGGCGGCACTTGCCACCTATGCGCGCGCGCAGCTGGTGGTTACATCGCGGCTTCACTGCGCGCTGCCGTGCCTCGCCTTTGGCACCCCTGTATTGTTCGTGGACGCCGTAAAGGACCGTTATCGTATCTCTGGCCTGCTCAACCTGCTCAACCATGCGACCGAGGCTGATGTGCTGCGCGGCGCCGCAGATATCGATTGGCGCACCCCGGCTGCCAATGCCGCCGACATTTCAGGGATGGCCGCAGACCTGAGGCAACGCTGCCAGGCCTTTGTGGCCTCCCAAGACCGGGATCCATGATGACCGGCCCCATCGTCATGACCTTGCTGGTGCGCAACGAGGAAGATATCATCGAGGCCAATATCGAGTTTCATCTGGCCCAGGGTGCCGATTTCATCATCGCCACGGACAACCGCTCAACTGATCGCACCCGTGACCTGCTGCTGCGCTACGCCCGGAAAGGCGTTCTCCACCTCATCGACGAGCCTGAGGACGATTATTCCCAGTCCAGCTGGGTAACCCGGATGGCGCGCCTCGCACATCAGGACTTTGGCGCTGACTGGGTGATCAACAGCGATGCCGATGAATTCTGGTGGCCGCACACGGGCACCCTGGCGACGGTGCTTGGCGGCGTGGATCCGGCTGTAGGCGGCGTGCGCGTCGCGCGTTCCAACTTCCTTCCCCTGGCACGCTTCGAAGGCAAGTTCCATGACGCCATGGTTGTACGCGACACCCGATCGGTGAACGACCTTGGGCGCCCCTTACCGCCAAAAGCATGCCATCGTGCCACGCCGGGCATTGTGGTTACGCCGGGCAACCATGGCATTCATGGCGGAACTGGCCCGGTTGGCGCGACCGATGAAATAACCATCTTTCATTTCCCCATCCGTACCTATGCCCAATTCGAGCGCAAGATTGCGCTGGGCGGGGCCGCCTATGCCCGCAACACAACGCTTGCGTCATCAGTGGGGGCAACCTGGCGCGCCCTCTATCAGCAGTACACAGAAGGCGGTCTTCGCCAGTTTTTCGAACAGGCCGTGCTGGCACCTGAGGACATCAGCCGTGCCCTGCAGTCTGGCCGGCTTGTCCATGACACGCGCCTGAAGCAGTTTCTTGGCCGCCTGCGCGATCGGGGCGGCGCTTTCGGTCTGTGGCGATAGCCGGCAACACCAAGCGCAAGAAGGTGGAGGGCAGATCATTTCACGTGCTATCGAGGACCCGCTTGCGCCGCTGCCGCCCGAGGACCGCGATTTCCTGCAACGCGTACGGGATCGCCGGCTCAGCTATCTGTCCGACAGCAAGGCCGCCGGCCTCATGAGCGCGTGCCGGCAAATTGCCGCGGCCGGCATTCCCGGCGGCTTTATCGAGGCTGGCTGCGCGCTGGGCGGTTCTGCCGCGATGATCGCCCATCTCAAGCCAAGCGACCGCCCCCTCGCCCTTTATGATGTGTTCGGCATGATCCCGGCCCCCACGGCCGAGGATCCGCCTGCGGTGCACGAACGCTGGCGGGTCATCAGGTCCGGCACCTCGCCTGGGATTGGCGGCGACACCTATTACGGCTACCAGAAGGATCTTGATGAGGTGGTCAGGCGCAATCTGCGCGACCTGGGCCTCGCGTGCGAGAACAACGCCATCACCCTGGTGAAGGGCTTGCTGCAAGACACCCTATGGATTACCGGTCCCGTGGCCTTCGCCCATGTGGATGTCGACTGGTACGAGCCGGTGAAGACCTGCCTTGTGCGGATCTTCCCCCACCTCTCCATCGGCGGCGCCATCATCCTTGATGACTATCGTAACTGGGGCGGATGCAAGAAAGCCGCCGACGAATATCTGGCCCCGCACCTTGGCAAATGCGCGCTTGATGACAGCGCGGGCTCCCTCAGGATCACCCGCACCGCCCTCTAGGCCCTAGTCCGCCAGCGCCGCCACCTCGCGCAGGAAGGGCGGCGTGTCAATCACCGGCTCCGTGCCCAGTTCGCGGGCGAAGCGGTGGCCGGCGTAGACGGCGGCGGCGATGGTGGCCGGCGCCAAAGCGTCGCCGATGCGGGTGATATTTGTGATGCCAGCGGTGGGCCAGTCGGCGTGGGCGGCCATGAGGGCGTGGTAGAGGGCGTCGTCGGGCAGGCGGGCGGTGACGAGGAGGAGGGCGTCGGCAGCGTGGCGGCGGGGGCGGGCGGTATAGGTGCAGATGGTTTCCACCTCGCCGCCACCGGCGCCGCTGACGGCGCGGGCGGTGATGATCTCCACCCCCAGTTCCAGCAGGCGGCGCTGGATATGGCCCTGTTCCAGGGTGGCCTGGGTCCAGTTGGCCACTTCGCTGGCCGGCGTCACAAACGTTACCCGCTTGCCCGCCGCCACCAGGCGTTCGGCCAGCACGCTGCCCATGTAATAATGGTCGTCATCATAGAGGGTGACCGCCTCACCCATGGGCAGGCGGCCCGCCATGAGGTCGTCCGGCGTCAGGATCTCCACACCCTCGCTGAACGCCATGGGTTCCAGATGGAAGCGCGCCACGCCGTCGCGGCGCCAGTGGCTGCCGGTGGCCAGCACCACGTGGGAGACGCCGAAGCCCAGCACATCGTCTGCCGTCAGACGGCTTTCCCGGAAGACGGCGATATTGGCAAGCTTGTCGATCTGGCCCACGCGGTAGTCGCGCACCCGGCCCCAGGCGGCCAGGCCCGGCAGGCGCGCTTCGCGGTGCACGCGGCCGCCCAGATCACGGGTGGCCTCGGCCAGGGTCACATCATGGCCGCGCAGGCCAAGGGCGCGGGCGGCCTCAAGCCCCGCCGGCCCCGCCCCCACCACCAGCACGCGGGCGTCATTGGCTTTTGGCGCTATGCGCTCAGGGTGCCAGCCGCGCCGCCATTCCTCGCCCATGGTGGGGTTCTGGGTGCAGCGGATGGGGGACATGGTCATATCGCCCGAGACGCACATGTTGCAGCCAATGCACTCGCGGATATCGTCGAGGCGGCCTTCCGCAATCTTGTTGGGCAGGAAGGGGTCGGCGATGCTGGGGCGGGCGCAGCCGATCAGATCGAGAACGCCCTTGGTTACCTGCCGCACCATGGCATCGGGCGAGGTGAAGCGCCCCACCCCCACCACGGGCTTGGAGGTGAGCTGCTTCAGCCCCGTCACAAAGGCTTCCTCCGCCCCTTCCCCGGCAAAGCGGGAGGTGCGGCTGTCGTTCTCCCAGCCCGACAGGGTGAGGTCCCAGAGGTCGGGCAGGTCGGCGAGGAGGCCGATCACCTCTTCCGCCTCCGCTTTGTGGATGCCGGCAGGGCCAATCATCTCGTCCACCGCAAGGCGCACGGCAACCGCAGAGGTGGCGCCCACCGCCTCCACCGTGTCCTCGATCACCTCGCGCAACAGGCGCACGCGGTTCTTCAGGCTGCCGCCATATTCATCGCTGCGGGTATTGGCGCGGCGCGAGAGGAAATGCTGGAAGATGGAAAATCCGTGGGCGGCATAGACATAGATGATGTCAAAGCCCACATCCCGCGCCCGGAGGGCTGCATTGCGGTGCCAGCGGCGCAGGTTGGCAATGTCGGTCTTGTCCATGGCGCGGGCCTGCACCGGGTCGGCGGTGAAGGTGGCGATGGGCAGATGGCTGGGGCCAAGGGGCACTTCCCGGCTCATCAGATTGGGGCCGTTCATGCCGTTATAGGCAAGTTCGATCCCCGCCAGGGCGCCGTGTTCGTGGATGGCCGCCGTGGTGCGGGCAAGGGCCGGCAGATCGGCCTCGTCCCAGATGCGCAGTTCGATGAAGGGGGTGATTTCCGACGTGTGGTGGATCTCGGCCTGTTCCGTACACACCACACCCCAGCCACCCTCCGCCTTGATGCCGCGCAGGCGCGCCACCGCCGAGGGGTCGCGGTACCCCATGCCATTGCAATGGGGTACCTGGTAGAAGCGGTTGCGTGTCGTTACCGGTCCCAGGCGGACCGGCTCGAACAGCACATCATAGCGGGGGTCGCGGCCGGTGGCTGCCGTCATGTCAGAAGGTCACCACGCTGCGGATGGACTTGCCCTCGTGCATCAGGTCGAAAGCGTCGTTGATGCGCTCCAGCGGCATCACATGGGTGATGAGGTCGTCGATGTTGAGCTTGCCCTGCATGTACCAGTCGACAATCCTGGGCACATCGGTGCGGCCCCGGGCGCCACCAAAGGCGGTGCCGCGCCAGACCC
Organism: Acetobacteraceae bacterium; assembly: GCA_947379865.1. Classification (GTDB taxonomy): domain Bacteria; phylum Pseudomonadota; class Alphaproteobacteria; order Zavarziniales; family Zavarziniaceae; genus CANCOY01. The sequence goes on from CANCOY010000097.1 coordinate 5,560, forward strand.
GGCCGGTTACCAGCTGGAAAGGCCGGGTGCTGATTTCCTGGCCGGCGCCGGCCACGCCGATGATGATGCTCTGGCCCCAGCCGCGATGGCAGCATTCCAGCGCCTGGCGCATCACCTTCACATTGCCGATGCACTCGAAGCTGTAATCAACGCCGCCGTCCGTCAGGTCGACGATGGCCTTGACCACGTCCGGCTCCTCGGCCGGGTTGATGAAATGGGTCATGCCGAATTTCTCGGCCAGTTCCCGGCGGGCGGGGTTCAGGTCGACGCCGATGATCTTGTCGGCGCCCACCATGCGGGCCGCCTGCAACACATTGAGGCCGATACCGCCCAGCCCAAACACTGCCACATTGGCGCCCGCTTCCACCTTGGCGGTGTTGATCACGGCACCCACGCCCGTGGTTACACCACAGCCGATGTAGCACACCTTGTCGAACGGCGCGTCGGGCCGGATCTTGGCCACGGCGATTTCGGGCAGCACGGTGTAATTGGCAAAGGTGGAGGTGCCCATATAGTGCATCACCGGCTTGCCGCCCAATGAGAAGCGGCTGGTGCCATCAGGCATCAGGCCCTTGCCCTGGGTGGCACGAATGGCGACACACAGGTTGGTCTTGCCAGACAGGCACGCCTTGCACTGGCGGCATTCGGGAGTATAGAGCGGAATCACATGGTCGCCCGGCTTCAGCGAGGTGACGCCTGCCCCCACTTCCACCACCACGCCGGCGCCCTCATGGCCGAGGATGGCGGGAAAGATGCCCTCGGGATCATCGCCCGACAGGGTGAAGGCGTCGGTGTGGCAGATGCCGGTGGCCCGGATCTCGATCATCACCTCGCCGGCGCGGGGGCCTTCGAGCTGTACCGTTTCGATTGAAAGAGGCTTGCCCGCCTCGAATGCCACTGCTGCCCGCACGTCCATCTGTCCACTCCCGCACTGCGCCAAGACGGCCCATGGTGGCGCAGCAGAGGCGATTTGGCGAGGCCCTCAGCCGCCGTTGAGGGCGGCGTGCCACAGGGCGAGCGCAGCGGTGGCAGCGGTTTCCGCCCGCAGCACCCGGCGCCCCAGCGAAGCGCGCACCGCAAAGTCGAGGCGGGCGAGAAGCGCGCGCTCGTCGGCATCAAAGCCGCCTTCGGGGCCGATCAGAATGGCCCAGGGGCCGGGGCCGCTGCGGTTCAGCGCCTCCAGTGCCGGCGGGCCACCCTCTTCGTCGCAGAACAACAGGCGCCGCGCCGGATCCCAGCCTCCCAGCACGTCTGGCAGGGGCTGTGCCGCCACCACTTCCGGCACCACCAGGCCACCGCATTGCTCGGCAGCCTCCACCGCATTGGCGTGCAGGCGCGACAGATTGACCCTGGGATGGGCGGTGCGCCTTGTGATCACGGGCATCAGCCGGGCCACGCCCAGTTCGGTGGCCTTCTCGGCAATCAGTTCCGTGCGGGCGCCCTTGATGGGGGCAAAGAGCAGCCAGAGGTCGGGCGCCGGCTCCTGCGGCCGCAGGGGTGATTCGACCGCCAGCACGGGGCGCTTGCGGGTGCCGGCAAGGCGCGCCCGCCATTCGCCATTGCGGCCATCAAACACCGCCACCGCCTCGCCCGGGGCCAGCCGCATGACATTGACCAGCCAATGGGCCTGGCCCGCTTCGGGCGTGATTTCGGCGCCGGGGGCAAGCGGCCCCTCCACATGCAGGCGGCGGCGGGGCGCTGCCTCGCCCACGTCCAGATCATCCAAGCTCATGGTGCCCCCCCGGCCACGCCTGTGCGATACGCCTGTGCGACTTGATTGCCCGCCCTGAAGGGTCTTACACCAAGCTGATGAGCCAGCCACCCCCCGTTGCCGCTGCCGACCAGCCAGACCCCGCCCCCATCCCGGCCCCCGTCCCAGCTGACGCCCTGGATGGCAGCTGGGTGGGCCGCACGCCCCCTTGGCTGCGGCCCTGGCTGCGGCTGGCGCGGTTGGACCGGCCGGTGGGGGTGTGGCTGCTGCTGTTTCCCTGCTGGTGGAGTGTGGCACTGGCGACAGCAGCAGGCGCAGCGGGCCAGCCGCTGGTGGCGCGGCTGCCCAGCCTCTGGCTGCTGGGGCTGTTTGCGGTGGGCGCCATGGCCATGCGCTCGGCCGGCTGCACCTTCAACGACATTATCGACCGCGACATTGACGCGCAGGTGGCCCGCACCCGCCATCGGCCGCTGGCGGCGGGCACCATCCATCCCCTGGGGGCGGCGGTGTTTCTGGCGGGCCTGTGCCTGGTGGGCCTGGCCGTGCTGCTGTCATTTGATGGCTTCACCGTGGTGCTGGGCCTCGCCTCCATGCTGCCGGTGGCGATCTACCCGTTCATGAAGCGCATCACCCATTGGCCGCAGGCGGTGCTGGGCCTTGCCTTCAACTGGGGCGCGCTGATGGGCTGGTCGGCGGTGCGGGGGGGTGAGGTGGCGCTGGCGCCACTGTGCCTCTATCTGGGCGGCATGGCCTGGACCATTGGCTATGACACGATCTATGCCCATCAGGACCGGGAGGATGACGCCATTGTGGGCGTTAAATCCACGGCCCTGCTGTTTGGCCGCTGGACCCGGCCGCTGGTGGCCCTGTTCTATCTTGCGGCCCTTGGCCTGTGGGCGGGTGCCATTACGCTCGCCACCCCCAGCTGGCCCGCCTGGGCCGGCCTTGCCGCCGCCGCTTTGCATCTTGGCTGGCAGGTGGCCACGCTCGACACCAGTGACGGCGCCAACTGCCTCGCCCGCTTTCGCGCCAATGTGGCCATTGGCTGGTGCCTGTTCGCCGGCCTTGGCGCGGCGGCCGTGCTGGGGGGCTGAGGCGGGGGGGATTTGCGATTGCCCCTGTCTGTCTGATGTCTTATCCTGCATCAGACAGACAGTTTGATATCGCAAAGCATATCATGCCGCCCATTCCCGACGGGATCATTCACAGCCTGAAAAAGGCCCGCGCCGCCGCCGGCCTCAGCCAGCGGGCTTTGGCCGCGCGCGTCGGCCTGACACAGGCCCATGTCTCGCGCATTGAAAGCGGCAGCGTCGATCTGCAGGTCTCGACCCTTGCCGAACTGGCCCGCGCTCTCGGCCTCGAAGTACGCTTCCTGCCCCGCGCCAGCCTGCCCCTGGTGGACAGCCTCGTGCGCAACCTCGCCTCCCCCACCGATGGGCCGTCCCCCAACCGGCCGCTCTACCGCATCGAGGATGAGGATGCGGAGGATGGGGACGATGGCTGAGGCCGACGCCCTCATCATCCGCCTGCACGGTCAGGTGGTGGGCACGCTGACGCATCTGGGTGGCGACCGGACCATCTTCAGCTTCGCCGAAGCCTATATGGCTCCGGCGGACCGCCCCATCCTGAGCCTGGGTTTCAAGGGTGAAGCAGGGCTGCTGGCAGAGACCGTCCCCACCCAGCGCCGCCTTGCCCCCTTTTTTGCCAATCTGCTGCCCGAAGGGCCGTTACGTACGTATTTGGCAGCGCGGGCCGGGGTGAATGCAGGGTGGGAGTTCCCCCTGCTGCGGGCGCTTGGCCACGACCTGCCGGGCGCCATCACCGCCACAGCGGCCGATGATGATGCCTCACCCGGCAGGCAACCTGCCCCGCCACCGGGCCAGGCCACGCCACCCGGTGGCGCCCTGCGCTTCTCGCTGGCCGGGGTGCAGCTCAAATTCTCGGCCGTGCGCAACCCGGGCCGTCGGGGCGGCCTGACCATTCCAGCCCGGGGCGAGGGTGGCGACTGGATCGTGAAGCTGCCGTCGGCGCATTTTGCCGGCGTGCCAGAAAACGAATTCGCGATGATGACCCTGGCCCGCGCAGTTGGCATAGACGTGCCAGAAATCGCCCTGATCGCCATGGACCAGATCGCCGGCCTGCCAGAGGGGATCGCCGCTCTCAAGGCACCCGCTTTTGCCATCCGCCGTTTTGACCGCAGCGCCGCCGGCCCTGTGCATGTAGAGGACTTCGCCCAGGTCTATGGGGTCTATCCAGACCGCAAATACACGGGCGCCCGCCTGCGTGGCATTGCCAAGGTCCTTGCCGCAGAGGCACCGGTGGAGAGCCTTGACGAATTCATCCGTCGCGTAACCTTTACGGTTCTGATCGGCAATGGCGACATGCATCTCAAGAACTGGTCACTGATCTATCCTGACCAACGCCGGGCGCAACGGGCCCCAGCCTATGATTTCGTCTCGACCATCCCCTATATCCCGGGTGATAGCCTCGCCCTCAAAGCCTACAAGGCACGGGCCTTTACCGATGTCACTTTTGCCGAAATCGCGGCGCTGGCGGCCTGGGCCGGGGCGCCTGCTTATGGCGCAGTTCAGATCGCGCGGGAGACGACCGGGCGCTTTCTTGATGCCTGGGGCCAGGAGAAATCATCCCTGCCCCTTGACGCCGCCACGGTCGCCAGCATCGACACGCATCTTGCGCGCCTCGCCCTGGGCACCGGGGACTGAAGACAGCACCGGGTCATCTGCTTAGGAATAAATTTACCATCTTTGCCTAGGCTTCCCCCATCACACACGGGATGGGGAGGCGGCGATGCCAGCTCAGGGAATGCAGATCGAATTGCCCAGCCGCGATGATGCGGCGCTTGCGGCCCGGGCCGGGCGCACCCTGGCGGCCAATCTGCCCATGGGGGTTTTGCGGCTGCACCTCGATAATTGGCAGGAGGTGGTGCTGCCCAAGGCCGCTGCGCGCCTGCTGGCCGACCTGCTGGCGGAACTGGGCACCGGCAATGCCGTGACCCTTGCCCCCATCCAGCCCGACCTGACGGTGCGCGAGGCCGCCCGCCTGCTGAACGTTGCCGCCACCTGGCTGGGGGAGCGGCTGGCCCAGGGGGACCTGCCCTTCAACCACGACGGCACCCGCCGCCGCATCCGCCTGGAAAACCTCCAGATCTATCGCGACACCCTGGCGGCCGAGCGCCGGGCGGTGATAGCGGCACAGGCCGGGGCCAGCCCCCAGCCCGGCTGACGCCCCGCCCTTATCGCCCTCAGTCGCCCTCAATCGCCCAGGCGCACCGTATCGCCCACGGTGATGTGGCCGGGGTGCAGCACGTCGGCATAAAGGCCGGCGCAGGGCAACTTGCCTATATCGGCCTGCAGCAGGCCGGCGGCAGTGCCAAGCGCCTCCGGGCTGGGGGCGGCGGCGGCCATGGCGGCGAAATCCACCAGATTGTGCCGGGCCACCGTGCGCAGGAAGGTGGGCGAGGCGGCATGGGGGCCATGGGCCAGCGTGGTCATCACACAGCGCATGGTGGGCATGGTCAGGCGCAGCACCAGGTCCGCCCCGATATGCAGGGTGCGGCCCAGCCAGCTGTTTTCCACAAAGCCCTCTGCGTCGCCGGTATCAAGGATCAGATTGGGGCGCAGGCGCGCCACCATGCCCGCCGTCTCCGGGCTTGCCGCCTCAAAGGCCCGCAGGCTGGAGGTGGTAACAAGATGGATCGCCGCCAGATCCGAGAACGTGCCAAGGGCCGCCCCACCCAGCGGCGCCTGGGTAAGCGCCGCCAGATCGCCGCTTACGGTGCCGGCGGGAAATTCCAGCAACACGCCCTCTGGCGGTGAGGCACACAGCGCCACCCCCGGCCCAAAGGCCGCCGCCAGCAAAGCCTCGGCATCCGGCGCATCACTGCGGATGGTCCTGCCCTCAGGCGTTGTCATCTGCACCGCCGGCGTGGCGCCGGCCGCTGCCGGTTCCGCCACATAATGCGCCTGCCAGCCCAGCAGAGAGCCAAAGCGCTTCACCGTCTTGGCACTGGCCACCACGCCGGTTTCCGTATTCACCAGCGCATAAGCCCGATCCCCCACCACCCCGTACCCCCTGACCTCCCCCGCCACCAGCGCCTCCCCGGCCATGGATTTGACGGGATACCGCAGCAGGGCAGAGAGGGTGTTCTGGGTCATGGGTGATGCTTTCGACGGGAGGACGAGGGCTGACGGTGCGGCGGGCTGGGAGCGGCGTCAAGGTGGCGGGCACGTTTTGGGTGTTGTGAAATACAGGCGCTATGGGTTACACCGTGGCTGCCCTGGATCGTCGGCCGATGGGAGGTGTGCCGCCATGCCAACAACCAACCTTGCGCCCACCCTGCCAGACGCCAGCGACGCCGCCCTTGCCGCAGAGGCGGGGGCGAGGCTGGCGCCCCATCTCACGGGTGATGCCCTGCCCCTTCGCCTTGCCGATGGCCAGGACCTGCTGCTGCCGGCACGTGCCGCGCACCTGCTGCGCGACCTTCTGGCGGAACTGGCAGCGGGCCATGCCGTGGCCCTGCTCCCCCTTCCCGCCAATCTCAGCATCCAGCAAGCCGCCAACCTGCTGAACGTCTCCCGCCCCTACCTCATCCACTTGATCGAATCCGGCCGCCTGCCCTGCCACTACACTGGCCGCCAACGCCGCATCCCCCTCGCCGACGTGCAAGCCTTCCAGCGCCAGTTCGAGACGGAGCGGGAGGCGGCGATGATGGAACTGGCCCGACAGGCGCAGGAGTTGGGGATGGGGTATTAGGGGGGGAGGGAACATCGCCTGAGTTCCAGCCTGAGTGGACATACCAGCGCCCCCCCGGAACGGGGACAGTCGAGCCCGCCCCCAAATAATGCTAAACCCTCCGCTCCCACCCCCCAGCGGAAGACAGTCCCATGCCCTATCGCTCGTTGCGCGACTTTATTGAGCGGCTGGAGACGTCCGGGCGGCTGGTGCGGGTGACGGAGCCGGTGTCGACCGTGCTGGAGATGACCGAGATCCAGACGCGGCTGCTGGCCACAGGCGGGCCGGCGGTGATTTTTGAGAAGCCGATCATGGCCGATGGGCGCCTGTCGCCCATGCCGGTGCTGGTGAACCTGTTCGGCACGGTGGAGCGTGTGGCCTGGGGCATGGACCGGGAGCCGGCGCAGCTGCGCGAGGTGGGCGAGACGCTGGCCTTCCTGAAGCAGCCAGAGCCCCCCGGCGGCTGGCGCGAGGCGCTGGAACTGCTGCCCCTGCTGCGCACCGTGCTGGCCATGAAGCCAAAGACCGTCAGCAGCAGCAGCGCGCCTTGCCAGGAAGTGGTGCTGCGCGGCGACGATATCGATCTGTCGCAATTGCCCATCCAGACCTGCTGGCCAGGCGAGCCCGCCCCCCTGATCACCTGGCCCCTGGTGGTCACCAAAGGCCCCACAGGCGCGCGGGAGGATGCCTTCAACCTTGGCATCTATCGCATGCAGGTAACCGGCCGCAACACCACCCTGATGCGCTGGCTGAAGCACCGGGGCGGCGCCCAGCATCATCAGCGCTGGGGCCAGGCCAAGCGCGAGCCCCTGCCCGCCGCCGTGGTGCTGGGGGCAGACCCCGGCACGATCCTGGCCGCCGTAACGCCCGTGCCCGAGACGCTGAGCGAATACCAGTTCGCCGGCCTGCTGCGCGGGACGAAGGTTGAGCTGGTGGATTGCCTGACCGTGCCCCTGAAGGTGCCGGCCCAGGCCGAGATTGTGCTGGAGGGCCATGTCAGCCTAGACGAATTCGGCGACGAAGGCCCCTATGGTGATCATACCGGTTACTACAATTCGGTGGAGCCGTTCCCGGTGTTTACCGTCTCGGCCATCACCATGCGCAAGAAGCCGATTTACCTCTCCACCTTCACCGGCCGCCCGCCCGACGAGCCCTCGGTGCTGGGGGAGGCGCTGAACGAGGTGTTCATTCCCCTCCTCGTGCAGCAATTCCCGGAGATCGTCGATTTCTGGCTGCCGCCAGAGGGCTGTTCCTATCGCATCGCCGTCGTCTCGATGAAAAAGGCTTATCCCGGCCATGCCAAGCGGGTGATGATGGGCGTGTGGTCGTTCCTGCGCCAGTTCATGTATACCAAGTTCGTCATTGTGGTGGATGCCGAGATCAACGCGCGCGACTGGAAGGATGTGATGTGGGCCATGTCCACCCGCATGGACCCCGCCCGCGACATCACCGTGATCGAGGGCACCCCCATCGACTATCTGGATTTCGCCAGCCCCGAATCCGGCCTCGGCGGCAAGATCGGCCTCGACGCCACCACCAAACTGCCGCCCGAGACCCACCGCGAATGGGGCCGCGTCATCACCATGGACCCAGACGTGGTGGACACCGTCACCCGCAAATGGGCGAGCCTCGGCCTGCC
>CANCOY010000098.1 GCA_947379865.1 Acetobacteraceae bacterium
CCGCAGGAGCGCAGCACCCATGGCGATCCCGCTGCGGGCACAGGTCGCCGGGTCGCCTTTGTGCCGGGCGTCGAGCATATCAGCGTGATCTATAGCCGGGACGCCATGGTGGAAGCCATATCATGGCTGGATGCCACCTTTGGCATTTCACGGCCTGGCCCAGCGGATGTCGCCAGGCGCGGCCCCTGGATCATGCTTATGCTGGCGGCCCTGGTTGCCCTGGCGCGGCCACTGGCCAGCCTGTTGCCACGGGTGCCGATGGCCGACCCGGACCAGGCAGATGGTCAGATGCTGGGCTGGCGGCGTCTTTGGCCAGCCCTGCTGATTCCTGCCGTCGCCACCCCTCTGCTCCTGCGGGTGCTGCCAACCCATTTCCTGCCCGTGCTGGTGGCGGACTATCTGGCGGTGCATTTCGCCGCTTATGGCCTGTTCACCCTGGCCTGCCTGCGCTGGTTGCGCGTGCCCGTGCCGCCGGTTGGCCGCACCGTGCAGCCTCGTCTGCTTGCCGCCATGGCAGGGGCAACACTGTTCTGTATCTTGGGGCTGGGATGGGCAGTGGATGCGCATTTCACCTCGCTTGCTCCCACACCGGTGCGACTGCCGCTGCTGGTGCCCTTGCTGGCGGGAACGCTGGCATTCTTTCTCACCGATGAATGGCTGACACGCCATGCGAGCCGTGCGCGGGGCGCCGCCTTGGCCTCCAAACTTGCCTTTCTTGTATCGCTGGGCCTGGCGGTTGGCCTCGACCTGGAGCGGTTGTTTTTCCTGATCCTGATCGTGCCGGTGATGGTGCCGATCTTTGTCGTCTTTGGCCTGATCAGCGGCTGGACCTATCGTGCCAGCGGCCACCCTTTCGTCGGTGGCTTTGCCACAGCTGTGGCACTGGCCATGGCCATTGGTGCCACTTTCCCACTGCTGCCCGGCTAGGCACATCACCACAGCTTCCAGTGAGACATCCGGCTGATTGCCGGTCCCGGCGCCGCCCACACAATGCCTTGGTCAAGTCCCTCCCACCCCGGAAGACACAGACCGACATGTGTGCAATGCCATCAAGCCTGCCCGTCCCCGTGCCCACACGCGGGCGGGAGCAGACCGGCGTAAACATTACCGAGTTCTCCCTGCGTGGAACCCTGCCCGGGCCAGGGGGTGGCCAGGCCCAGCTTGAACGTGGCGGCGGGCACGCCACTTTTCCTGTTACCTGGACCGATGGCGCCTTTGAATTCGCCCTGGACGGTTACATGGTGCGCGATGGCCATATGGTTATCGACAGCCCCCGGGCCCGCCAGGCGCTGGGCGCTGCGGTGCGCGGTGACCTGGCCGCCTATCTGGCCGGCCTGCACAATGGCGCCTTCAATCTGGTGGTCCATGACCGGGAACGCCAGCGCACCCTGATCGCAACCGACCGCCGCGGCGTGCTGCCCATCTTTGTCGACGAACGCGGCGCCGTAAGTGGCGGCGCCGTCCGCTTTGCCAGCGACTATGCAACGCTGTTTGCCATGTCGGCCGGTTGGCCTTCGATTGATCGGCTTGGTGCGGCAGAGCTCTATCTGTTTGGCTGCGCCATGGGCAACCGAACGGCTTATGCCGGCATATCCGCCCTGCCCGCTGGCACCGTGAGCTCTTTTGACTGGCAGACCGGGACGCGGCGCGATGTGACCTGGGCCGCCCCACTCGACACCGCAACGCCTGCAGCCAAGATGAAACTGGACGACCTGCTTGATGAGGTCTGCACGGCAATGGAGCGGGCGGTTTCGGCTTTCGATGTGCCCGGCGGGCCATTCGAAGGGCACCTTGGGATCAAGCTCAGCGGCGGCATGGACAGCCGCCTGATCGCCGCCGCCTGGCAGGGGGCGCCGCTGCGCGCCTATACCTATGGCGAACCCATGTCTGCAGAGGTGATTTGCGCCAGCCGTCTGGCCAGGGCCCTTGGCTTTCCCCATCGTGTGATCCCGATCAAGGGCGATCTGTTTGCACGCTTCTATGCCAATCAGCATGCCCGTTTCCGGATCGCCGAATGGTTTCATGTCACCCTGTTGCCCGCCATGCAGGAAGATGGCGTCCGGGGCGTCTTTGATGGGCTGTGTGGCGATGTGCTGGTGGGTGGGGTTACCCTCAAGCGAAAAGGCGCCCGGCTGCGTTTCCTGCGCGAGGCGCTGGGCCTGTCCCTGCCACCCATTCCGCTGCCCACGGATGATCTTGAGGTGGCGCGGTTGATGTACGCCCACATGAAGGTGCCAGACGCCGGCTTCCAGATCCTGACAAGCGAAGCACGGCACGAGATCGAAAGCCTGAAGGATGCGATCCTCGCCGATATAGCCGGACAGGTGGCGCACTTCCGCAAAGGCGCGCAAACCATGGAGCAACTCCACACGCGCATCACGCTGAACAACCGCCTGCGCCGCTACGTCGCCATGCAGGGGGCCGTCTGCCGGCCAGTTGTGGAGAGCTTCTATCCCTTTCTCGACGACGCCGTTGCGCGGGTGGCTGCCCGTATCCCGGTTGCACTGCTGGCCAACAAGCGTCTTTACATCGAGCTCTTCCGCCGACGCTATGCAAAGATCCGGGCGGTTCCAGGCGTCAACTCGCTGCTGCCTTATACGGTGCCGACGGGGCTTCATTTCCTTGGCCGCATGGCACGCTACTGCCACGACACCGCCCTTCAGGCACTGTCACGGGCAAGCTCTGGCCGTGGCACCAACAGCGTTCAGTGGGAGCACTGGTTCCGCGCGAACGCGGCACTGCGCAATGGCCTGCAGCAGTTCGTGCGCGCAAGCCCGGTGGTTGATGCCGCCGCCCTGGAGCGGGAGTTTGAGGCCATCCGCACCGGCAAGGCCATGGTCAGGGGAACCCGGCTGATGCTGAGTGCCAGCTATGCGGCTCTCTTCCACTGACAAAGCCCGCCGCATCCCGGCTTGCCAAGACCGTACACCGCCGTACAGACTGGTCGATAAACAATCTGGTCAGGGAGGCCGGCCCGTGTCGCAAGCAACAAGTCATTATGACTGGATCGCCCATCATGCCGGCCGCAGGCCGGACAAGCTTGCGATCCACGACCTTGCAACCGGACGCCGCCTGACATACCGCGCCCTTGATGCGCGCGCCCGCCAATTGGCGGCACAGTTGCAGTCCCTTGGGGTCGGCAAGGGCGACAGGGTCGCCATCCTTGCCCCCAATGGCGCCGAGTTCTTCGACCTCCAGTTCGCCTGTGGCAGGATCGGGGCCATCATGGTGCCGCTGAACTGGCGGCTGACGGTGCCGGAACTCACCTACATTCTGGGCGACGCCGCACCGGTTGTTCTGATCCACGACAGCAGCTTCCGCGATGCCGTGGCGGCGCTGGTTGCTGTAACGGGGATTGCCCATACGCTTGAGATCATTCTGGGCGAAGCCAGCGGTTCCTATGATCGGGCGCTGGCCGCCGCCGGTGATGCCATGCCGGTGATTGCCGAGGTCCATCATGATGATGTCAGCACCATCATGTATACCTCCGGCACCACGGGCCACCCCAAGGGCGCCCTGATCACCCATGGCATGACCTTCTGGAATGTCGTCAATCTGGGCATTCCCGCCGGCATTACGCCGCACACGGTGCAACTTGTCGCCCTGCCCCTGTTCCACACAGGCGGCCTGAACTGCTATGCCAATCCGGTCCTGCATGCAGGTGGCACCATTCTGCTGATGCGGGCCTTTGACCCCGGCCAGGCACTGGAACTGATCGGCGACCCAGCACATGGCATAACCCATTTCTTTGCCGTGCCAGCCCCTTATCTCTTCATGCAGCAGCACGCGCTGTTCGAGACGGTGGACCTGTCGCGGCTTCAGGTAGCGGGCGTGGGCGGTGCCCCCTGCCCGTTGCCCATGCTGAAGACCTGGGCGGAACGCGGCGTCCCCCTGATCCAGGGCTATGGCATGACCGAGACCAGCCCCGGCAGCACCATGCTGGATCCAGAGATGGCCATCAGCAAGGTTGGCTCCGCCGGCAAGGCCTTGATGCACACCGAAGTGCGCGTGGTCGATGCCACCGGGGCGAAGAGTGGCGTGGACGAGGTCGGTGAGCTCCAGACACGCGGTCCGAATGTAACACCCGGATATTGGAATAAACCGGAGGCCACCGCTGCCAGTTTCGTCGATGGCTGGCTGAAGACTGGCGATGCGGCACGCTGTGATGCAGACGGATACATCTATATCGTCGACCGCTGGAAGGACATGTACATCTCAGGCGGCGAGAACGTCTATCCCGCAGAGGTGGAAACAGTGCTGCACGGGCTTGCCGGCATTGCCGAAGCCGCCGTGATCGGTACGCCAGACGAGCGCTGGGGCGAGGTGGGAGCGGCCTTTGTGGTGCTCAGACCCGGCGCCAACCTCACCGAGGGCGCCATCATCACCCATTGCAGCCAGAACCTGGCCCGCTTCAAGGTGCCCCGCACGGTAAGTTTTATCGACGTTCTGCCCCGCAATGCGGCCGGCAAGATCCTTAAGCGCGACCTGAGGTTGCTGGAGCCGAAACGGGAAAACACCCAATGAGCACGGTGCGCAAGAATCTTGAGCGGGGGCGCTATGAGATGGAAATCGGTGGTGCCATTGCCTTTGTTACCTTCAGCAATGGTCCCCGCGCCCTGATCCTGCATCATGCCGAAGTCCCGGCCGCCCTGCGCGGCAAGGGTGCCGGGGCGAGACTGGCAGCAGGCGTGCTTGATGCCATCCGCACCGAGGGCCAGAAGGTGGTGCCACGTTGCGGCTTCATCGCCGACTTCATCGCCCGCACCCCGGCCTATCAAGACCTGCTGGCCTGACCCACGACACGCCTGGCTATTAGGTTGGCCAAGGCTCATCCGGCCCACTAAGCCACTTGCGCTATTTTCACACTTTAGTCATGGACAACTAATTTAGTAATTGCTTATATAAAGTCATGACAGCGATCGACATGGCCGCCATGCGGACCAACGCAGCCAGGGCCAGCCAGTTTCTTCAGCTTTTGGGAAACGAGCGGCGGCTTTTGGTGCTCTGCCTGCTCGTTGAAGGCGAGCGGCCGGTAACTTGGCTGGCTGAGCAGGTCGGCCTCAGCACATCCGCCCTGTCGCAGCATCTTGCGCGGCTGCGCGCCGATGGCCTTGTGGCCACAAGGCGCGAAAGCCAGACAATCTTTTACAGTCTCGCGGACGCCCGGACAGAACGGTTGCTGTCCGTCCTTCATGAGCTGTTTTGCGCGACGGAGGGCGAACGCCCATGACCCTGCCGGATGTGCTTTCCATTCTCTCGGGCGCCCTTGTTGGCACCGTGCTTGGTGTCATTGGCGGCGGCGGCTCCATCCTTGCGGTTCCCCTGCTGCTTTATGTGGTGGGCATGGGCGATGCCCATGTTGCCATTGGCACAGCCGCCCTCGCCGTCTCCCTCAACGCCTTTGCCAACCTGATCCCCCATGCCCGGGCGGGAACCATCAAATGGCCCTGCGCCCTGGTCTTTGCGGCAACCGGCATGGTTGGAGCTGTGGCCGGCTCCAGCCTTGGCAAACTGGTGGATGGGCAGAAGCTGCTCTTCGCCTTCGCCCTCGCCATGATCGCCGTCGGGGTGGCGATGCTGCGGCGCAAAGGGACCGAGGGTGATCCCGGGGTTCACATAGACCGCACCATCGCCCTGCGCCTGGCGGCCCTTGGCCTTGGGGCTGGCCTGCTGGCCGGCTTTTTTGGCATTGGTGGTGGTTTCCTGATCGTGCCGGGCCTCGTCGCCGGCTCAGGCATGGCCATGCTCAACGCCATCGGCTCGTCGCTTGTGGGCGTCGGTGTGCTTGGCCTGACGACGGCCGTAAACTACGCGGCCTCGGGTCTGGTCGACTGGCGCGTGGCCGGCTTTTTTCTGGCGGGCGGCATCGCAGGCGGCTGGCTGGGGATGATCCTGGCCCTCCGCCTTGCCACCCACCGCAAACGGCTGACACAGATCTTTGCAGCAGCCCTTTTCCTGGTCGCCACCGTCATGATGGCCAAAACCGCTAGCACGCTTGGCCTTTGGTAAAGCAACAAGGGGATTCCCATGAACATCTTTGTACTGCCCATTCTGGGTGGTCTGCTGATCGGCAGTGCCGCCGTGATCCTGTTGGCGCTTAACGGGCGCATCGCGGGGATCAGCGGTATCATCGGCGGCCTCTTGCCACCGGCGCAGGCACCCGACAAGGCCTGGCGGCTAGCCTTTCTGCTTGGCCTGATCGCCGGGCCCCTGGTGGCAGGCCTGCTGGCCGGCCAGTCCCTGATCGCCCCACCTGTGGCATCCATGGCAAGCCTGCTTGGTGGCGGCCTGCTGGTGGGCGTGGGCACCGCACTTGGCGGTGGATGTACCAGCGGCCATGGCGTGTGCGGCATGGCGCGGTTGTCGCCCCGCTCCATCGCGGCGACCGGGATCTTCATGATCGCCGGCTTCCTGACAGTCTTTCTTGTGCAGCACGTTCTTTAGGGGAAACCGACCATGAACCGACAGATGCTTGCCGGCCTTGTCGCCGGTCTCCTTTTCGGTGCCGGCCTTGGCCTTGCTGGCATGACAAACCCTGCGGTGGTCATCGGCTTTCTCGATCTGGCGGGTGCCTGGAACCCGGCCCTGGCGTTCGTCATGGCTGCGGCGGTTATGGTTACGTTCATCGGCTACCGGATCGTGCTGCGGCGGGCCCAACCGCTATTTGCAGCCCGGTTTCAGTTGCCGGGACCAGGCGTCATCGACGTGCCGCTTGCAGCCGGAGCCGCCCTGTTCGGCATGGGCTGGGGGCTGACAGGCTATTGTCCGGGTCCGGCCGTTGCCTCGCTCGGCATGCCGTCCATGGGCCTTGTGGGCTACCTTGGCGCCATGCTGGCCGGCATGCTCGCCGTCAGGATCTGGCGCGCACGGCCCTCCACCAGCCAGCCGGGGGAGGTACGCGCATGACCCCCAGCCTTACCCCATTTTTTGACGCCGATACCTTTACCTACAGTTATGTCGTGGCAGACCCTGCCACAGGTTACTGCGCCATTATCGACAGCGTGCGCGAATATGCGCCCAATTCAGGACGCACCTCTTATCACGGGGCGGACAGGATCATCGCCCATGTCAGGGACCATGGCCTGACGGTTGAATGGATACTGGAGACCCATGTCCACGCCGACCATCTGAGCGCCGCCCCCTATCTCAAGGCCGCACTGGGTGGCCGCACGGGCATCGGCGCCCGGATCGATCTGGTGCAGCAGACCTTTGCGCGCATCTTCAATGCCGAAGCGGGTTTCGCCACGGACGGATCCCAGTTCGACGCCCTGTTCGCCCATGGTGATGGCTTTCCATTGGGCTCCATGACGGTGGCGGTCCTGCATACGCCCGGGCACACGCCGGCCTGTGTTACCTATCTGATCGGTGACGCCGCCTTCATCGGCGATACGCTGTTCATGCCGGATTACGGCACGGCCCGCTGTGACTTTCCAGGTGGTGATGCACGCGCCCTGTACCGTTCAATCCGCCGCCTGCTGGACCTGCAGGAGACGACCCGCCTCTTCCTCTGCCATGATTATCTGACGCCCGGGCGCACAGTCCATCAATGCGAGACTGGGGTTTCGGCACAGCGCGCAACGAACATCCACATCAACCAATCGGTGAGCGAGGATGATTTTGTCGCCATGCGCACCGCGCGCGACGCGGGGCTCGACATGCCGCGCCTGATCCTGCCTTCGGTGCAGGTCAACATGCGCGCCGGCGCCCTTCCCCCGCCCGAGGGGAATGGCACCAGCTATCTGAAGATGCCGGTTGATGCGCTGTAAGCCTCAGCTCGGCTCAGGGCTTGAACTCACCGATCCAGGTGCGCAGATCGGGATAGCCGGTGGTGCCCCAGGCGCCATCGACCAGCAGGCTGGAGCCAGAGACATAGCTTGCCTCGGCACTGGCCAGAAACAGGCAGGGGGCCGCAATTTCCGCCGGCTGTGCCGGGCGCTTGGCCGGAATGCGCTCCATGAAGGCCGACAGGATCGCCTGGTTGGAGACAAAGGGGCCGGTGGCCGGCGTCTCCACCAGGCCTGGCAGCACGCAGTTCACGCGGATTCCCCGCCCTGCCAGCTCAAGGGCTGCATTGCGCGAGAACATCTCGACACCGGCCTTGGCAGAAGTATAGGCGCTGAAGCCATGGGCCGGCACATGGGCGTTGAGGGAGGCCACATTGACAATGGCGCTGCCCGGCGCCATCGCCGCCGCCTCATGCTTGGTGCTTAGGAAGACGCCCTTCAGGCACAGATCGACGGTGAAATCCCAGTCGGTCTCGCTCATTTCCATGAGCATGGACAGGCGCCCACCACCGGCAATATTGAACCCCAGATCAAGACGGCCAAAGCGCTCCATCGCGACGCCGACCAGATCCTTGACCTCGGCCTCGACCGTCACGTTTGCGGAAACGGGGATGTAGCGCTCCCCAAGATCGGCGGCCAGCGCCGTCTGGGCGGCCTCGCCAATGTCGGCACCCACAACCAGGGCACCCTCCTCGATCAGCATGCGCGAGACGGCGGCGCCGATCCCCGATGCCGACCCGGTGACCACAGCCACCTTGTCCTGAAACCGCTTGGTCATGTTCCGTCTCCCCCGGGGGCGCTCTGAAACGGCGCCTTATGGTGTGTCCAAGGGGCAAGGGTCGTTCGGGATGCCGGGGAGATCAAGCCCCGCCATCCCGGACCCGCCGGGGGATGCCCGAAGGCCCACCGGATTCTCAGCTGCTCAGTTCACCGCCGCCAGGGTTGCCTGGGTGCGTGATCCGTCCGGCAGCCCGATCAGCGTGGTCGGGATTGCCGTGAAGCCGAGGGCAAAGGCAGGCGAGGTGGGTGCAAGCGAGAAGTCCCCGGCCGCAAGATTGGTGAACAGCGGGTTGCCACTGGTGGAAGCCGTATCGAAACCGGCCGCCTTCCACTGGGTCAATCCACCTTTCCAGCCTGTGCTCATCAGGGCTGGCCAGGCGCGGAAGATATCCACCCCCGTTACGTTTGCGCCACCGAACAGGTTCTTGTTCGAGGTGATCATGGCCCGCACACCCGACAGATTGACCGCGCGATGGTCAGCCGTGCTCATGTAGACGATGTTGGTGGCGAAGTTGTTGTTGCGGGCGTCCGGCAGAGGAAGATTCATCCAGACATCCTCGCTTCCCACAAAGGCGTCGCCACGGTTATTGGCGAACTCATTGTTGGTGATCGTGTTCTGCCGACCACCATGGACCAGCACGCCACCCAGATTGTCATGCAGCACATTGCCGGTAACGGTAATGCCGCTGGCATAGTCATCAAGGTAGATGGCAAAGCTGGTCAGCTTCATCGGATCGAAGAAGCTGGTGTTGATCGTGTTGTTCCAGCCAATCACGGTACCCGCCGCACTGGTGCCAGAGATCTCGTTGTAACGGATCACATCATTGGCGAGTTCGCCCTTGACGCCGGCAATCATGATCGCACCGCCATCAGCGGCGTGCATGTTGCTGACATCAATCCGATTGTATTCGATGACGTTGTTATAGGACGCCTTGGTGCCGGTGGTTGAGCCACCACCAATGGCAAACTTCGCAATCCGCTCGAACAGATTATTGCCAACAATGTTGTTCGAACTGCCGGCCATCCACACGGCGTTGCCATTCAGCTGACGCAGGCCGATGTCGTGGAACCAGTTGGCATTGATCGTCGTGGCATTGGTCGACTGGTCGAGGCGAACGCCGCCCGACCCCATGCTGGCGAACTGATTGCCGAATACCGACAGGTTCGACGTCGTCCCCATGGCCGACAGGCCCATGTCGGCATTCCGGAAGACGTTTCCGGTTACCGTGATGCCTGTGGAATTGTTCAGCGTCATGACCGTGCCAAGGCCCGACATTTCGCCAAGCGTCAGATTACGGATGGTGATGTTGCTTGCGGCATAGGTGCTGATGATGGTGCCAAGGGTACCCATGGACACCTTTGAGGGGTCAAAACCCGCCGTGGGCGCCTTCACATAGACCCGGCCGGCAGCCGCATCAAAATACCACTCACCCGGCCCATCCAGCAGGGTCTTGGCATTGTACACGAAATAGCGCGAGCCGGTGTTGAACGTGCTGCTCTGGGAGGTGGTGAGGGTGACCGTGTTGGTCGACCAGTCGATCCCCTGCACGTCGGCATTGTAATCCTGCCAGCCGTCATAATCCCAGATGTTGACCTTCAAACCTGTCGCGGCAAGCCCGGCCGGAATGTCACCGGCCTTGAAGCGGAACTGCGCCTTGGTGTTCATGCCGGCGGTTGCCGTATCGGCAAAACGCCAGCCCCCCTTCACAGGATCCGTTGGCACCGCATTGGGGTAGCGTGCAGGGGTCAGGGCAACGCCGCCGAGGTAGAGGGCGCCCAGTTTTCCACCGGGCAGGCTGGCTGCGGCAACAGGGGCTGACCACAGGCCAGAGGCCGTATCCAGGGTCCAACCCGTCAGGGCCTTGCCGCCACGCAGCACCGCCGTCTCGCCGGGATAACCCTGCCAGGTTGTGCCGACGTCCGCCGAACCAAGGGCAAGGGTGCTCGCCAGGTCATAGGTGCCGCCGCGCACATAGGTGCTTTTGATTGCGGTGGTCTGCATCTTCTTTTGGGCAGCACCGAAGGTGGCCAGAGGGCCGTCGGTTCCAGCGGTGTTGGGCGCCGCGAGCAAACCCGACCAAGTGTCACGTCCATTGAGGGCAACATAATATGTGCTGGCCATCTGATTTCCCCTACACAACGGGCCTCTGCATGGCACCTTCCGCACCTGCATGTGGCGATTTTGTTCGGTGTGCGTATCAACGGGCTGCTTCCGATGGTGCCCGCCAATCGAGTCCGCACACCGATTGCCCGTTAACTGTGCCGGTGAACACGATCACCCAATCACGGAAACATGTTCGGATTGGTTATACATTTTTCTGTTTATAATATATATAAATCCTGCATTTTGAAAATAAAAGTGAAAATACATTTATTATTTTTCAAAATTCTAAAAAATAGCAACATATGAAATTTTCCAAGATCCCGCGTGTGTAACTGGCAACTGTATAAACACACACTAGTGAGAGGCAGGAACTTTTTTACAACAGCGCAAGGCGGAGGTATTTGGCAAATTGGTGCAAATATATCGGCTGACATCTGATCTGAAAGCGCATCCAGCTTCACGCCTGCCCTGAGCCCGGCTTATTGCAACACGGTTGCGGACCGGCTGGTGATCTGGCAGCAATGCCGCAGGGAAACGCCGGAAGAAAAATCATGACGACAATGCGTGCCTTGGGCGTCGCCGCCGCAGCGACCACAGTATTCATTCTTCAGGCCAGCATGGCCCTGGCACAGGATGGCACGCCTCCTGCCGTTGATGGCGCAGCCACGGCCTGGGTGCTGACCTCTTCTGCCCTCGTCCTGTTCATGTGCTTGCCCGCCCTGGCGCTGTTTTATGGCGGCCTGGTCAGCGCACGGAATGTGCTGAGCGTCTTTACGCAATGCGCGGCGATTGCCTGTGTGGGCTCACTCCTGTGGCTGGCGCTGGGCTATAGCCTTGCCTTTGGCGATGGGGGCAGCTTCAACACGCTGATCGGCGGCTTTGGCAAGGTCATGCTGGCGGGCGTCGAGCCGGCCAGCCAGGTCGGCCGCCTGCCGGAGACCGTGTTTTTCCTGTTTCAGCTGACCTTCGCCACCATCACGCCCGTTCTTATTGTTGGCGCCTATCCCGAGCGGATGAACTTTGGCCCGGCCCTTGCCTTCAGCGGCCTTTGGTTGCTCCTCGTCTATGTGCCGGTGACGCACTGGATCTGGGGCGGTGGCTGGATGGCGACGCTTGGCGTGCTCGATTTCGCGGGCGGCATCGTGGTGCATACCACAGCGGGTGTCTCGGCCCTGGTGATCGCCATCATGCTTGGCGCCCGCCGTGGTTTCCCGCGCGAGACGCGGCCGCCGCACAATCCGGGCATGACCTATTCCGGTGCCGCCATGCTTTGGGTTGGCTGGTTCGGCTTCAATGGCGGCAGCGCCCTTGCGGCTGATGGGTCTGCAGGCATGGCGATCATCGTCACCCACACCGCAGCGGCCGCCGCTTCCCTCACCTGGATGGCCATTGAATGGGTGCGCTTCGGGCGGCCCAGCATGGTGGGCCTTGTTACTGGCACCATTGCAGGGCTCGCCACGGTCACCCCCGCCTCCGGCTATGTCGGGCCCTGGGGTGGGCTGGTATGCGGCGTGGCCGGTGGCGCCGTGTGTTTCGAGGCGGTGCAGATCGTCAAGATGCGTCTGAAGATTGACGACAGCCTCGACGTGTTTGCGGTCCACGGTGTCGGCGGCATGCTGGGCTCGCTGCTGCTGGCTGGACTGATGTTGCCATCCCTCGGCGGGCTTGGGCTGAAGAACGGCATCAGCGCGCTCGACCAGCTTGGCCTGCAGGCAATGGGTGTTGCCGTTACCGCCCTGTGGTCGGTTGTGGCGACCTTCATCATCATGCGTGCGCTGCGGCTGTTCTCTCCGCTGCGGGTAACGCAGCAGGATGAAATCGAGGGCCTAGACCTCACCATCCATGGCGAGCGGGCCTACGAACTCTGAAGGCCTGCCCTTCCGGCTTGCGCTAAAGCAGATCAACCAAGGGAATACGGTGATGACCAAGAGTGCTGGACGCAAGTCGATCTTCATCACGGGCGCCGCCTCTGGCATGGGGCTGGAGACGGCCAGGCTCTTTGCCGCCAAGGGCTGGTTCATTGGCGCCTGTGACGTGAACGCCGGCGGCCTTGCGGCGCTGGAACAGGAACTGGGCAGCGCAAACTGCCTGGTGCAAACCCTGGATGTGACCGACCGGGCAGCCTATGCCGCCGCCATGGCGGCCTTTGGCGTCGCTACCGGCGGCACCATGGACCTCCTCTTCAACAATGCCGGGATCGGCCGGGGCGGCGCCTTCATCGACCAGCCCTGGGAAGACGTGATGGCGGTGGTCAACGTCAATCTGATTGCCGTGCTGTCTGGCATCCAGCTGGCTTTCCCCCTGCTTAAGGCCACGCCCAACGCGCTGTGCTTCACCACCTCGTCCTCGTCGGCGACCTTTGGCATGGGCGGCATCGCCGTCTATTCCGCCACCAAACATGCCGTGAAGGGCCTGACGGAAGCCCTGTCGGTGGAGTTCAAGCGCCATGGCGTGCGTGCCGCCGATACACTGCCGGGCGCCATCGACACGCCCCTGCTGCCCGATCACATCAAGCAGAACTCACCCACCGAGGGCATGTGGCGGCTGATCCCGGCCACGGTGGTCGCCGAGGCGGTCTGGTCTGCCTATAACAGCGACAAGATCCACTGGTATGTGCCGGCCGAACTCGCCGAGTTCGACCAGATGGCCACCGCCAATCCGGAAGCCGTGCGCGACCAGATGGCGACCACGCTCAACTTCCTCGACTGACTGCCCCCGGTTCGGGGCTCAGCGCAAGCTGGCCCCGACGATGGCGGCAATCACGCGGCAGGGTTCGTCATGGGGATTGCGCCAGGCGTGCATGGTGCCGCTCTGGATTGCGGTATCCCCGGCCTTGAGGTCGAGGCGGACGCCATCGTCGAGTTCCAGCACACAGGCGCCCGAGATCACATAGAGCATGTCGATGGTCTCGGAGCGGTGCATGCCCGGCGCATCGGCCTGCATGGTCTGGGCAAGGCTGGGGTTTGCGGCCTTGAGGGCGTCCGGGGAGGC
>CANCOY010000099.1 GCA_947379865.1 Acetobacteraceae bacterium
AAGGCACCGAGATGGTGATGCCCGGCGACAATGTGACGATGCAGGTTGAGTTGATCGCGCCGATCGCGATGGACGAAGGTCTGCGTTTCGCGATCCGCGAAGGCGGCCGCACCGTTGGTGCCGGCGTCGTCGCTTCGATCGTGAAGTAACGTCTGGTATGATAGGCTTCCACCATATCGCTGCGCCGTCTGGCAGCAGCGATATGGCGCGGCGGGTCTAGGAGTGTAGCTCAATTGGTAGAGCACCGGTCTCCAAAACCGGGGGCTGGGGGTTCGAGTCCCTCCACTCCTGCCAGTCGCCTGTGTCCGACCCTGGACCGGGGCAGATCCTCTGCCCGGCCCGGGGTCCTATGCCATTCGGGAGAGTGAGCAAGTATATGGCCAACATCAATCCGGTCGAGTTCTTCAAGCAGGTCCGCGCGGAAACCCTCAAGGTAACCTGGCCGAGCCGCCCCGAGACGCTGATTACAACCGGTCTGGTGTTCGCCATGGTCGTGGTTTCCGCGATCTTTTTCTGGGTCGTCGATTGGGGCCTTTCGCAAGCGGTGCGGCTCGCACTCGGCATCGGGAGCTGAGCATGTCGGCGCGCTGGTACATCATTCACGCTTATTCGGGCTTCGAGAAGAAGGTCGCCGCGTCCATTCGTGAGCAGGCCGAGCAGAAGGGACTGACGGATCTTGTTCCCGAGGTCCTGGTGCCGACCGAGGAAGTTGTCGAAATCCGCCGTGGGCAGAAAATCAACGCTGAGCGCAAGTTCTTTCCGGGCTATGTGCTGGCGAAGATGGAAATGAACGAGCAGACCTACCATCTGGTGAAGAACACCGCCAAGGTGACGGGTTTCCTCGGTCCGGCCGGCAAGCCGACGCCGATCACCGAGGCTGAGGCCGCGCGCATCCTGCACCAGGTGCAGGAGGGTATCGAGCGGCCCAAGGCGACCATCTCGTTCGAGATTGGCGAACAGGTGCGGGTGGCCGATGGTCCCTTCACCTCGTTCAATGGGTTTGTCGAGGAAGTCGACGAAGAGCGCAGCCGCCTCAAGGTGGCGGTGTCGATCTTTGGTCGTGCGACCCCGGTTGAACTGGAGTTTTCTCAGGTCGAAAAGGTCTGACCTGGGCAGTGGCGTTGCCGTGGCACGTGCTGCGGCGATGCAAGCGTGAGGGAGGTTTTGCCCCGAAGGCCTGGGGCGGCCGCACCTCGCACCTCAAGAGATCCGGGGCCGGTAGGCCGGGATCGAGGGAGTAAAGATGGCAAAGAAGATTGACGGGTACATCAAGCTGCAGGTTGCGGCTGGCTCTGCCAACCCCTCGCCGCCCATCGGGCCGGCGCTGGGTCAGCGCGGTGTCAACATCATGGCGTTCTGCAAAGAGTTCAACGCCCAGACCCAGAACCTCGAGAAGGGGATGCCGATCCCCGTGGTGATCACGGTCTTTGGTGACAAGTCGTTCACCTTCGTGACCAAGACACCCCCCGCCTCGTTCTTTCTGAAGAAGGCGGCGAACGTGAACAAGGGCTCCTCGACCCCGGGTCGTGGCACGGTCGGCTTTGTGACCATGGCGCAGTGCCGTGAGATCGCCGAAACCAAGCTCAAGGACATGAACGCCTATGACGTGGACCAGGCCGCGAAGATGATCGTCGGCTCGGCCCTTTCTATGGGCTTCGAGGTGAGGGATTAACGATGGCCAAGGGCAAGCGCTTGAAGAAGGCCCTCGAGGGTCTGGACCGTAACCGCAACTATGGCCTCGACGAGGCCTTGAAGCTGGTCAAGCTGAACGCGAACGCGAAGTTTGACGAGACGGTTGAGGTTGCACTGAATCTGGGTGTCGATCCCCGCCATGCGGACCAGATGGTGCGCGGCGTGGTGAGCCTGCCGAACGGCACGGGCAAGACCGTGCGCGTGGCCGTGTTCGCCAAGGGTGACAAGGCCGAGGCGGCCCTGGCAGCCGGTGCCGACATCGTTGGTGCCGAAGATCTGGCCGAACGCATTCAGGGCGGCAACATCGATTTCGATCGCGTCATCGCGACGCCGGACATGATGGCCGTTGTCGGTCGTCTTGGTAAGGTGCTGGGCCCCCGTGGCCTGATGCCGAATCCGAAGCTTGGCACTGTGACGGCTGACGTCGCTGCGGCGGTGAAAGCGGTCAAGGGCGGCCAGGTTGAGTTCCGCGTCGAGAAGGCTGGCGTTCTGCAGGCTGGTGTCGGCAAGGCGAGCTTCAGCGAGGATGCCCTGCGTGAAAACGTGAAGGCCCTGGTGGAAGCGGTCGTGCGTGCCAAGCCGACCGGCGCCAAGGGGACCTACCTGAAGAAGGCGGGCCTCAGCTCAACAATGGGCCCCGGCGTAAAGGTCGAGGTCGCCTCGCTCGTTTCCTGAGCGGGGATTGCGCCATATGGCGCCACTGAAATCTCCGGCCGGTGACGGCCGGGGCAGGCGCCCAGAGGGTTTTCCCTGTGGGCGCCGAACCTGTCCGAGACTGCAGGCGTTCCGGTTCGCCGGGGCTTAAACGCATAGCCTGCATAGACGGGAAAGAGCCTATTTGCATCCTGGAGTGATCCAGGAGAGAGAGGGTCTTCCTGGGACAGGCGAACCGGACCTTCCGGTCGCCGCACCTGCGGCACCTCGTCGGCAAAGCATCGCCGCACGGGGCTGGAGGGTCTCGACGCAACCGGTCGGATGGGGAGAGTCCCTGTCTGGCCAGATGATCGGAGACGAGACGTGGACCGTGTCGAAAAACGCGAGCTGGTCGCGGCGCTCAACAAAGTCTTCCAGGAGACGGGCACCGTGGTCGTCGGCCACTATACCGGCCTGACCGTGGCGGAGCTTACCCAGCTTCGCAATGGCATGTCGGCAGCCGGCGCCAGCTTCAAGGTTACAAAGAACCGGCTCACCAAACTCGCTCTTGATGGCACCCCTTGCCAGCCCATTACCGACCTTTTCACCGGCCCGACCGCGATTGCCTATTCCAAGGATCCGGTTGCAGCGGCGAAGGCGGCAGTGGAATTTGCCAAGAAGAACGACAAGTTCGTGCTCCTTGGCGGTGTCATGGGTGGCACGCGCCTCGATTCCAACGGGATCAAGGCGCTGGCGGCGTTGCCGTCGCTGGATGAACTCCGCGGCAGGCTCGTCGGCATGATCCAGACCCCCGCAACCCGTATCGCAGGCGTCCTTCAGGCGCCGGCGGGTCAGGTCGCCCGGGTCATTGGTGCCTATGCAACAAAGGGCGAGGCGGCCTGAGCCGTCTCGAAACCAACCTCCATACTTGCCTTTTGAAGACCCTCTAGGAGAACAAAAATGGCCGATCTGGCGAAACTGGTAGACGATCTCTCGGCTCTGACCGTGATCGAGGCTGCCGAACTCTCAAAGATGCTGGAAGAGAAGTGGGGCGTCAGCGCCGCTGCCCCCGTGGCGGTTGCCGCTGCGGCCCCCGCCGCCGCTGCCGCGGTTGAGGAACAGACCGAGTTCACGGTCATCCTCGTCGATGCCGGCGACAAGAAGATCAACGTGATCAAGGAAGTGCGCGCGATCACGGGTCTTGGCCTCAAGGAAGCCAAGGACCTGGTCGAAGGCGCTCCCAAGGAAGTCAAGGCCGGCGTGTCCAAGGACGAAGCCGCCAAGATCAAGGCGCAGATCGAGAGCGCCGGCGCGAAGGTCGACGTTAAGTAATGTCGGCTTCGGCCAACTTGGGTTGATTCCCGAGGGTTCCCCGTCCCGTCCCGGGACGGGGAACCCGTCGGCCGTTCAAGGGCTTGCCCTGACGGCGCGAGGGCTAAGCGGAGGTCTGGTCCCCTGTGGGGATCCGGCACTGCCACCGGGGCGAGACTGGTTAGCGAGAGGGTGACGGAAATGGCGACGACTTTTACGGGCCGCAAGCGGGTACGCAAGCGTTTCGGACGCATCCCTGAAGTCACCACGATGCCGAACCTCATCGAGGTCCAGAAGACCTCGTACGAGCAGTTCCTGCAGATGCATGCGGCGGGCGACACACGCCCCGATACCGGCATCCAGGGCGTCTTCAAGTCGGTTTTCCCGATCAAGGACTTCAACGAGACGGCCAGCCTGGAGTTCGTGAAATACGAATTCGAGCCTCCGAAGTACGACACGGACGAGTGCCAGCAGCGCGGCATGACCTATGCCGCCCCGCTCAAGGTGACGCTGCGTCTGATCGTGTTCGAGGTGGATCCCGATACCCAGGCCAAGTCCGTCCTCGATATCAAGGAGCAGGACGTCTACATGGGCGACATGCCCCTGATGACCGCAAACGGCACGTTCATCGTGAACGGCACCGAGCGCGTGATCGTCAGCCAGATGCATCGTTCGCCCGGCGTCTTCTTTGACCATGACCGGGGCAAGACCCACTCGTCAGGCAAGTTCCTGTTCGCGGCGCGCGTCATTCCCTATCGCGGCTCGTGGCTGGATTTCGAGTTTGATGCCAAGGACATCGTCTATGTCCGCATCGATCGTCGCCGCAAGATGCCCGTCTCTTCCCTGCTGTTTGCCCTTGGGCTGACGGGCGAGGAGATCCTCAACTATTTCTACAAGTCGCTCATCTATACCCGGACCACGGCCAGCAAGGCCCGGCCCGCCGGATGGCGCACCAACTTTGATCCCGAGCGCGTGCGCGGCATCAAGCCGACCTCCGACCTGATCGACGCCAAGACTGGCAAGGTCGTGGTTGAGAAGGGCACCAAGATCACCCCGCGCATGGCCCGCAAGCTCAAGGAAGAGGGCCTTGAGGAACTGCTGGTTACCGGCGGCGAGCTGATTGGCCGCTATGCCGCGCAGGACATGATCAACGAGGAAACCGGCGAGATCTATGTCGAGGCTGGCGAGGAGCTGTCCGAGGCGTCGATCAAGGCCGTCGAGGCGGCAGGCTTTGAGGAGCTTGCGGTTCTCGATATCGACCATGTTACGGTGGGCGCCTATATCCGCAACACCATGATGGCAGACAAGAATCAGGGCTATGAGCAGGCCCTGATCGAAATCTACCGCGTCATGCGCCCGGGCGAGCCGCCGACGCAGGAAACCGCATCGGCCCTCTTCAACGGCCTGTTCTTTGACTCCGAGCGCTATGACCTGTCGGCCGTGGGCCGGGTGAAGCTGAATGCCCGTCTGGGCATCGAGGCGCCCGACACCGTCCGTGTGCTGCGTCGCGAGGATATCCTTGCCGTCATCAAGACCCTGGTCGACCTGAAGGACGGCCGTGGCGAGATCGACGACATCGATCACCTTGGTAACCGTCGTGTTCGCTCGGTTGGCGAACTGATGGAGAACCAGTACCGCATCGGCCTGCTGCGCATGGAACGCGCGATCCGCGAGCGCATGAGCTCGGTCGAGATCGACACGGTCATGCCGCACGACCTGATCAATGCAAAGCCCGCAGCGGCCGCCGTGCGCGAGTTCTTTGGCTCGTCCCAGCTGTCGCAGTTCATGGATCAGACCAACCCCTTGAGCGAGATCACGCACAAGCGGCGTCTCTCGGCCCTTGGGCCGGGCGGTTTGACCCGCGAGCGCGCCGGCTTTGAGGTGCGCGACGTGCACCCGACGCATTACGGCCGCATCTGCCCGATTGAGACACCTGAAGGCCCGAACATCGGCCTGATCAACTCGCTCGCGACCTATGCCCGGGTCAACCAGTACGGCTTCATCGAGAGCCCGTATCGGCGCGTCAAGGAAGGCAAGGTAACCGACGAGGTCGTTTATCTGTCGGCCATGGAAGAGGGCAAGTACACCATTGCCCAGGCCAATGCCGAGATGGACGAGACGGGCAAGCTCATCTCCGAGCTGGTCAGCTGCCGCAAGAACAGCGACTTCCTGATGACGACGCCGACCATGGTCGACTTCATCGACGTCAGCCCGAAGCAGCTGGTGTCCGTGGCCGCAGCCCTCATCCCGTTCCTTGAGAACGACGATGCGAACCGCGCGCTGATGGGCTCCAACATGCAGCGTCAGGCCGTGCCGCTGATCCGCGCCGAGGCGCCGCTGGTCGGCACTGGCATGGAAGAGGTTGTGGCGCGTGACTCAGGCGTGGCTATTGTTGCCCGCCGTGCCGGCACCGTCGACCAGATCGACGGCACCCGCATCGTGGTGCGTGCCACCGACGAGTCCGACCCGTCGTCCACCGGCGTTGATATCTACAACCTGCTGAAGTTCCAGCGCTCCAACCAGAACACCTGCATCAACCAGCGTCCGCTGGTGCGTGTGGGCGACCGCGTGGACAAGGGCGACATCATCGCCGACGGTCCCTCGACGGAGCTGGGTGAATTGGCGCTGGGCCGGAATGCGCTCGTCGCGTTCATGCCCTGGAATGGCTACAACTTCGAAGATTCGATCCTGATCTCAGAGCGGATCGTGCGCGATGACGTCTTCACCTCGATCCATATCGAGGAGTTCGAGGTCATGGCCCGCGATACCAAGCTGGGGCCGGAAGAGATCACGCGCGACATTCCCAATGTCGGCGAAGAAGGCCTGAAGAACCTCGACGAGGCGGGCATCGTCTATATCGGTGCCGAAGTGCGGCCGGGTGACATCCTGGTTGGCAAGATCACGCCAAAGGGCGAAAGCCCGATGACGCCGGAAGAGAAGCTGCTGCGCGCCATCTTTGGCGAAAAGGCCTCTGACGTGCGCGACACCTCGCTGAAGCTGCCGCCCGGCGTTGCCGGCACGGTGGTCGAGGTCCGGGTGTTCAACCGCCACGGCGTCGACAAGGACGAACGCGCCATGGCCATCGAGCGCGAGGAAATCGAGCGCCTGGCCAAGGACCGCAATGACGAGCAGCTGATTCTCGACCGGAACACCTTCAACCGCGTCAAGGAAGTGCTGCTGGGCAAGCAGGCGGTCTCGGGCCCCAAGGGCTTCAAGCAGGGTGGCAAGGTGACGGACGCCGTGCTGGCTGAACTCACCCACGGCCTGTGGTGGCAGATCGCCCTCAAGGACGAGAAGGCGATGGCCGACATCGAGGCCATGAAGAAGAACTTCGACGAGGCCAAGGATCGCCTCCAGAAGCGCTTCGAGGACAAGGTCGAGAAGCTGCAGCGCGGTGACGAGCTGCCGCCGGGCGTCATGAAGATGGTCAAGGTCTTTGTTGCCGTGAAGCGCAAGCTTCAGCCGGGCGACAAGATGGCCGGCCGTCACGGCAACAAGGGCGTGATCAGCCGTATCATGCCCATGGAAGACATGCCGTATCTGGATGATGGCACGCCGGTTGACGTTGTGCTGAATCCGCTGGGCGTGCCCAGCCGCATGAACGTGGGTCAGATCCTTGAAACCCATCTGGGTTGGGCCGCTGCCGGCCTTGGTCGCCAGATTGGTGACGCTCTGGACGCGGTTCGGCGTGGTGACAACACCGATGCCCTGACGGCGAAGCTGAAGCAGATCTACTCCGCGGCCCAGTATGAGGAGCGCATTGCGCCTCTGACCCCGGCCGAGGTGCTGGAACTGGCGGAAAACCTTCGTCCCGGTGTGCCCATGGCAACCCCGGTGTTCGATGGCGCCCTGGAAGCCGACATCGTCAAGTTTCTGGAGATGGCCGGGCATGACAGCTCGGGCCAGGTCCGGTTGGTGGATGGACGTACGGGCGAGCAGTTCGACCGCTCGGTCACCGTTGGTTACATCTACATGCTGAAGCTGCACCATCTTGTCGACGACAAGATCCATGCACGCTCCATCGGCCCGTACAGCCTGGTTACCCAGCAGCCGCTGGGCGGCAAGGCGCAGTTTGGTGGGCAGCGCTTCGGCGAAATGGAGGTCTGGGCACTCCAGGCCTACGGCGCCGCCTATACGCTGCAGGAAATGCTGACGGTGAAGTCGGACGACGTCGCCGGCCGCACCAAGGTGTACGAGGCGATCGTGCGCGGCGAGGACAATTTCGAGGCCGGTATTCCGGAATCGTTCAACGTTCTTGTCATGGAAATGCGTTCGCTCGGCCTGAATGTCGAGATGGCGTCGCGCACCTTCGTCTGATCCTCGATCAGGCAGGGCACTAGAGCACTTATGCGGGGGGCATCGGCCGTTGCCGATGTCCCATGTGATCTGAAAGATCACTCCCCTACGGGGGGTCACACCAATGCGCCGGGGGCGAGGCCCGCCCGAGGCGCCACGGGAGCCAAGGCATGAACCAGGAACTCATGAACATCTTCGGTCGCGAGCCGGGTGCGCAGGCGTTCGATCAGATCAAGATCTCGATCGCGAGCCCGGAGCGGATTCGCGCCTGGAGCCATGGCGAGATCAAGAAGCCCGAAACCATCAACTACCGCACCTTCAAGCCCGAGCGCGACGGCCTGTTCTGCGCCAAGATCTTTGGCCCGATCAAGGATTACGAGTGCCTGTGCGGCAAGTACAAGCGCATGAAGTATCGCGGCATCACCTGCGAGAAGTGCGGCGTCGAGGTGACGCTCTCCAAGGTCCGGCGCGAGCGCATGGGCCATATTGAACTGGCGAGCCCCGTTGCCCACATCTGGTTCCTGAAGTCACTGCCCAGCCGCATCGGCCAGCTGCTGGACATGACCCTGAAGGATCTGGAGCGGATCCTGTATTTCGAGAACTATGTCGTCGTGGAGCCGGGCCTGACGCCGCTGAAGCGTCACCAGCTGCTGAACGAGGATGATTACCTGCGGGCGCAGGACGAATATGGCGTGGACAGCTTCACGGCCGGCATCGGCGCCGAGGCCATCCGCACCATGCTGTCGGAGCTGAACCTTGAGGAAGAGGCGCGCCGCGCCCGCGAGGAACTGGCCGAGACCACGTCGGAGCTGAAGCCCAAGAAGATCGTCAAGCGCCTGAAGATCATCGAGTCCTTCGTTGAATCCGGCAATCGTCCCGAGTGGATGATCCTGACGGTCGTCCCCGTGATCCCGCCCGAGCTGCGCCCGCTGGTGCCGCTCGACGGTGGCCGTTTTGCGACCTCGGATCTGAACGATCTCTATCGCCGCGTCATCAACCGTAACAACCGCCTGAAGCGCCTGATCGAGCTGCGCGCGCCTGACATCATCGTGCGTAACGAAAAGCGCATGCTGCAGGAGGCGGTGGACGCCCTGTTCGATAACGGCCGCCGTGGCCGCGTCATCACCGGCGCCAACAAGCGCCCGCTGAAGTCGCTGTCCGACATGCTGAAGGGCAAGCAGGGCCGGTTCCGTCAGAACCTGCTTGGCAAGCGCGTCGATTATTCCGGCCGTTCGGTAATCGTCGTCGGGCCAGAGCTGAAGCTGCACCAGTGCGGCCTGCCAAAGAAGATGGCGCTGGAGCTGTTCAAGCCGTTCATCTACGCCATCCTCGACCGCAAGGGCATCGCGACCACGGTCAAGATGGCCAAGAAGATGGTCGAGAAGGAGCGGGGCGAGGTCTGGGATATCCTGGAGCAGGTGATCCGCGAGCATCCGGTGATGCTGAACCGCGCCCCCACGCTGCACCGTCTTGGCATTCAGGCGTTTGAGCCGGTGCTGATCGAAGGCAAGGCGATCCAGCTGCATCCGCTGGTCTGTGCCGCCTTCAACGCCGACTTTGATGGCGACCAGATGGCCGTGCACGTGCCGCTGAGCCTTGAGGCCCAGTTGGAAGCACGCGTTCTGATGATGTCGACCAACAACATCCTCAGCCCCGCCAATGGCAAGCCGATCATCGTTCCCAGCCAGGACATCGTGCTGGGCCTCTATTACCTGACCATGGAGCGCAAGGGCGAGCCGGGTGAGGGCATGTCCTTCAAGGACCTGTCGGAACTCCAGACCGCCATTGATGCCAAGGCGATCACCCTGCATTCCAAGATCTTCTGCCGTTACAACACGGTGGACGAGACGGGTGCGCCGGTGACCCTGCGCGTGGAAAGCACGGCCGGCCGCATGTTCCTGGCCGATGTGCTGCCGCGCAATCCGGCGGTGCCGTTCAGCCTCATCAACCGCCTGCTGACCAAGAAGGATGTCAGCCAGGTGATCGATGTGGTCTATCGCCATTGCGGTCAGAAAGAGACGGTCATCTTTGCCGACCGCATCATGGGCCTTGGCTTCCATCACGCCTGCCGCGCCGGCATTTCGTTCGGCAAGGACGACATGGTGGTGCCGGCGGCCAAGGAGCAGCTGGTCGAGGAGACCCGTCTGCAGGCCAAGGAATACGAGCAGCAGTACATCGACGGCCTGATCACCCAGGGCGAGAAGTACAACAAGGTCATCGACGCCTGGGCCCAGTGCACGGATCGCGTGGCCGACGAGATGATGAAGGAGATCTCCGCCCGCCGCATCGACGAGAGCACGGGGCGCGAGCGCCAGATCAACTCCATCTACATGATGGCCCATTCCGGCGCCCGTGGTTCGGCGGCCCAGATGAAGCAGCTGGCCGGCATGCGTGGCCTGATGGCCAAGCCGTCGGGCGAGATCATCGAGACGCCGATCATCTCGAACTTCAAGGAAGGTCTGACCGTTCTTGAGTACTTCAACTCCACCCACGGCGCCCGTAAGGGCCTGGCGGATACGGCACTCAAGACCGCCAACTCGGGCTACCTGACGCGTCGTCTGGTGGACGTGGCGCAGGATTGCATCGTCGTCCAGGTGGATTGCGGCACGCAGCGCGGCCTGACGGTTTCGGAAGTGGTGGAAGGCGGCGAAGTGATCGAGCCGCTCGGCGACCGTATCCTTGGCCGTACCGCGGCGGTGGACATCGTCGACCCGATTTCGGGCGAAGTTGTGGTGCCGGCCGGCAAGCCCATGTACGAGCCTGAGGTTGACCTGGTCACCCAGGCCGGCGTGCAGGAAGTGATGATCCGCTCGGTCCTGACCTGCGAGGCCGAAAACGGCGTCTGCGGTCATTGCTATGGCCGTGATCTGGCGCGTGGTACCCCGGTGAACATCGGCGAGGCCATCGGCGTCATTGCGGCGCAGTCGATCGGCGAGCCGGGCACCCAGCTGACCATGCGTACCTTCCACATCGGCGGCACGGCGCAGTTCGCCGAGCGCTCCAGCGTGGAGGCCAATACCGACGGCTCGATCAAGATCAACAACCGCAGTGTCGTGACGGACTCGACGAACCGTATCGTCGTCATGAGCCGCAATCTGGAAGTCGTCCTGATGGATGCCTCCGGCCGCGAGCGCGCCCGTCACCGCGTGCCTTATGGCGCGCGCCTCTTCTTTGACGAGGGTGCGACGGTTACCAAGGGCGTCAAGCTGGCCGAATGGGATCCGCGTACGATCCCGATCATCACCGAGCGTGAAGGCACCGCCAATTTCGTCGATCTCGTCGAAGGCGTGTCCATGCGCGAGGCGATGGACGAGGCCACCGGCATCGCGTCCAAGGAAGTGGTTGACTGGCGCTCGCAGCCCAAGGCGTCTGACCTGCGGCCGCGTATCGCTCTGCGCGATCCGTCGGGCGAGGTGATCATGCTCGCCAATGGCCTGGAGGCCCGCTACTTCCTGTCGGTCGGCGCCATTCTCTCGGTCGAGGACGGTTCCAAGGTCCATGCCGGTGACGTGCTGGCACGTATTCCGCTGGAGAGCCTGAAGACCCGCGATATCACGGGTGGTCTGCCGCGCGTGGCCGAGCTGTTCGAGGCCCGCCGTCCCAAGGACCATGCGATCATCGCGGAAGTCTCGGGCCGGGTGGAATTCGGCAAGGACTACAAGAACAAGCGCCGCCTGATCCTGCATCCTCTCGAGGACGAAGGCACAGAGCCGCTGGAGTATCTGATCCCCACGGGCAAGCACATCTCCGTCCAGGAAGGCGACTTCGTGGAGCGCGGTGACTACCTGCTCGACGGCAACCCGGCGCCGCATGACATCCTGAAGGTCATGGGTGTCGAGGCTCTGGCGCGCTATCTGGTGAACGAGATCCAGGAGGTCTATCGCCTGCAGGGCGTGAAGATCAACGACAAGCACATCGAGGTGATCGTTCGCCAGATGCTGCAGAAGGTCGAGATCGAGGACGGTGGTGACACCACCTTCCTGCCGGGTGAACAGGTTGACCGCGTCGAGTTCGACGAGGAAAACGCCAAGCAGGTCCTGGCCAGCCGCCGGATTGCCACGGGTAGCCCGGTTCTCCAGGGCATCACCAAGGCCTCGCTGCAGACGCGTTCGTTCATCTCGGCCGCATCCTTCCAGGAGACCACCCGCGTGCTGACCGAAGCGGCTGTTGCCGGCAAGGTCGATACCCTGGTTGGCCTCAAGGAGAACGTCATCGTCGGCCGCCTGATCCCGGCGGGTACCGGTGCCATGATGATCCGCATGAAGGAACTGGCGGCAAGCCGTGACAAGACGGCTGCCAGCTTCGACAAGGCCGGCGGCGAGCTTGCCGATGGTCAGGAGTCCGCAGCCTGAGCATTTCCTGATCGGTATCTTCGGATCCTGACGAAAGAGGGCCGGGCGAAAGCCTGGCCCTTTTTGTTTCTGTATCCCCGATTTTCATGTTGAAGGAATTTTAACGAAGACCTCCTAGAAGAGTCCCATTGATCGATTTCATCTGAAAATCATTGGGGGCTCCATGAAGGGTGACTGGTTAAGAGCGCGGCCTCATACCGTGGGGGAACGCGCATGAGCATGCAGTCGGCGACCGCGCTGGTTGAAGGCGGATGCAAGTGTGGCAGCCAGCTCAGCCCTGAGCGCTGCTGTTCCTTCGACGAAAGGTTCTTTGCCTCGCCCGGTGAACGCGAGCGTGCGGCAACCCTGGCCCAGGCCGCACAGCGGTCGTGGATGGAGGGGCGGGCAGCGGATGCCGAGGTCCAGGCCATGCGCGCCCTTGCCCTTGCACCGCGCCTTGCGGACACGCGCTCGCTGCTCGCAACAATCCGCCTGCGTCAGGGTGAGATTGAGGCGGCGGTGGCCTTGTTCAACCGTTCGCTTGTGGACGATCCCAACCAGCTTGCGCCCAGCCAGGAAATAGCCCTGCTGCTCTTCCAGCGTGGAGATCTGCAGCGGGCGGTCCAATTCGCACGGGCCGCCGTGCGCCTTGGCCCTTCTGATGCCCAATCCCACAATCTGCTGGCGATGATCCTGACGGAAATGCACCAGCCCCAGGCCGGTGAATATCATTACCGCCGCGTCCTGGAACTGCTTGATGCGCCCAATGGCATCGTGCTGGCCAATCTGGCCTGGAACCTGAAGAACCAGGGTCGGATCGAGGAAGCACGGGGCTATTACCGCCAGTCGGTCGAACTGCAGCCGCTGGAACGGCAGACCCTGATGGGGTGGGCCAAGATGGAAGAGGCGGACCGCAACTTCGATGCGGCCACGGATCTCTTGATCCAGGCCGAGGCCATTGCGCCAAGTGATCCGACGGTGCGTCTGTTTCGTGCGGTTACCGAAGGCCGCAAGGAGAATTATGAGGGGGCACTGGGCATCCTCGACAGCCTTTCCGGTACGGAAAGTGGCCTTGGCGTTGGTGAGTTGATCGAGAAGGGCCAGTTGCTCGACAAGATGGGTCGCCATGATGAGGCATTCGAGAGTTTCGATGCCGCCAAGCAGGCCCTGCGTGATGGCTCGGGGACGGCCTATCAGGATGCCGATGCCGAGGCCATGGTTACC
>CANCOY010000100.1 GCA_947379865.1 Acetobacteraceae bacterium
TGGCGCGCCCAGGAAGGCCCGATCGTCAACTGGTACGAAATCCCGTTCTGCTACAACGCAGCCGAGATGTACTACGACCTGCAGTCCGGTCGTTACCTGACGGTTTCCATGCGTAACGAAGAGCCGCAGATCAACTGGAACGCCGAGGATATTCAGCCCGAGCGTTACACGCCTGACGCCATCCGCCGCCTTGGCGTGCGTTAAGCGCCATACTTGATCAAGGAGACGGCCGCCCCAAAAGGGCGGCCGTTTTCATGACCGGAACGCACTATGTCTGACACCGAATTGCCGCTTGCATTACCTCTGCTCACGAACAAACATGCAGTTGTCAGCCGTATCCCCTGTCGCAGAAATGCAGCAAGGAGATCGGAGTACCCATTTTCTGTATCAACATCATCTGTTTGGGAATCAAAAATGACTCATGCTTGCGAGACTGGCTCCTGCCATCATCTCTCCGACACGGCCACCGACCTCACCGTTGGTCGCCGCCAGTTCCTGAAGCTGGCGACCCTGGGCGCCGGCGTTGCCCTGTTCATGAGTGCAGCACCCCGCTTCGCCATGGCCTCTGGCAAGGCCAAGGCCCTGATGCTCAGCTGCATGGACTATCGTCTGGTTGATGACGCTGTGAAGTTCATGGCCGACCAGGGCCTGAACAACGAATATGACCACGTCGTCCTCGCTGGTGCGTCGCTGGGCGTCGTAAGCGAGAAGTTCAAGGATTGGCACGATACCTTCTGGCAGCACCTTGACGTCGCCATCAAGCTGCACGGCATCGAGGAAGTGATCGTGATCGACCATCGCGATTGTGGCGCCTACAAGCTGGCGCTGGGCGCAGAGGCTGTTGAGACGCCGGAAAAGGAAACGGCGGTTCACACCGCGACGATCGTCAACTTCGCCAAGCAGGTTAAGGCAAAGCATGCCACCCTGGGGGTGAAGGCCTATATCATGGCGCTCGACGGTACGACGGAAGCTGTTGCCGTCTGATCATGAGGGTGCCGGATGGGATACCTCATGGTTCCCTTCCGTCCAGCCAGCATCGAAAAGGGGCACCCTCTGGGGTGCCCCTTTTCGTTTGCCGACCGAGAGCCCATTGCCTCAGGAGGCAGGCCCTGGCAGGTCAAGGACCCGGAAATCGAGGGCTGATCGGCTTATGCCATCTGCCGGCACGGGTATTCGGATGCTGTGCCTCTGGCCATCACCCAGAATGGCTGCAAGGGCGTAGATCGACAGCGCTTCCGAGGGCAGGTCGCCATAGTCCCTGACCGTGTCGGGGAGAGCGTCGGCGTTGCGCCACTGCGAGGGCCGCAAGGCGAGGCGCCCTTCCAGATCATCCAGACAGGCATCGGCATGCCAGGCTGCCCCCGCCGTCATCTGGTCCGTAGGCAGATCCATAAGCAATTCCCAAGGGGCTGCGGAAAGTCCGGGACCATGGACAGGGTCCAGCACCTCAACCACCAGAGAGACCGCAATCCTCTGTGTCTCGGCCTCACGCGCGACCAGATAGCCAAGGGTGATGGCATGCGCCGCTCCGGCCGCAGGCGGTGCCAGGGGCTGCCCCCTTGCGGCGAGAATGGTCTCGCGCACCCTCTCCTTCTCCTCGGCGGGCACCTCTATCCAGATCAGGCCATCAGGCAGCGTAGCGCGGCACAGGGCGGCATGGAGAACACAGGGGTCACCCTGCGCAAGCGCCTCAAGCGCCGCGGTCAACCGGACAGTCGCGGCGAGCGGGAGTGCCCTGCCTATCGGCGCAGCCAGAGCGGCAATCGGCAGCATTATCGGTTGGGGTTGCCCGTGCGCGTGGGCCGGAGATGCGCTTGCGTAGCCCTTTAAGCGGTCTGCAAGCATGTTCTATGGCCACATAATCGGTATCGAGGAACGTATACTAGGATATTTTTTCACAGATAGGAAGGCGCTCTGTCCTCAATCAGGTTGCGCACGGAAAAGGGCGACCATCCGGAGATGGCCGCCCAAGTCAGTCGTCTGACCTGATAAATCAGAGATCAGAACGTGTAGTTCACCGTCAGACCGACGAAATCCTTGTCGGCATTGGTGTTGCGGTAACCACCGCCCCACTGCTTGGCAAAGTTCAGCGTCGCCGACAGGTTCTGCTGATACTCGGCCTTCAGAGACAGGTTGGTCGCCTTGAAGCCAGACTGCGGACCGGCTGCGATGGGCGAATTGCCCTGGATCGTCATGCCATAGTAAAGGCCCGGCGTCAGGTTGATCGGGGTGCCAAAGGCGCCCGGATAGCTGACCAGCAGGAGGATGTTCTCATAGCTGGAGACCTTGGTCGGCGACGGCACGCCACAGGTTGTCGCGCCGAGGCCAAACGAGGCCGCTGCACCACAGCTGTTGGTGATGGCCGGTGACAGGTTGAGCGTGCCGGCATCAGGCAGATTGGTGATGTAGTTGATGCTGGTTTCCGAGATGGCCGTGATGCTCTCTGCGCCGATGCCCGAAACAAAGGGCATGCCGGCAAAGAAGATCTTGGTCAGACGGAAATTGGTGCTGACCTGGTCCAGGGGGATCGAGCCATTGATATGGCCGTTGGTGTCCTGAAGCGAGGCAGACGGATCGATCTGATTGCCGCAAAGGCCCGGAACATAATCACCGGTGCCGTTCTGGCAGAGGAACTGCAGATACGGTGTGGTGCCGTAGATGCTGCCAGGGACGTCCATCTTGTAGGAAAATTCGCCATTCACCGCGATGCCGGGTTCATCCAGCGTCGTGTTGTATGACAGGGCGACCATCTTGATACCGCGCGAATACTCGGTCTGGCTGTTGCCAGTGGAGTAGAACGAGGAAGCGAGATCGGCAGGCGACGAGAGCTGCCCGGTTGCATTGTAGCTGAGGGTCGGGAAGCGGCTGGTGTAGCGCACGAAGTAGAGACCGAACTCGGTGTTGTTCAGGGCTTCCGAGTACCAGTTCAGCTTCACGCCGTAGTTGCCGGAATCGCCCGGGTCCCTGTTGGCTGCCTGCCGCACGCAGGGCAGAGCCTGGTTGGACGAGCCACAGTCGGCACCGTTGGATACGCCGCCGATGCCGTCGTTGGACTCTTCGATGACGTCAGCGCCGCCGAAGTAGGTGCCCGTGGGCGACAGACGCAGCTTCTTGAACTCCCACTGGTAGAAGCCCTCGACCGCCAGACCTTCGACGATTTCGTAAGACAACCAGGCCATGGGAACGGGGATCAGACCGTCGCGCAGCTCGGCGCCCGGAACTGCGAACTTCTGCAGGTCGAGCGGGTTGATGATGGAGATGGCGTTCTGCGTGAACAGGGCTTCACCCCAGTTCAGGGTCTGCTGGCCAACGCGGACGTTCAGCGGCTGGGTGCCGATGTCGAACGAACCACGGATGAACAGATCCTGCACTTCGGCGCCACTGGCGGCCTTACGCTGGGCGGCGGTGCTGATGCGACCATAGGTCGGTGAGGCCGTGTCGCCGAACTTGGCGAGATTATTGTTGTCGTAGATGTAGTCGTAGAAGGCGGTGCCACGACCATAGACGCCGAGGTTGCGCCAGGCGACGTTCAACTCGGTGGTGATCTTCACCGGAGCGCCGACGATGTCGCCCTGGTTGAAATGCTTGTTGTTGTCTTCGGCGTTATGCGTCATCCCGATGCTGGTTGAGCCGCCGTTTGCCGAACCGAGGTAGCGCGGGTCACGCGAGGCGACGCGCATCTGGATACCGGCCGACACCGTGTTGATCAGGCTGCCCTTGAACTCGCCATATTCGAAATCAATGGCCTTGGCTGGTGAAGCCAACCCGCTGGTGAATGCCAGCGTGGCCGCCACGAGCGCGAGCTTGGTCGCGCCGTATGCGTTGCGTTTTTGCATTAAATCCCCCCTGCACTTCAGTGCGCTTGGTGAGTGTCGACCACAGATCCCGCGAACCGATTTCACATGGAAATCCGTCCGGGTACGTTTCGACCGCAGGAGTACCAGACAGCGTCAACATTACATCGTCAAGATAGAGTCATCTTGTGACGATTTGTCAGTCTACGGCGTTGTTCAAACGACACAGTTCAGTCCATTCAGGACAAAGAAATCCAAAATGGCTGGAATATGCAAAGGTGAACGCGCGGGAGATTGGTCAGGGGCTTGCGGCGGCGGCCGGGGTAACCCTGATGACAGCCGCCGGACAATCAAGCGGACGCGCGGATGAGGCCTCGCCGGGCGCGCGCCGGCCTGCCCCCATAATGCGGACGTCGAGAAGCCGGAGGCGTGGCGCGATCTGATATGATCCGGGAACGGACAGGTCGTAGACGGCCGAAAGGTCCACTTCCCCGGTCACGGTGCCGCCAGCGACCAGGACAAACCAGTCCTCAGCTTGCGGACGACTGCGCTTGACCATGCGGCCACCATAGCCGAGCGCTACCCCATCGCGGCTGACCGCCACAAAGGGGGCGGCCCACCTGCCTTCCCAGGGCGTGTTCCAGCGCAACACCTCCACCGACTGTGTGCCGCCGTTGTGCATCCCGATGCGCAGATGCACGGCTTCTCCGGCCGGCAGTTCGGCTGGCGCCGCAAGCGAGCAACTCAGTTCAGGAATGGCCGCTTCATCCGCCTCGCCCGGCGCGGCAGCGAGGAGCAGGACAACCAGGCAGAGCCCGCGCAGCATGGCCGCCGGCCCTGGCAGTTCACTGCACAGCCGGGTTATTTTCCGCGAAATACTCGTGGTTATCGGCATTATCCAGGGCTTGTGTGGGGTTCGACGCGGCCAGGCTCAGTGAGTCTGTCTGGCCATAGACATAGTCATCGGTCCCGGCGATCACTGTAAAGTGGCTGAACTCGTGGATCAGGGTGCCCGCCTTGGAATCCGTACCCGTGGTTGGCGCCGACCAGAACGCGCCACACAGATAGACCTTGTAGGGACTGTCCGGGTAAACATAAGCGTAGGTGTCGCTTTCCTTGCACGAACAATCCATCACCAGGGATTTGCTCAAAAGGGTATTGTAGATGTTTGTGAAGTGGGTTCGCCCCGTTGAAATGCGAGCCGTGGTGGCGGTGCCAAACCACTTGGTATAACGCGTGGTGGCGGTATTGGTCTTGCCGGTAAAGTAATTCTTGCCCGCCAGCGCATAGGCCTTGGCCCCTGAAATAGCGCTGGCAATGGTGGTCTTTTTGGTGGCCGAGCAGTTTCCGGTATAGCTGATCCCCTGGGTGGTGATGGACGTCTTGGGGGCCGCAGTCTCAGGTACCGCAGCCACAAGCGTGCGCCCCTCGGTCCTGAGGGTGATGGGGGCGACGGCGCGCAGACCGGCAATCCCGTTAACGGGCGGCAGTTCCGTGTACTGGATCGTGTAAAGCCCGTTGCCGATTTCGTAGAAGGCCGTCAATTCCACCGGGAAGCTGAGGCTGGCACCGGGCGCCAGCGTAAGGAAATCCGACGCCGCCGGCCGCGTGCGCTTCACCAAGGGGCCGGTATAGGCGACCCGCGAGCCGTCGGCCGCCGTGATGGTGAAGTAGGGAGCGGAAAATCCGTTCACGGGCAGTTGATGGCGGGCAACCTTCACTGCGTGAAGATTCGGGTTGGTCACCGTCACCTGCACGATGACGTCGCTGTCGCCAGAGAAAAGCCCCTTGCCGGCGCTAACCTGAACCGTAACGCGGTCGCCCGCCTCACCGGACCAGGCGACGCTGGAGAGACCCGACGCGAGGACCAACGTTGCCAGAACAAGGCGGAAAAAACGCGTCATGGGGAGGTTCTTCCAACAGCCGCAGGCACCGACACGGCGTAAATCAACAAAGATTATAATCTGTCTACGGCAAAACTATCCGAGCTTCCAGAACAAACCGCAGCGGCATCAGCCCTCGACAGGGCGCCGTTTGGCCAGATAGGGGCCAAGTTCTGGCGCAAAGGCGGGGTGCGCAACCAGGCGATCGAAGTGTGCGAAGGCGCCGGGATGGGCACGCCGCGCAGCCCCGATCAGCGGCGGCAGGGCCGCATCGCCCCTGTCGGGCGCGGTTCCCTCGTTGTGCAGCAGCGCCAGTTCACAGACAAAGCAGATATCGGCAAGCGAAATTCCCTCACCCACCAGGGCTGCCCGGCCATCTTTGAGCGCCTGTTCCATGCCGCTAAGCCAGATGCCAAGCGCATCCGCCGCGCGGGCATGGGTTGCCGCATCGAGAGACCCATCCCAGCGCGCCAGCAGATAGAGTTGGGCATCGCGCGCAAAGACCAGGCTGACGTCCAGAAAACCATCAATGCGCGAGGCCTCGAACGGGCCATGTCCATAGAGGGGATAGCGCTCTGCCCCCAGGCGCGCGACGGCCCGCATGATGCTGTTGGATTCAAAAATGCCGATGCTGCCATCTGCGTTGAAGGCCGCAGGCACGGTGCCAAAGGGGTTGGCCGCAAGGAAGGCGTCGGTCTTGTAAAGCGGCTGCCCCTTGAAGCCGACGCGGCCCACGCGCTTGGCTGCGGCAAGGGTGGCGGCATCAACCGTGCTGGCCGGGCGGGCATCAAAATCCCAGAGCCATTTCGCCAGTTCCTGCGGCGCGTCGCCCCGCACCTCGACCTCAACCCCGCACAGGCGGCCAGCAATGGTCGCCTTCCAGACACGTGGATTGGGCAGATAAGAGAAGATGCGGATCTGCGACATGTGGAGCGCTCCGATGGACCGCCCCCATTTTCCCCCGGCGGGGAACTTTGGCAAGCCAGAGTGGCCGCCGCGTGGCTGTGCTGCCACGCGGCCCTTTCCGGTAAGGCTGTGATCAGACCGCGGCGAGAGAGGCCTTCTGATAGGCACCCTCGTCCTCGCGGGTCATCAGGTTGTTATAGGCGGCCATGGTATAGGGCCACTGGGCCACCACCCGGCCCGAGGGGGCGCGGTAGTATTTGGACCCGTCCTTTTCGTGGAAGACCGAGACCTTGGCCAGCGCCGCGTGCAGGTCGTCGTTATAGGCCTCCATCACCTCTGGCCGCACATCGATCCAGGCGGTGCCTTCCGCGCGCATGCGGGCAAGGTGCCGCACGGTATAGGCCACCTGGCACTCGATCATGAACAGGATCGAGCCGCCATTGGTGTTCGGCCCATAGAGCATGAAGAGATTGGGGAAGCCCGCTGTGGTAACGCCGCGATAGGCGCGCGCGCCACCGTTCCACGAGTCCACCAGATCAAGTCCGTCACGGCCCTTTATGTCGAGCACGGAGAGATACTGGTTGGCCTTGAAGCCCGTGGCGATCACCAGGGTGTCAAGCTTGCGCTCCTTCCCGTCGGCAGTCACAACGCCAGCGGGAGAAATGCGCGCGATGCTCTCGGTCACCAGTTCAACATTGGGGCGGTTGAAGGTGGGATAGAAATCGTCCGACAAGAGTGGCCGCTGCGAGCCAAAGGGCACGGTCGGCGTCAGCTTGGCACGAACGACGGGATCGGTGACCACGGCCAGGTTCTCGTGGCCAAGGGCCGTCAGGGCAGCCAGGCCGGCCGGATCGGTGGTGGTAATGTCCTGATCGGGCAGGCCGTAAAGGGTGGTGATAAAGCCCTCCAGTTCGTCGCTGATCTGCTGGCGCATGGCGAGGATCGTGGCTGGGTCGCGTGCAAACGCTTCCTTCTCCGCATCGGTAAAGGGCACGTTCTGCTTCGGGATAACCCAGTTGGCCGTGCGCTGGAACACGTGCAGATGGCCAGCCTCCTTGGCAATCTCCGGAATAAACTGGACGGCGCTGGCGGCAGAGCCGATGACACCGACCGTGCGCCCCGTCAGATCATGGTCACGCTGCCAACGGGCGGAATGGAAAGTCTTGCCCTTGAAGTCATGCAGGCCGGGGATCTCGGGCCAGCTGATCTCGTTGTACATGCCGATGGCACTGACAACCGAACCTGCTTCCAGCGTCTGCCCATCCCTCAGGGTCAGGTGCCACAGGCCGGCCCCGTCATCCCACCGCGCAGACACCACCTCATGACCATAACGGATGTAGGGGGTGAGGCCATATTTGGCCACGCAATGCTCAAAATAGGCGCGGATTTCCGCGTGGCCGGCAAAGGCGCGGCTCCAGTTCGGGTTGAGCTCGAACGAGAAGGAATAGAGATGCGAGCGCACGTCGCACTCAGCACCCGGATAGCGGTTGTGATACCAGGTGCCGCCCGGACCCGTGCCCTTTTCCAGGATGATGAAATCGTCAATCCCGGCTTCCTTGAGCTTGATGCCCGTGCAGATACCACCCGGCCCCGCACCAATGATCACGATCCGGCGCTGGG
Source organism: Acetobacteraceae bacterium (assembly GCA_947379865.1). Lineage (GTDB taxonomy): Bacteria > Pseudomonadota > Alphaproteobacteria > Zavarziniales > Zavarziniaceae > CANCOY01. The sequence continues at coordinate 8,204 of CANCOY010000100.1, forward strand.
CGCCTGCTGCTTCCGTCCTGTCCATTGCCGTCCCCTTTTTCGAGGCCGCCTGTGCCGGCGCCTTGTTCCCCCAGATCATGGACACCAGGCGAAAGATTTCCAACTAAAACAGCGCGATCCAGCGGCAGAACCAGAAATTTGTGCTGTCTGGTTGCGGCACAGGCCGGCCCGTGTCCGCTCGATCACGTCAACCGGCAGTTCCATGCGCCGGCACCCAACAGGCTCTGGGTGTCAGACTTCACCCATGGCGCGACCTGGTCGGGCTTCGTCTATGTCGCCTTCGCAATCGATATCTATGCCCGGCGGATCATCGGCTGGCGGGCAAGCAGAACAGCACATGCCGGCTTTATCAAAGCGGCTTGGTCCACCACAGCGACCGTGGCAGCCAGTATCTATCAATCAAGTACACAGAGCGTCTTGCGGATGCCGGTATCGAACCCTCGGTCGGCAGCGTCCGCGATAGCTATGACAATGCTTTGGCCAAGACGATCAATGGTCTTTACAAGGCCGAAGTCATCCATCGCAGAGGCCCATGGCGATCCTTTGAAGCCGTCGAATACGCCACGCTCGAGTGGGTTGACTGGTTCAAAAACAGGCTCTCCTTGAGCCCATCGGAAACATCCCGCCAGCTGAGGCAGAGGCTCGCTACTACGCCACGCTGGACGATACAGCAGTGGCCGCCTGACTTAAGACCAGTGGCCTCCGGCAATCCCGGGGCGGTTCAGATCTCCTGGCGTGTAACTACCCACGCAAGGTGTGAGTGGGACAGCGCTTACGGATCATGCCCAGCGGCTGGATTTCTACCACTGCTGATCAAATGAGACCGGAATGACGTCTGGCGGGATCCCCCCGCCGACTGACGGCCTGTCTAGAGTGCCGATAAAAACAAAAATGCTCACGGCCCCATGGCCCGGAATGCCATGGCCGCCCGGCCCCCCTCCCCCCCAATCGATGGGGCGTCAGGAAAATGGGGGAGGGGTAGCGAAGGGCATCTGACACCATAGTGACACCACAAGACGGTGCGCCCGGTCGGGTCGCCGTCTTTGCAGGCACCAAATTATTGAGGGGATTGGTGGGCGATGTAGGATTCGAACCTACGACCTAGTGATTAAGAGTCACCCGCTCTACCAACTGAGCTAATCGCCCGAAACCGGCGCCGAAAGATTGTTACCGGCGCGTTTCGTGGGAGCGATATAGCAAGCGCCCGAAGCCTTGTCGAGTGCCGTGCCATCCGGCCGGCCAGGGGTACAACATCGCTTTAGCTTGGGCCGCTTCCCGTGCCGCCCGATGGGCTGACAGCCTGGCGACTCAGCGGGTCGAGGCGCTGTGCTTCGCGCAGCAGATCGCGGGCCACAGGCGCCGCCGCGCCAGAGCCCGAGCCGCCATGTTCCACAATCACCGCCACGGCATATCGGGGGGCAGAAACCGGCGCGAAACCCACGAAGAGGGCGTGGTGCCGCTCGATCCAGGGCTTGTCTTCCTGTTTGCGCACCCCGGCGGCCCGCTCTGCCATGGTGATGCGACGCACCTGGGCGGTGCCGGTCTTGCCGGCCATCTCCCAGCCCGGTTCGGAAATACGCTTCTTGAAGGCCGTCCCCGTGGGGCTGTTGGTGACCCGGTTCATCCCCTCGATCACCGTCGCAAGGTTGGCCGGGGAAATGCCAAGAGACGGCGTGGCGCCCGTACTGAATTCAGTCGTGCCCGCGCTGCGCACCAGCCGTGGGCTGACGGCATGGCCGCCATTGGCAATGCGCGACACCATCTGGGCAAGCTGCAGGGGGGTTGTCGTGATGTAACCCTGTCCGATCCCGGCAACCAGGGTCTCACCCTGCTGCCAGGACTTGCCCATGGTCTGTAGTTTCCACTGGGTAGAGGGAATGATCCCCGCACGCTCGTTTGGCAGTTCAATGCCGGTCGGCCGGCCAAGGCCGAAGCGGCCACACATCTCGGCAATGCGATCAATGCCAACACGCCGTGCCACATCATAGAAATAGAGGTCGCAAGACCCCTCCAGGGCACCAAGCATGTCGACAGTGCCGTGGCCTTCCTTCTTCCAGCAATGAAACTCGTGATTGCCGAGAGAGGTTACGCCCGAACAGAAGACAGGGTGATCGGCGGTCACGATCCGCGATTCAAGGCCGGCCAGCGCCGTCATCATCTTGAACGTGGAACCCGGCGGATAAAGGCCCGCAATCGGCTTGTTGATCAGGGGATTCCGCTCGTTGGAGCGCAATGCGTTCCACTCGGCATGACTGAGGCCGGTGTTGAACAGATTCGGGTCAAACCCTGGTGTTGAGGCCAGCGCCAGCACCTCACCCGTGTGCACGTCCATTACGACGGCAGCACCACTTTCCTGTCCCATCGCGTCATAGGCAAAGCGCTGCAGGCCCATGTCGAGTGTCATGATGACCTCGTCGCCTGACTCGCCCTCGCGGCGCTGCAGTTCGCGGATCATCCTGCCATAGGCGTTGACCTCCACCCGGCTTGAGCCAGCGGTGCCGCGCAGGCGCTTGTCAAAGGCGCGCTCGATGCCGTTCTTGCCGATGCGAAAGCCGGGGAGTTGCAGCAGAGGGTCGTCGTCAACCTCGTTTTCGGCCACCGCCGCAACATAGCCAATTACATGGGCCAGTTGATCGGCATAGGGATAATAACGCGTCTCACCCACCTCGGGCTGGATGCCTGAAAGCTCTGGCCCATGGACATTGACGGCGGCAAATTGTTCCCAGGTCAGGTTCTCGACCACGGTGACGGGCACAAACGGGCGCCGCCGCGCGATCTCGCGCAGGACCTTGCGCTTCTGATGGTCATCAAACGGCACCACACGGGCCAGCGCATCCAGGGTCTGCTCAACCTCATCGGTTTGCTCGGGGATGAGGATGGCGCGGAAATTCTGGCGGTTGGATGCCAGTTCCTGGCCAAACCGGTCAAGGATGCGCCCCCTCAGCGGAGGCAGGAGCCGCATGTCGATGCGGTTCTCGTCCGCCATCATCTGGTACTGGCTCGACTCCACCACCTGCAGGTAATACATGCGGCCGACCAGCACGGCGACAATGGTCAGCTGCCCGCCGGCCAGCATGGCGGTGCGGCGCGTCAGGGTCTTGTATCGGCCGGTTTCGTTGTCGCTTGCCACAGGTGCCTCAGGCGCGATAGGCGGGGTCGAGATGGACCCGGCTGAACAACCAGCTGCTGACCGGATAGAGCGCGATCGACAGTCCAGACTGGACAAGGAACGGTGCGGGCGTCAGCAAACTCATATTGAAAAGGCTGACCAGACCCCACGAAACAAACGCCACCCCCAGGGAGATCAGCATGAAGCCGAACCAGGCCATGTGGAACGCACGCGCGATGAAAACCCGCCGCTGGTTCACAACAAGACCGCACACGGCGAGCAGGATCAGGGCATTGAGCCCGATGGGGCCGCCACCAAGCAGATCCTGAACCAGACCGACGAGAAACACGGCCGGTGGGGGCAGCAACAGGGGCGCGAAGATGCTCCAGTAATAGACGGCCATCAGCGTCAGCGCCGGTCCGATGGAGGCAATACCGGGCAGGTTAAGCGGCAACACCCCAATGATCACACACAGCAGCGCAATCAGGATCGGCGCAACGCCTGCAACCACGGAAATCAGACGGCGCGCAAAGGGAGAGCGCATGCGAGATCCTATTCCGGCCGATCAATGACTTCCGGGTCGAGGCTGCCGTCCGCCGGGTCTCCCCCGGTCGTAGTGGTCGTGGAACCTGCTGGCTGGGCCTGGGGGGCAACGGCGCCAGGGTTCGCCAATGCGGCGCCATTGGCCGGCGGCATAGCAGACGCAGGCAGCGCCTGGTCCACCAAAGGCTCAGGCGGTGCTGCGGCGATTGGGGTCACCGGCGGCGCAACAGGCTGGCCTGGAACCGGGGACTTCGGCGCGATGCGGCGCTGCACCGGGCCATCCTCGTCCTCTATGCCATCAAGGGAGAGGGGGCGCGCGTCATAGCGAACCACGCGGATGAACTCGAGCGCCTCCAGCGTGGACCAGGTGCGCACCCTGATACCGTCGGCACCGACCGCATCAACCACACCCACGGGCAAGCCCGATGGAAAAAGCCCACCATCGCCAGACGTCACCAACCGGTCACCCGGGCGAACCTTGACCGTTGCTGGCAGGAAGGCCAGACGCGGCCTGTCGCTGTTGTCACCGGCGAGCACCGCACGCTGGCGCGACCCCTCTATGCGCACCGGCACCCGGCTGTTCAGGTCGGTCAGCAGCAGCACGCGGGAGGAATTCAGCCCGGCCGCCGTGATCCGCCCGACCACTCCAGAGCCATCCACAACCACATTGCCGTCCTCGACGCCGGCATCAACGCCGGCATCAATGACAAGGGTGCGGACAAAGGGGCCACCGCCATCGGCAATCACCCGCGCAGCCACCACGGCAGTGCGAGGCTCGGGCCGCAGGGTCAGCAGGGTGCGCAGGGCGACATTTTCCTGTTCAAGCCGGCGCGCAGCCGTCTGCCAGTCACGCAGCCGCTGATTTTCGTCGCGCAGCGCCTGATTCTGTTCATAGAGGGAGAGAAGAAGTTGCCCCTCGACAATGGCGCCGCGCACCGCCTCTATCGGGCGGGCAAGCATGGCGAGAACGGGGGCGCTGGTGTCGACGATATAGGCGCGGCCACGCTCCATCATCTGCGGGTCGGCGCGGCCAAGGGCCAGCAACCCCAGAGAAAGCGCCAGCAGAGACAGAAAGGCAAACCGCTGCGTCAGAAGCTTCAGCGGTCCTGCCAGCCTGATCATGCGCGCCGATGAAGGCCTGCCCGCCATATGGTCCCTCGCGCAGGGTACTGGGGGCGGGCTACGACAGCCTGCCCCCGGGAATTGGTCAGTACGCGTTGGTCAGAACGTTACGCAACGTCCGCATGTCCTCAAGCGCACGGCCTGTGCCCTTGGCCACGCAGGTCAGGGGATCATCGGCGATCGACACAGGCAGCCCGGTGGCATGGCGCAAGACGAAATCAAGATTGCCCAGCAGGG
>CANCOY010000101.1 GCA_947379865.1 Acetobacteraceae bacterium
GCGTCGGCGGCCTCGGGATTATAGGGATAGTGGACCAGGCGCAGCTGGCTGGGTGGCTTGGTGATCATGGCGTCAAAGGCATCCGCCGGCTCACCCAGGGCCAGCGCAAAGGCCGAGAGCATGTTCCGGCACACCGCAAAGGCCGCCTCGTAATAGGCGCCGACGGCCTCACTGAAGCCGGGTACCTCGGGCCACTGGTTTGGCCCCAGCATGGGGTTGCCGGCCAGATAGTCCGGATCATCGGCGGGCAGATCTATGGACAGGTCATAGGCTTCCTTGCGGTCGACCTTTGACTCATAGAACTGTTCCTCGCCCTCGGGCACATAGCCGCGATGGTTGCGCGAATTGCCGATGAAGACCTTCATCTTCTCGTCAAAGGGCTGGGCAAAGAAGCGTTCTGCCGCTGCCTTCACACCATCGGTGAGGTGCGCCGGGATACCGTGGCCGGTCACATAGAGAAACCCCACCTCCCGCGCCGCCTTGCCCATGGCCTCGGCTGTCTGGGCGCGCTCGGCCGGGTCACCGCTGCGCAGGCCGGAAATGTCGACAAGGGGGATGTGGGTGAAGCCGGTCGGATTTGCCATGGCACAAGGCTAAAGCGGCGCCAGACGGCCGGGGAAGGCCGGGACGGTTGATGGAAGCCATAGAGGGTGTCTATGGCCCCAGGCTCATGGTTCGGCACGGCCCCATTTTGCGGCCAGGCGGGCGCGCAAGGCATCGATCAGCACCCGCGCAGGGGCACTCTCGGCCTCGTCGCCGCGTGTAACCAGATAAATATCGTAATTCGGCAGCATGCTGGCTGGAAGCAGGGGTGCAAGGCTGCCGTTCCAGGGCGCCTGCCCTGCAATGGCCGTAGGCAGAAAGCCCACCCCCACGCCCAGTGAGACCAGGCGCAGCGCCTCGCTCATGGTTTCCGCCAGCCCACTCACCCGGGTGCCGAGGCCATAGCGGCGGCGGAAGCGCGCCATGTCTTCCGGCTCGTCCGCCCCGGTCAGGATGAAGGCTTCGCCGGCGAGCTCGGTCGGCGACATCGGCCCCTTGCCGTGCAGGGGGTGGCCACGCCCGCAATAGACCTGCTGCACCTCGCGGGTCAGCAGGTCATAGCGCAGATCGGCACTGGGGGCGCTGTCGCAGGCCACGCCAATCTCCACATCACCGCTGGCAACCGACCGGATGACCTCGCGCCAGGGCGCAATGTCGAGGCGCACCTCCACCGCGGGGTGAGCTTTGTGAAAGGCTGCCAGGGCGGCATCAAAATCCTGGCTCACCATGTCGGAGATCAGGCGCACGGCGATGGTGCCGTCGAGTTCGCCCCGCGCCATGGCAACCTCGGCCGGCATGCGGGCAACCCGGCGATGAATCTCGGCGCATTGTTCGGCCAACGCGCGCCCGGCAGGGGTCAGGCTGGTGCCACGCGCCGTGCGGTGCACCAGTTCAACGTCGAGATGCCCTTCCAACCGCTTCAGCGCCGCGCTGATGCTGGGCTGCTGGCGGTTCAGGATCCGGGCGGCGGCACTGACGCCGCCTGCCTCCGCGATCTCCAGAAAGACGCGAAACAGGTTCCAGTCGACATTGCGGGTGAACAGGCGTTCACGGTCGCTCAGCGGGCGGTCACGGGCCATGGGTCCTCAGCACGGTTTGTTGGCAGACATTCAGCCAGAAGCGATAGGCGCGGTCTATGGCCTCCATCGACGGTCCCGACCTTGCTGCAATGCCATTACCGGATACACCTTGGGAAGGGGGAACCGCATTCATGACTCTGCCGCACATTGAGGATATGGCCGGCCTCTGGCGCCGGTCGCTGATCGCCTGGCCCGATGGCCGGCAGGACACCACCACTTCTGTCTCCTGGTTGCAGGGCCTTGCCGCCTATATCGACCTGCGGCAACCGGTGGACCGGCCAGATTTCAACGGTGTTGCAGCCCTGGCCGACCTGGATGCGGCGGCCGTCGCCTGGCTTGCCGGGCAGGAGGGCTTTGCCGGCACCTTTGTTTTCGACGGCACCTGGTTCGAATGGCAGCGCGAGATCGACTTCCAGCCCCAGGCCCTCTATTCGGACGCCGGCTCGCTGCGCTACGAAGACGATTACATGGTGGAGGAAGGGCGCGACGTGCCCTATGTGGAGCACTGGCACCGCGACACCCTGCCGTGCGGCCCGGTTGCCGCCGCCAGCCTCGCCTCGGACGAGGGGCCTGCGGCCTTGCTGCGGGTGGGTGACCTCTTCATGTATGCCCGCGCACGCGCCGTGGCGCTTGATGGCGGCAGGCATCTTTCGGAACACGTGGCGGGCGCGGCAAGCCTCGCGCAGGCGCAGGCGATGATCGACTGCGAGATTTCGCTGGGACGGATCCAGGATGGGGCATGGATCATCCGGCACTCGACCCTGCCCTATCGCGAATGCCTGAACCTCGCCCCCAAGGTGCGCAGCTCCCGCCTGGAGATCCGCGAGACCGATGCCGCAGGCAAGACCTTTGCCCGCTCCTTCCGCCTGGACAAGGCCGAGGGTGAGCTCTCAGACCTGTGCAGTTGAGATCTGGCCGTTCTGGCCGCGATGGCGCAGCAGATGGTCGGCCAGCACGCAGGCCATCATGGCCTCGCCCACGGGCACGGCACGGATGCCGACGCAGGGGTCGTGGCGGCCCTTGGTCTGGATGTCGGTGTTCTCGCCATCGCGCGTGACGGTGGCACGCGGCGTCAGGATTGAGGAGGTGGGCTTTACCGCAAAGCGGGCGATCACGTCCTGGCCGGTGGAAATGCCGCCCAGAATGCCACCGGCCTTGTTGGAGCCGAACACCAACTGGCCATCTTGCATGCGCATCTCGTCGGCATTTTCTTCGCCAGACAGGGCCGCTGCCGCAAAACCTGCGCCGATTTCCACCGCCTTGACGGCGTTGATGCTCATCAGGGCCGCCGCCAGATCGCCATCAAGCTTGCCATAGATCGGCGCGCCGAGCCCCGCCGGCACGCCAGAGGCGACAAGCTCGATCACGGCACCTGCCGAACTGCCGGCCTTGCGCACACCATCCAGATAGTCGGCCCAGAGGCCGGCCGTTTGTGCGTCGGGGCAGAAGAAGGGGTTGCGGTCCACCTCGTCCCAGTCCCAGCGGGCCCGGTCGATGTGATGGGGGCCAACCTGCACCAGGGCGCCGCGCACCTTCACGCCAGAGCCAAGCACCAGACGGGCAACACCACCGGCGGCCACGCGCGCTGCCGTCTCTCGCGCGCTGGAACGCCCGCCGCCGCGCGGATCGCGGATGCCGTACTTCGCCTCATAGGCATAGTCGGCATGGCCGGGGCGGTAACTGGCGGCGATGTTGGAATAGTCCTTGGAGCGCTGGTCGACATTCTCGATCATCAGGCTGATCGGCGTGCCGATGGTCAGGCCCTCATAAACGCCAGAGAGAATGCGCACGGCATCGGGTTCCTGGCGCTGGGTGGTGAAGCGCGACTGGCCCGGGCGGCGCTTGTCCAGCCATTGCTGGATGTCACCCTCTGACAGGGCCAGACGCGGCGGGCAGCCGTCCACGACACAGCCAAGGGCGGTGCCGTGGCTCTCTCCCCAGGTGGTGACCCGGAACAGGTGCCCAAAGGTATTGTGGGACATGGCCCCGGCTCAGACCGTGGCGATGTCGGGCGCGTCGACCGATTTCATGCCGATGGCGTGATAGCCGCTGTCGACATGGTGCACTTCGCCGGTCACGGCCCGCCCCAGGTCAGACAGCAGGTAGAGCGCCGAATTGCCCACGTCCTCGATGGTGACATTGCGCTTCAGCGGTGCGTTCAACTCGTTCCACTTCAGGATATAGCGGAAGTCGCCGATGGCAGACGCAGCCAGGGTCTTGATCGGGCCGGCCGAAATGGCGTTCACCCGGATCCCCTTGGCCCCCAGGTCAACCGCCATATAGCGGACACTGGCCTCAAGGGCGGCCTTGGCAACACCCATCACATTGTAATGAGGGATCACCCGCTCGGCGCCCAGATAGCTGAGCGCCACCAGGCTGCCGCCATCACTCATCAGCGGCTCGCAGCGGCGCGCGATGGAGGTGAAGGAATAGCAGGAAATCATCATCGACTGGGCGAAGTTCTCTGCCGAGGTGTCGAGATAGCGCCCCTTCAACTCTTCCTTGTCGGAATAGGCGATGGCATGCACGAGGAAATCGAGGTGGCCCCAGGTGTCCTTGATGGTCGAAAAGACAGTATCGATGCTCTCCTCATTGGTCACGTCACAGGGCATGACCAGGGAAGAGCCAACCGACTGGGCAAGCGGGGTGACCCGACGCAGCAGCGCGTCGCCCTGATAGGTAAAGGCAAGCTCGGCCCCATGATCGGCCAGTGCCTTGGCGATACCCCAGGCGATGGACCGGTCATTTGCGACCCCCATGATCAGGCCTTTGCGGCCGGCCATCAGTTTGGCCGAAGTGGTCATGGTACGTGCCCCGTCGATTTTGTCAGGCCGGCATCCTACACGATGCGCCTGAGGGTTCCACTATGGTCGCAGCGCTTGCCAGGCCTTGGGAAACCATGGCCTGGCAGCGTGGTTTTGGCGTTGGTCCGCCTAGTTGGACACGATCTTCCACGAGCCATCGGGCTGGCGGCAAGCGGTGCCATAAGCATTTTCCGTGCGCCCGCCAACCACGATGGTCTGCTGGAATTCGCGGCAGTTCTGACCGCCCGAGCCCACATAGGTGCGGGTGGGCGTGATCGTGCCGGAGTTGCCTGAATCGGGGTTCTGCCAGGCGGCAGGCCGGCCGATTGGCGCTGTTTCCAGGCTCGACTGGGTCGTGCGCGACAGATACATCTGATCGGCGCGGTCGAGCGACTTGCCCGCCTCGCTGCCGAGATACGCACCGGCGAGTGCGCCGATGGCTGTTGCGGCCAGAGCGCCCGACCCACCGCCAAACTGGGAGCCGAGCAGCGCACCGGTACCGGCGCCAAGCAAGGTGCCCACACCCTGCTTCTGACCCATGCCGCTGCCCTCGCAGCCAGCCAGCGAAAGAACCATGGCGCCTGCCATGATGACCTTGGTGAGCTTCATGTCACACCCTTGAAGGAAACAGATTAAAGCCCCGACCACAGATTCCCCAACGGAACCCGCAGACCACCTCAACTATATTTATAATCTCGGACCGGGCGACACAATGACCGGGGCGCCTCCCCGTGACGCCGCGCCTGCAAGCGACTAGGATCGCTCTGCCAGGCTGGATGAAGGATGAGCATCATTATGGAGAAGACCGCCATCGACGATGAGGCGCCGGCTGACGGGCCATTTGCCCAGTTTGCCCGCTGGATGGCTGAGGCCGAGGCATCGGAACCCAATGATCCCAATGGCATGGCTCTGGCCACCGTCGGGGCCGATGGCTGGCCGAGCGTTCGCATGGTGCTGCTGAAAGGCTGGGACGCCCAGGGCTTCGTTTTTTACACCAATCTGGAAAGCCGCAAGGGTTCCCAATTGGCCGAATGCCAGCGCGCCGCCCTTCTTTTTCATTGGAAGAGCCTGCGGCGCCAGATCCGCATTGAAGGGCCGGTAGAGCCGGTCAGCGAGGCCGAGGCGGATGCCTATTTTGCCAGCCGCCCGCGTGATTCGCAGATTGGCGCCTGGGCCTCGCGCCAGTCGCGCCCGCTTGCCGGTCGCTTTGAACTGGAAGCTGAGGTGGCACGCTTTGGCCTGAAGTTTGGCGTCTCCCGCGTGCCGCGCCCGCCGCATTGGTCGGGTTTTCGTGTTGTCCCGCGGCGGATGGAGTTCTGGCGCGACCGGCCGTTCCGGCTGCATGACAGGCTTGTCTTCACGCGGGAAACGGTGGATGGCGCCTGGGCAACTGAAAAGCAGTTCCCATGACAGTGGCAGAGGAAGGACATTCCGGGGGCACCCCCCATACCAGCGGCCCCGTCAGCGCCGAGGCGGCGCGGTTGATGAAGCTGGCGACCTCGGCTTCCGTGGCCGTGGCATTGGTGCTTGTGGGCGTGAAGGCCTTTGCCTGGATCACCACGGATTCGGTTGCCCTTCTGTCGAGCCTTGTGGATTCGGCGCTTGATGTTGCGGCCTCGGTGCTGAACCTGCTGGCGGTTCGTCATGCCCTCATGCCTGCCGACCGCGAGCACCGCTTTGGCCATGGCAAGGCAGAGGCACTGGCGGGCCTTGGGCAGTCGGCCTTCATTGCAGGCAGTGCGCTGTTCCTGATCGTGGAGGCCTCGCGGCGGTTGATGGCGCCGACCCCGGTAGAGGACGGCCTGATCGGCTTCGTCGTAATGGGCGTCTCGATTGCCGCAACCCTGGGGCTTGTGGTCTTTCAGCGCCGGGTGATCCGGATGACGAATTCTGTCGCCATCTCGGCAGACTCCCTGCATTTCACCAGCGATCTGCTGGTGAATGCTGGTGTCATCGTGGCGCTTGTCCTGTCCACACGCTTTGGTCTGGCCCTGGCCGATCCGCTGATCGCCCTGGCCATTGCGGCCTATATCCTCTGGGGTGCCTGGGAAGTGGCGAACAGTTCCTATGACATTCTGATGGACCGGGAGTTTCTCGACGCGGATCGCGCCCGGGTACGTGAGGTTGTCATGGCACATGCCGAGGTTCGCGACATGCACGACCTGCGCACCCGCACCTCGGGCAACATGTCGTTCATCCAGTTACATCTGGAACTCGATGGCGCGATGACCCTGCGCCGGGCGCATGAAATCGCTGATGAGGTGGAAGCCAGTGTGCGCGCAGCCTTCCCCGGTGCGGAGGTGCTGATTCACCAGGACCCTGACGGCGTGGACGAGGCCCGCGCTGCCTTCCGGCGTTGACAGGCCCATGATGGCGCCCGACGACCAGACAGCCACCATCGCTTTCCTCTCTGATCCGGCAAGCCATGGCGGCCTGCCGGTGGAGCGGATCGAGACCCATTGCGCCATTGTCTTCCTGGTGGGCGCGCGGGCCCTGAAACTGAAGCGCGCCGTAACCTATGTGTTCCTGGATTTTGCCAGCCTGGCGGCCCGTCGGGCGGCCTGTGAGGCGGAACTGGTGCTGAACCGCCGCACCGCACCCCAGATCTACCAACGCATCGCCTCGGTCACCCGCTCGCCCACGGGTCAGCTTGCCATCGAGGGCGAGGGCGAGGTGGTGGACTGGCTTGTGGTCATGGCCCGCTTCCCATCCGAGGGCCTGTTCGACCGTCGCGCCACCCGCGGGAGCCTTGGCCAGGCCGACATGAACGCTCTGGCCGACGCCATCGCCGATCTCCATGAGGTGGCCGCGCCTGTGACGACGCCCGTCAGCACCTTCGAGCGCGTGGTTGAGGGCAATATCAATGCCCTGCGCGCCTGGTCGGGGGAGCCCTTTGACCCCGCCGCCATCGAGGCCATGGCGGCAGCCCTGGGGCGGGCGTTCGAGGTGGCACGGCCCCTGCTTGAAGCGCGTGGTGCCGCCGGTTTTGTGCGTGCCGCCCATGGCGACCTGCACCTGGGCAATGTCTGCACCCTGGATGGCAGGCCGGTATTGTTTGATGCGCTGGAGTTTGACCCGGCCCTTGCCCGCATCGACGTGCTTTATGACCTCGCCTTCCTGTTGATGGATCTATGGACACGGGGCTTCGAGAGCTTTGCCCATCAGGTGCTGGAGCGCTGGATTGCCCGCACCGGGGATGATGCAGGCCTTGCCCTGCTGCCCCTGTTCCTGGGGCTGCGGGCGGTGATCCGTGCCCATGTCGGTGCGGCGACGGCCCATACGGCCAGCCTTGGCAAGGCGGAAGCCGGTCTCATGCGGGCGCAGGCACTGGAGCGGTTGCACCACGCCCGCGCCTTTCTGGCCCCGCCGCCGCCGCGCCTTGTGGCCATCGGTGGCCTGTCGGGCACGGGCAAGACGACGCTGGCGCGCGCCCTGGCGCCGGGCCTCGGCGCACCACCTGGGGCCCGTCTGCTGCGCACCGACCTGATCCGCAAACGCCTTGCCGGTGTCGCCGAGACTGAGCGTCTGCCACCAGACTCCTATACACGCCATGCCAGTGACGCCGTCTACGAGCGCCTGTTTACCGAGGCCGAAGCAGCCCTCGCCCAGGGCCGGGCGGTGATCCTCGATGCGGTCTTTGCCCGAGGGGCGGAACGGGCGCGGGCGGTGGCACTGGCGCGGGAGATGGGCGTTGCCTTTGATGGCCTGTGGCTTGAGGCGCCGGTGGATGTGCTGACCGCCCGGGTGGCATCGCGTCTGGGGGATGCCTCTGATGCCACCGTGGCAACCCTTGCGGCCCAGTTGCAGTATGATCCGGGTGCCATAGACTGGACACGCGTCGCGGCCGAGGGGTCGAGCCAGACCGTGGCGGCACGGGCCGCCAATGCCCTTGGCCGGCGGCATATGAGCGAAAAACCCCGGGTCTGAGGCAGCGCGTGCTGGCTCCCGAAGTCCGATTGCCGTAGAGTGTGACCCATGCAAACGAACAAGGAACGCCGGACTCTTCTGCTCACCGGGGCAAGCCGGGGAATCGGCCACGCCACCGTGAAGCGCTTCTCCAGCGCTGGCTGGCGGGTCATCACCTGCTCGCGTCAGCCCTTCCCCGAGAACTGCCCCTGGGAAATGGGGCCCGAGGATCATGTGCAGGTCGATCTGGCCGATGCTGCCAGCCTGCCCCAGGCGATCGAGGACATGCGCCAGCGTCTCGATGGTGGCGAACTGCATGCCTTGGTGAACAACGCCGGGATCTCGCCCAAGGGACCTGGCGGCAGCCGGCTTAGCACCCTCAATACCGAACAGGACGTCTGGATGCGCGTCTTCCAGGTGAACTTCATGGCGCCGGTGATGATCGCCCGCGGCCTCAAGGAAGAACTGCGGCGGGCGCAGGGGTCGGTGGTGAACGTCACCTCCATCGCGGGCAGCCGCGTGCATCCCTTTGCCGGTTCAGCCTATGCCACGTCAAAGGCGGCGCTGTCGTCCCTCACGCGCGAGATGGCGGCCGATTTCGGGCCGCTTGGCATCCGGGTGAATGCCATTGCACCGGGCGAGATCGACACCTCGATCCTGTCACCCGGCACCGAGAAGCTGGTGGAAGAAATTCCCCTGCGCCGCCTCGGCTCACCGGAAGAAGTGGCCAAGACGATCTATTTCCTCTGCACCGAACAGTCGAGCTATGTGACGGGTGCCGAGATCCACATCAACGGCGGCCAGCACGTCTGACGTCTCCACGGGCCGCCTTTGGGGCATGCGGCATCTGCCACATGCCCCGAAGCATCAGACGGCGCGCAGGTTCTCGCGGTGAACCCAGGCCTCGGTATCGTCCAGCGCCTTTGAGAACCGGTCAAACATCTCCGTGATTTCACCCTCCGATATGATCAGCGGCGGGCAGAAGGCAATGCTGTCGCCAATGGCGCGCAGGATCAGGCCATGTTCCTGGGCAAAGTTGACCAGGGTCGGCCCCACGGCGCGGGTGGGATCAAAGCTGCGCTTGGTCTTCTTGTCGGCCACCAGTTCCACGGCGCCGATCAGGCCCACGCCGCGCGCCTCGCCAATCAGCGGGTGATCGGCAAAGGCGTGCAGACGGCGCTGGAAGGCGGGCATCACGTCGCGCACATGGCCCAGCACATTGCGGCGTTCCATCAGTTCCAGCGTCTTGACCGCCACCGCCGCGCAGGCCGGATGGCCAGAATAGGTATAGCCGTGGGCAAAGGTGCCGATCTTGCGGCTCTGGTCTTCCAGAGCCTGATAGATGGCCTCGTCAAAGACACAGGCGGCGATGGGCAGATAGGCCGAGGAGAGGGCCTTTGCCACCGACATGGAGTTCGGGTGCATGCCAAAAGTCTCGGCGCCGAACATGTTGCCCGTGCGGGCAAAACCGCAGATCACCTCGTCGTCGATGAACAGCACATCATATTTGGCCAGCACCGCCTGCACCTTCTCGAAATAGGTGGCGGGTGGCAGCAGCACGCCGCCGGCGCCCATGAGCGGCTCGGCGATGAAGGCGGCCACGGTATCCGGGCCTTCTTCCAGGATCTTCTGTTCCAGCGTGTCGGCCATGCGCGTGGCAAAGGCCTCCTCGCTCTCGCCCGCCTCGCCGAAGCGATAGAAATGCGGGCAGGCTGTATGGGTGATGCCGGCAATGGGCAGATCGAAATCGCGGTGGTTGTTGGGCAGGCCGGTGAGGCTGGCCGAGGCCACCGTCACGCCGTGATAGCCCTTCACGCGGCTGATGATCTTCTTCTTGTGTGGCCGGCCCAGGGCATTGTTGTAATACCAGATCAGCTTGACCTGGGTGTCGTTCGCCTCGGAGCCGGAATTGGTGAAGAACACCTTCGAGGCCGGAAACGGCATCAGGGCCTTGAGCTTTTCCGCCAGTTCGATGGAGGGTTCCGTCGATTTGCCGGTGAAGCCGTGATAGTAGGGCAGTTTGCGCATCTGCTCCACGGCGGCCTCGACGAGTTCCTCCTCGCCAAAGCCGAAGGACGTGCACCACAGGCCCGCCATCCCCTCGATATACTCCCGGCCGCCATCGTCATAGACGTGGATGCCCTTGCCGCGAGACAGGATCAGCGGCCCCTTCACCGCATGGGTGGCGAGGTTGGTATAGGGGTGCACCAGATGCGCGATGTCGCGGGCTGCTGCGGAATTGCCGATGGGGGCCATGAAAGCGCTCCTGCTGGGGCCGTGTCGTTGTTCCATTGAAGCCGGTTGTGCGGGGACAAGTCAAAGCCGGCCTGTCAGGAACCTGCAGTTTATTTTCCCAATGCTTGGACGCGGGACTGGGCTTGGGCTTGGGCATGGGCATGGGCGCGGCGCAGGCTTTCGCTGGTCAGGCCGCTGCCATCAGCCTTCCAGCCGGGCGGCCCCCAGATGGCGCCAAGGGCAGCGCGCAGGCTGCGGGCGCGGGCCAGGTCGCGGAACAGGCTTCGCCATTCGTGAAAGGCAATCACCAGGGGATTGAAGGTATTCAGGTTGCGTACCACGCCATAGCGGCAGGGATCGGCCGGGTTCTCGGCAGCAAAGGTGCCGAACAGCCGGTCCCAGATGATCAGGACACCGGCATAGTTACGGTCGAGATAATCCGCATTGGTCGCATGATGCACGCGGTGGTGTGACGGCGTGTTGAAGATCGCCTCGATGGGCGCTGGCAGGCGATCCACCGCCTCGGTATGGATCCAGAACTGGTAGACAAGGCTCAACCCCATCTGGAAGACGATCAGCGCAGGCGGGAAGCCCAGCAGCGCCAGCGGCAACCAACACAGCCACGAGCCCGAGACGAACCCCGTCCAGGTCTGTCGAAGGGCGGTGGACAGATTATAATGCTGCGAGGTGTGGTGGTTCACATGGGCGCACCACCACAGGCGCCGTTCATGGCTGAGGCGGTGGAACCAGTAATAGCAGAGGTCCTCAAGCGGCATGATCAGCACAAAGGCCCACCACTGAAAGCCGATGTCGAACAGCCGCACCGAATGCGCCAGTTCCAGCGCCGCATAAAAGGCGGCGGCGGCGGGCAGGCTTACCACCAGATTGCCAAAGCCCATCATCAGGCTGGCGGCGCTGTCGCGCGCTTCATAGGAGGCATTGCGCCTTAGCCGGCTCCAGATCACCTCGATGAGGATCGCAAGGGCAAACAGGGGAACGGCGAGGCGGACAGGATCGGGTAAGGTCATTGAGGGCTTTTCATCCCGGTGCCATCCGGTGTCAAGTTGCCGGCGTGAAAGAGTGGAGAGGCGCATGGCATTCCTGAAGCGCGCAGCTGTGCCCATACGCCATGGCCTGCGGCAGATCGGGTTGGGGCGCGTGCCGTTCATCCGTGCTTTTGGACCAAGTCCTGATGGGCTTGCCGCCTTGCTGGAGAGCGGGTTTCCCGGCACGGCCCAGCGCCTTGCTGCGGCGGGCAGCTGGGGTGTGGACTGGCACCGGGCGGCCACCAGTTTCATTGTGCCCGGGCCAGGTGGGCCGCTTGCCCATGCAGGCATGCTGCCCTTGCCGGTGACAATCCATGGCGCGGTGCATGAGGTTGGCTATATCCATGCCGTCTGCACCCGGCCCGACCGGCGTGGCGGTGGCCTTGCCCGGGCCGTGATCGAGGCGGCCTTGCGGGCGAGCGACCGCCGGCACAAGACCCAGATCCTGCTGACCAACGATCCCGTTCTGTATTCCCGTTTTGGCTTCCGCACTGTGCCAGAACATGTGGTGCGTCTCGTGCTGGACCAGCCGACCGGCGGTCGTACCGGGCTGGCCGAGCGCCTGCTGGCGACCGTGCGGGGGCACCCAAGGCTGCTGGCCCAGATCCTTGGAGGGCGGCTGCCGGTTTCCAGGGAGCTGGGCGTGGGGCCAGAGCGGCCCCTCTATACCCTCAATGAATGCCTCTCACCCCTGTGGTGGCTGCCTGATCTTGGCGTCGTCGTATCGTGGGAACTGGAGAACGGGGTCCTTGCCCTTTACGACGTGGCGGGGCCTGTGCTGCCCGATCTCGACACCCTGTTGCGCCATGCCCCCGGGCCGGTTTCAGAGGTGGTCTTTCACTTCTCGCCCGACCGCTTCCTCAAGGACGGGCAGGCGGGCGGTCTGGCTGGGACCGCTTATGCTGTACCTGTCGGGCCGGGTCCCGTGCTGATGGCGCGGGGGCCGTTCACCCGCGCCGACGCCCTGGTCATGCTGCCCCGGCCCTGGCGCTGACGGGCTGCAGGCGGGCGGCGAGGGTGGCGGCATCCACCCCGTCTGCGGGCGTGAAGCTGAGGCGCGGTTGCAGGGGGTCGCGGGTGACAAGCTCAAGGCTGCCCCCCGATGCCACCACCTCAGCAAGCTCGGCCAAGCCGATCAGGCGGGTGGAAATGCGGTCGCCAAAGGCGGTGACAAGGCCAATCTGCCCGCCATCCACCAGCGCCCGGGCCTCCAGCGCCAGACACAGGCGCCGGTCGGCTGCGAGAAAGATCTCGGCAGGCTGGAAGCCCGGCCAGTCGGCGCCAAGGCGCAGACGCGCGTCGGAGGCATCGGCGATCACGGCATCACGCCGGCCGATCACCAGCCAGACGATTGCGATGATCAGG
>CANCOY010000102.1 GCA_947379865.1 Acetobacteraceae bacterium
GCTATAGAGATGCCTGTAGCATTCAACAATCTAATAAAAATTTTACTTACAAGAAGTTATGATTTGGTGTATGTCCAATGCTATGCGGAAAAATTCTAGACATATCTGCATGAGTGCACGCCAGTCACACAGCACCGTAAAAATCTGCCCTAAAGATATTGCATTTCAGCTGATGGTTTTCTAGTATCAAACAAGGGTTAAGCACCCGCACTTGTGATTTAGCAGCCGCACTCCCATATGGTAAAGCTGCTTTAATGAACTGAGTTGTGGTGTAACGGACACAAAAAAGGACACCGAGCCATGAATGCGACCCCAGAGAAAAACACAACCACGCCCCACGAAGAGCTAGTCACACTTTCCGGGGAGATCGTTGCAGCTTATGTCTCGGCCAATACTGTTGGCATCGAGAATCTTCCGTCTCTGATCCAGTCGGTCTATTCCGCCCTGGCAACACTGAATTCACCTGCCGCCCCTGCAGCGGCGGCAGAGGAGGCTCGCCGTCCGGCGGTGCCCATCCGGCGTTCAGTTTCTGATGATGCCGTGATCTGTCTTGAATGCGGATCGACACAGAAGATGCTCAAGCGGCATCTGCGGGCGCGCCACGGCATCTCGCCGTCGGACTACCGCAGCCGCTGGAATCTTCCCTATGATTATCCGCTGATCGCGCCGAACTACAGCGCAACCCGTTCACGCCTTGCGGCGGAATCTGGCCTTGGTCGCGCCCCTGCGGAACCCGCGCCCAAATCGGGTCGCAAGCCGGGCCGGCCCAAGAAGTCAGCCTAAGAAACCGTACAACCCTCTTGGGCGATGCCTGAGCATCACCCAAGAGGATTCTGCGTTTAGCGCAGGCCCAGGCCGCGGGCGATCATCCCGCGCAGGATCTCGCGGGTGCCACCACGCAGCGAGAATGACGGGGCCGACATCACCGTCTGCGCCAGAACCGCTGCATAGCCTTCGGCGCTGCCAAGGTCGGGCTCGGCCGCGATCACCAACCTGGCGATCTCGGGTATCTCCTGCTCCAGCACATTTCCCATGTCCTTCACCACGGCGGCCTCAATAGCCGGGTCCTGGCCGGCTTCAAGCATGCCTGCGATGGAACGCGACAGCCGCCTGAGGGTGAGGATATGCGCCGACAGCCGGCCAATGGCCTCTGCCGCCCGGTCTGAGGGGTCCGGTCCGATGGCCCGCACAAGCTCCACCAGCAGCGCAAATGAAGACAGGAACCGCTCGGGGCCGCTGCGCTCATAGGCCAGCTCGCCGGTCACCTGCCGCCAGCCATCGCCAAGCTTGCCAAGCAGCGCTTCCTCGGGAAGCAGGACATCCTTGAAGACGACCTCGTTGAAGTGATGCCCACCCTTCATGTCGATGATCGGGCGCACCTCTATGCCGGGGGTCTGCATATCTACCAGAAACTGGCTGGCTCCGGCGTGGCGGTCGTCGCTCTTTGCGTCGGTCTTGCAGAACAGGATCATGAAATTGGCGCGGTGGGCGCCAGAGGTCCAGACCTTGGTTCCGTTAACCAGATAGCCGCCCTGGACTGCCGTAGCCCTGGTTCGTGCCGCCGCCAGATCGGAACCTGAATCAGGTTCGCTCATGCCGATGCAGAAATAGCATTCCCCGGCGGCGATACGCGGCAGGATGGCCTGGCGCTGGGCCTCGGTACCAAAGCGGATCAGGCTTGGCCCGCTCTGCCGGTCGGCAATCCAATGGGCGCCCACGGGGGCGCCGGCGGCCAGCAATTCCTCGATCACCACATAGCGCTCAAAGGCGCTGCGCTCATGGCCGCCATACTGCTTTGGCCAGGTCATGCCGATCCAACCCTGGGCGGCGAGTTTGCGGGAGAAGCTCTCGTCCCAGTTGGACCAGGGGTCAAGGCGGTCACGCGGACCAAGATCTGGCATCTCGCGCTTCAGGAAGTCGCGCACCTCGGCCCGCAGGGCTTCGGCAGCGGGGGACGGCGGCGGCGGGGCAAAGGAAAGGCTCATCAGGATACTCCTTGGTCCCGGCTCAGGCGGCCGTCAGAAAAGTCCACAGATCATCGGCACCCGCTGCCACAGCAGCACGCCCAACCACGCGCTGCCATTCGGCCTCGTTGCCAAACTCATCCCGCCACGCCCACAGGCGCCGGCTGGCGCGATGCAGATCATATTCGCGGGTAAAGCCGATGGCGCCATGGGCCTGGTGGGCAATGGCTGCCGCCTGGCCTGCCGCTTCGCCAGCCCTGGCCTTGGCGGCTGCAACCAGCACCGGTCGGCCCGCATCCAGGCCATCTGCCGCAAGCCCCAGTGCGGCCTCGGCCGCCGCCGAATGCTCCGCCATGACAGCCAGCATGTGCTGGATCGCCTGAAAGCGGCCGATGGGCTTGCCAAACTGCACACGGGTATTGACGTAATCAATGGTGAGATCGAGGAGAAAGCGCACCGCCCCGGCGATCTGGGCCGTCCGCATGGCGGCACCAAGCCGGCGAAGGCCTGCCGCATCAACGGGTGAGGGGGCCACGACGCCGGCATCCAGGGTGGCGGCGATGGTGATCGTATCGCGCGGCTCCGAGGCAAGATTTGTCCCCGGGCGAAGCGAGACCTGGTCTGGGTTCACCAGCGCCAGCACCGGGCCATCCGGGCTGTCCGCCAGAAGCACCAAACCGGCGGCATGGCGTGCCCAGGGCACTCGCGCCGCCTCACCCTCAATCCACCAGCCTGCGCCCTGTCTGCGGGCGGCAAAGGCACCGCCCGCCGCAGGGGCGATGGTCAGCGGGCCTGCGGCCACCTTCAGGCCAGCGCGGCCCAGCAGGTGGCCAGCGATCATGGTTTCAGCAAGGGGCAGGGGCAGGCGGGCATGGCCTGCGACATTCAGCACCACCAGCGCATCAGATGCCTCCAGCCCGGCGCCGCCGGCGGCCTCGGGCGTCATGGCGCCAGCCAGACCACTTTCTTCAACTGCGGCCCACAGGGCGGCGGGCCAGGTGCCGGCCTCGGCAGCCTCGTGGGTTTCCTTGTGAAGATGGTCGGCAAAGAGGCGCTCGGCGGTGGCGCGCAACAGGTCGCTGGTCTCGCTCATGTTTCCTCCCTGTGGCCTGGCCGGTGGCCTGGCCGGTGGCCTGGGCTTGATAGATCAACCCTTGCTTTGTGAACTAGACGCCGCACCCGCTGCTGGCAAGAGACATCCGCTTCCCCCTTGTGCCCTGACCGGGGAGGCATTACCCCCGTCAGGATACTTCAACCGATGATCGTTGGCCCAGAGGCCGGCTTAACAGGGCAGGGAAACAGCATGAAGATCGACGGCATTTCCGCCATCGTCACGGGTGGCGCCTCCGGGCTTGGACTGGCAACGGCTGAGCGGCTTGCCGCCGGTGGGGCGCGGGTCACCATCTGCGACCTGCCGACGTCGGCCGGTGCAGAGGTGGCGACACGGATTGGTGGGCGTTTTGTCGCCGCTGATGTGACCGATGGCCCCCAGATGGAGGCGGTGATTGCGGCCGCTTCGGCCGATGGCCCGCTGCGCGCCGTTGTTCACTGTGCTGGCCGTGGTGGCCCGGTGCGCCTGGTCGAGAAGAATGGCATGCCGGGCTCGCTCGAAGCCTATGAGGCGGTTGTGCGCCTCAATCTGGTGGGCAGCTTCAATGTCCTGCGTCTTGCCGCCGCAGCCATGGCAGCGGCCGAGCCTGTGGATGGTGAACGGGGCGTCTGCATCATGACGGCTTCAATTGCCGGTTATGAAGGTCAGATCGGCCAGGTGCCTTATGCCTCGTCCAAGGCGGGTATCATTGGCATGACTTTGGTTGCCGCCCGCGACGTTGCCAGTCGCCTGATCCGTGTCTGCACCATTGCACCGGGCACCTTTGATACGCCTCTTCTGGCCAGGCTCTCGGCCGACGTGCGTCAGTCGCTGGGCGCGGCCGTGCCCAATCCCTCCCGCCTTGGTCGGCCGGACGAATTTGCCGCCCTTGCCGTACACATTGTCGAGAACCAGATGTTGAATGGTGAGACCATCCGCCTCGACGGCGCCCTGCGCATGCCACCGCGCTGACCCGACGCCAAGTTAAACAAACAAAACATGGGAGGGACTTATGGCAACCGACTTGGCAACTGACTGGGCAAAACTCTCGGCAGACCTCGAACGGACACTGAAGCTGCGGGCTGCACCCTTTGGTATGAAGCTCTATGAGAACAGCGCCGATATGGAGGCAATCCCCAAGGTCCGACGCCCCAAGGCCGTACACACGCTGGACCAGGTTGTCGGTCAGGCCGCTCGCCTTGGCTGGACGGTTGGCATCACGGCTGACGATCTTGTGGGTGCCCAGTGCCGGGCCGTCGTCGGGCTTGGTGGCGCCAAGGACGAGGAATGGCAGTCGGGACGCCAGATGAAGGGTGTCTGGTACGACACTGAAGAAGATACGCGCGCCCATCAGGCCGCCATGCATTGCGTTCCTGATGGAAAGTTTCAGGCGCTTGCGGTTTCTCCGCTGGCAGCAGGGCGCCTGGATCCACCGGATATCGCTTTGTTCTATGCCACGCCCGGGGCGATGATCTATTTCATCAACGGCCTGCAATATGCCGGTTATCGCAAATTCGAATGGGGCGTTGTGGGCGAGAGCGCCTGTGCGGATTCATGGGGGCGGGCGCTTACCACCCGCGAACCCAGCCTCTCGATCCCCTGCTTTGCCGAGCGCCGCTATGGTGGCGTGCTGGACGACGAAATGCTCATGGCTTTGCCGCCAGACCAGCTGGAAAAGGCCCTGGATGGTATGGCCGCGCTTTCCAAAAATGGCCTGCGCTATCCGTTCCCGCAATATGGCGTCCAGCAGGACGTGCGGGCCGGCATGGCCGCAAGCTACCCAACCCGCGCAGTCTGATCACGCCAGCCGGGCCACCTTGCGAGACCCCGGCCGCCGGAAGCAGAATGCCTAACAACCGACCCTCAGGGGCCGCTGGAGGATTGAACGTGCAACTTGCTCTTACCGCCGAAGACGAGAAGTTCCGCCACGAGGTCAGGGCTTTCCTGGCCGCCGAACTGCCGCGCGATATTGCCGAGGCAAAATCTGTCGGCATTGGCGTCTCGAAGGAACTTACCAAGCGCTGGTATCGCATCCTGCATGACAAGGGCTGGATTGCCCCGGCCTGGCCAGCCCAGTTCGGTGGCACGGGCTGGACGCTGACCCAGCGTCATATCTGGCAGGAAGAAGCCGCCAGTGCCGGCGCGCCGCCACTGCCGCCCTTTGGCCTCTCCATGGTTGGCCCCGTGATCTACACGTTCGGCAATGAGGCGCAGAAGGCACAGCATCTACCGGGCATCCTCTCGGGCGATACCTGGTGGTGCCAGGGCTATTCCGAGCCGGGTTCCGGCTCTGACCTTGCCTCGCTGAAGACACGGGCCGTGCGCGATGGGGATGATTACATCGTCAACGGCCAGAAGATCTGGACGTCTTATGCCCACGAGGCCGACTGGATCTTTGCCCTTGTGCGCACCAGCGACCAGGGCAAGGCGCAGGAAGGCATCTCGTTCCTGCTGATCGACATGAGGACCCCGGGGATCCAGGTGCGGCCGCTCGTCTCCATCGACGAACTGCATCATCTGAACGAAGTCTTTTTTACCGATGTGCGGGTGCCGGTTTCCAATCGCATTGGCGAGGAGAACAAGGGCTGGACCTATGCCAAGTTCCTGCTCGCCCACGAGCGGACGGGCATCGCCAATGTGCCCGAATCAAAGCGGGCGGTTGAAACAATCAAGGAAATCGCCCGGATCGAGCGGTCTGATTCTGGTGGCGCCCTGTTGGACGAGCCTGATTTCCGTCAGCGCCTTTCAGAGATCGAGATCACCCTGGCGGCGCTGGAGGTCACGAACCTGCGAATCCTGGCCGACGCCGCCGCCGGGCGTCCGGTGGGCGAACAGTCGTCCATGCTCAAGGTGGTGGGAACCGAAGTCAGCCAGGCGCTAGAGACCCTGGCGATCGAGGCCATCGACCATTATGTGGCCCCGTCACAGAAGGATCGGCTGGAGGGGCGCAGCAATGCACCACTGGTTGGCCCGGACCACGCCGAGACAGCCTTTGTCAGCTATGCCTTTGGTCGGGCGAGCACGATTTATGGCGGATCAAACGAGATCCAGCGCAACATCATGGTCAAGGCCGTCCTCGGCCTTTGACCGCTGATGATGCCGCGCCAGCCTTGTGGCTGGCGCGGTTGCAGCCCCCTGGACCAGCCAGCGGGGTGCTTTGGGTCCGGCTATCAGCCGTTGACCGCATCCTTGAGCGCCTTGGCAGGCGTGAACTTCGCGGCAGAAGAAGCGGCGATCTGGATGGTTTCGCCGGTACGCGGATTGCGGCCAGCGCGGGCGCTGCGCTTGGTCACGCCGAACGTGCCGAAGCCGGCGATCCGGACCTCGTCGCCCGACTTGAGCGCTGCGGAAATGGCATCAAAAGCGGCAGCGACGGCCTTCTCGGCGGCAGTCTTGGGCATGGAAGTGGCGGCGGCAACATGGGCCACGAGGTCGGATGAGTTCATGTCTGGATCCCTTTCGCTGAGCGAGCACCTGCGTCTGTATCGCCAGCCGGGCGTTAAGGCAATGGCTCAAGCCCGGAAGGCTCATTCCCTGCGGCATCCCGCGGTACAACGCAGCACCCATTCTGGCGGGGTTGGAGGCAGAACGGTATTGCCCTTGGCAAGTTCAGCCTCGAAGGCGATTTCCCTCGTCTGACAGTAATCAGTCGAAATCATGGTGCAACTGTCAAAATAAAAGCGCAGGGTTTTTTGTGTCCGATAAACCTGAAAACAGTCAGTGGCGCCAAGAAGCCGCTTTTCAAATTTCAGGCAGGCAAGATTGCCCTTGATCCACCACGAGCCGGATTCATCCAGTACCTGGGTTTTCTTTTTGTCATTGTCGCGGCGGTCGACCCAGTCAACCGAAATGCTCATCTTGAAGGTCTTGTTGGGGTCGACAAAGGCGCGGATGGGCATTTGCAAAAGCCCGACATTTCCCATGAAGGTCTGGCCGGCCAGACTTTTGATGATTTCGTTGCCGCCCATGCGCCGACCCCGGTCCGGGTCACTGGCCTGGGCTGGCTGGCCGCCGACCAGTATCAGGACGGCCAGCAAAGGGAGGCAGGAAACAAGCCTCATCAGTCGTGTCTGCTTAGGCATTGTGACTTCTCCCGAGCCCCGGCTTTTGCCAGGATCTTTTGTAATCAAGTATACTGTGTCGTATGGTAACATATCCCGTCAAGTGTAAAACCTTGCGTGAAGGACCGATGCGCGCCACAAGGGAATTCATTCGTAGTTTGAAGATTTTTGGTGGGGGTATTCCATGGCCGGGGAGGGCGCTGGATTGAAGATCAGGGAATGGCAGCTTGACCCCGAGGTCGGCTCGATCATCCATGATGTGGCGCGGCTGATGCGGGTCTCCTTCGAGCGCCGCATCCGCGCCTTGGGATTGACCAGGACCCAGTGGTGGGTTGTCAGCTCACTGTTGCGCATGGACGGTGCTACCCAGACAGAGCTTGCCAACTACATCCAGATGGAACGCTCGCCCGTTGCCAAGGTGCTCGAGATCCTTGAGCGAGACGGTTGGCTGGAACGCCGGCCCGACGCCACCGACCGCCGCGTGAAGCGTGTCTATTGTACCGACAGGATAAGGCCTCATCTGCCGTTTCTGGGGGATGCCGCCCGCACAGTCTTCAGCGAGGCAACCGCCGATCTGGACGAGGCCACACGCACCCGTCTGCTTGACGATCTTGGCCTGATGCGACGCAATCTGGCCGCCCTGCTGGACGATACCTTCGACATGGAATAGGCACTGGCCTGACCGCTGGACCCGCCTGCCAGCCAGTGTTCTCATGCTCCCAATCATAAGGGAGGGATCCATGGAACAGTTTCGGGACAAGGTTGCGGTTATCACTGGCGGGGCAAGCGGTATCGGGCTTGCCACGGCTTCGGCGCTGGCGCGTGAAGGCGCCCGTCTTGTTCTGGCTGATATCGAGCAGGGCGCCCTCGACCGGGCGGTGGCGGGTCTGTCTGCCGGAGGGGCACAGGTTATTGGCGTGCGGACCGACGTGGGCGACCGTGCCTCGGTTCAGGCCCTGGCTGATGCCGCCTGGCAGCACTTTGGCGCTGTTCACATCCTCTTCAACAATGCCGGTGTCGCGGTTTTCGGGCCGACCCACGAGATGACCCACGCAGACTGGGAATGGTCGATCCGCGTCAACATGTGGGGCCCGATCCACGGTGTGGAGTGTTTTGTGCCGCGCATGATCGCGCAGAATCAGGGCGGCCATGTGCTGTTCACCGCCAGTTTCGCCGGCCTGGTGCCCAATCGGGAACTTGGCCCCTATTGCGTGACCAAATTTGGTGTCGTGGCCCTGGCGGAATGCCTGCAGAAGGATATCAAGGCCCATGGCATTGGCGTGTCGGTGCTGTGCCCCATGCGCGTGACCACCAATATCGACGAGAGCTTCCGCAATCGCCCGGACGAGCTTGGCGGGCCAAAGGCCAACCGCACCTATTCCGACGACGAGAAGGCCCAGCTGGCTGGCCGCGAGCTGGCGGTGGAGCCCGTGGCGGATCTGGTGCTGGAGGCGATGCGCCAGAACCAGCTCTACATCCACACCCACAAGGAAGCGGCAACCTATGTGCGGCGCCGCTTCGACCGCATGAACGAGGCCTTTGACCGCGCGCTTTGAGAATGGGGCGGCCTCTTGGTGGAGGCTGTCGAAGGCGCAATACTGAACCTACAGACCAGTCATAAGGTCGATCGGGAGGAGAGGCGATGGGAGCCTGGATCAGGAGCGGCGAACGGCAGGTGCCGGTAGCCGACGTGGCAGAACGCGCCGCACGGGCGGGCACGGGCTTTGCCCAGATGGGGATCGGACCAAATGATGTGGTCGCCGTGTTCCTGCGCAACGATACCGCCTTTATCGAGGCCAGTGTCGCTGCCGGACTGGTCGGTGCCTATCTGACGCCGGTCAACTGGCATAATTCCGTGGATGAGGCGGGCTATACCTTTGTGAATTCGGGGGCCAAGGCCATCGTCATCCACGCCGATCTGCTGGCCAAGATCGCCGAGGCGATTCCGGCCGGGGTGCCGGTGTTTGTGGTGCCCACACCGCCGGAAATCGTCGCGGCCTATAATGTATCAGCCGAAGATGCCCGCCTGCCCCCAGGCGCCACCGACTGGAACACCTGGCTTGCCCAGTTCCCGCCGCGCACCACCGGGCCGGACGAGCCGCCGGGTTCGATGATCTATACCTCTGGCACCACCGGCCGCCCCAAGGGTGTGCGCCGTCTGGCGCCGTCGCCTGAGCAGGCGGCGGTGGGGCTGGAGATGATGAAGACCATCTTCGGTTACGGCCCCTGGGCCGAGCGGCCGGAGGAGGTTGTCGCCATGGCGGGTGGCCCCATGTACCACTCCACCCCCAATGGCTGGGCCGGCGCCTTTTTCCGCCTGGGGGGCAACCAGGTTCTGTTGCCGCGCTTTGACGCGGAAGAAATGCTCGCCCTGATCGAGCGCTATCGGGTTACCCACCTGCTGGCGGTGCCAACCCACTTCGTGCGCCTGCTGAAACTGCCCGACGAGGTGCGCCGCAAGTACGACATCTCCAGCCTGCGCTTCGTGATGCATGGCGCGGCGCCATGCCCCATCCACGTCAAGCAGGACATCATCAAATGGTTCGGCCCCATCGTGTCGGAGCATTATGGCGGCACCGAAACCGCTGCCGTTACCTATTGCGACAGCCATGAATGGCTGGCCCACCCCGGCACCGTCGGCCGCGCCTTGCCCAATGCCCAGGTGCGGGTGCTGGGCGAGGGGGGCGAGGAACTGGCCAAGGGGGCCACGGGCGAGATTGTCTGCCGCCTGAACGACTACCCGGATTTCACCTATCACGGCGACGACGAGAAGCGCCGCAAGGCTGATCGCGGCGGGCTGATTGCGCTAGGCGATGTTGGCTATCTGGACGACGACGGGTTTCTCTATCTGTCTGGCCGGTCGAGCGACATGGTCATCTCTGGCGGCGTCAACATCTATCCGGTGGAGATCGAGGCCGAACTGCACAAGATGCCGGGGGTGCGCGACTGCGCCGTGTTCGGCATTCCGGATGACGAGTTCGGCGAGCAGCTGTGCGCCTTTGTCCAGCCCCAGGCGGGGTCGGCACCCACGGCTGAGGACGTGCGCACCTTCCTGAAGAGCCGCCTTGCCGGTTACAAGGTGCCACGCCGGATCGAGTTCCGCGATGAACTGCCGCGCGAGGATTCTGGCAAGATCTTCAAGCGCAAGCTGCGCGAGCCCTTCTGGGAGGCAGCCGGGCGCAAGATCTGAGCCGGATTGGAAACAACCGGGCCGGGGCGGGGAGATGCTCCCACCCCGGCCTTTTCTTTATCAGCCGCGCTTGGGCCGCGAGGTGAAGGCGGCAATGCGCGCCTGCATGTCGGGCCCCACGCCGGCGGTGCGATAGACTTCGTGGGCGAGGCCCGCATCCAGCGGCAGGCCATCTGTCTCGCGCACCAGGCGCTTGTTGGCGCGGTGGCTGTACCAGGAATTCTCCAGGATCGTGGCCGCAAGGCTGGCGAGGCCCGCCTCAAACTCCCCATCGGCAAACACCATGTTGGCGAGGCCCATGGCGGCGGCCTCGCTGCCGGAATAGGTGCGGCAGGTGAACATCATTTCCTGCGCCTTGGCCTGGCCCACCCGGCGTGGCAGGCGCTGGCTCATGCCCCAAATGGGCGTCAGCGACCAGCGCGCATGGGTATCGGCAAACTTCGCCGAGTCAGAGGCCACGATCAGGTCGCCCGCCAGCGCCAGTTCCAGCGCCCCCGTATAGCAATGGCCATGCACGGCCGAGATCACCGGCTGCGGCAGGTTGGCCAGCATCTCGATGGTCTCGCTCTGGAAGTGGGGGCGTGGCGGCTTTTCGCCGACGGCAATGTCCGACAGGTCGTGGCCAGCGGAAAAGCACTTGCCCGCCCCGCGCACGATCACCAGCCCCACGCTGTCCGTCTGCCCGGCGATGGCCATGACATGGGCGCGCAGTTCGGCGAACAGCTCCACATTGAGGGAGTTCAGCTTCTCCGGGCGATTGAGGGTGAGGGTGGCGAGGCCATTGTGGTCCTCGCGCAGCACCAGTGCGCTCATGGCATTTCCTTTCCGCTGCGGCGCATCCACCATTCCGGGCGCCGTTCTGTCTGGCCATTCTGCGGTAAGGCGGCCCGCCTGCGCCATCCACCGCTGGACGGAAATGGAGGCCTCGCCTAAACTGCTGCTGACATCAGCGTCAGCAGTGCAAATCATCAAAAACAAGATTCTGGGGGAAGATCCATGGGCCTCAAGACAGCGGCGGAATACAAGGCCAGCCTCAACGATGGGCGCGTCATCTATTGGGATGGCGAACACATCACGGATGTGGCCAACCATCCCAAGTTCCAGGTGCCCATCGGCGTGGCCGCCCGCGACTATGAGTACGACAACCCTGCCCGCCACGACCTGCTGACCTATCGCACCGAAGAGGGCAAGATTGCCAACCGCATCTTCCAGGTGCCGCGCAGCGAGGCCGATCTGGAAAGCCGCATTGCGCTGGCCCAGAACGGCCTGTCGATCATCGGCGGCACTTCGGCCGTCTACATGGCGCTCATGGGCATCAAGGACCAGCTGGCCCAGGTGAACCCGCAGTTCGCCCGGAACATCGAGACCATCTACAAATACGCCCGCGACAACGACCTGCGCGCCGCTGAGGTCATCACCGACGCCAAGGGCGACCGCTCGCGCAAGGCGAACGAGCAGGACGACCCCGATCTCTACCTGCGCATCATCTCGCGCAATGATGAGGGCATCGTGGTGCGCGGCGCCAAGCTGCACATCACCGGCGCCGCTCTGGTGCACGAACTGGTGGTGATGCCGACCAAGGGCATGCGCCAGGACGAGGCGGACTATGCCGTGGCCTTCTCCATCCCCACCAACACCCCCGGCGTGAAGATCATCAACCGCAGCTTTGCCCCGGCCGAGCTGAACAGCTTCGACTATCCGGCCTCGTCCAAGCATTCCATGCCCGAGGGCTTTGTGGTGTTTGACGATGTCTTCGTGCCGTGGGACCGCGTGTTCCTGGCGGGCGAAAGCCAGCTGGCCGGCGTCTTTGCCCAGTCGCTGGGCCTGTGGGAGCGCACCCTTGGCCTGATCGAATCCGCCGAGAAGGCGGAGGTGCTGGTGGGCCTGGCCCAGCTCGTCACCGAGATGCAGGGCAAGGACAAGAACCCCGTTGCCCAGAACGCCATTGCCGAGATGGTCTGCTATGCCGAGATGATCCGCATGGCCCTGAATTTTGCCGTAACCAATTACGAGACAACCGAATCCGGCATGATTCACCCCAATGTGCTGGCCGTGAACGTGGCGAAGTACTATTACGCCAACAATTTCCACGAGATCATCAAGCAGCTGCACGACCTGGGCGGCGGCCTTGTGCTGACCCTGCCCACCGAAGGCGACCTGCGCAACGAGGAATCGGGCAAGTACCTGCGCAAGTACCTGCACACCCGCAATGGCGTGGATGTTGAGGACCGCATGCGCGTCTACAACCTGATCCGCGACCTGACGGCGGACGCCTATGGCGGCTGGAACCTCGTCACCACCCTGCAGGCCGGCGGCGGCCTCGTGGCCCAGCGCATCATGATGAACCGCACCTTCGACATGGCCACCGCCCGCAAAAAGGCCCT
>CANCOY010000103.1 GCA_947379865.1 Acetobacteraceae bacterium
CCATCGGGCAAAGCGCGCGGGATCATCATTGGCGTTGAGGACGAGGCTTGCCACCTGGGGCGCCAGGGCCGCGATGACATGGTCGAGCATGGCCCGCCCGCCCACCTCCACCAAAGCCTTGTCGCCACCGCCAAGACGGCGGGCCCGGCCGCCGGCAAGGATGAGGCCGAGCACCCTGGCCGGGCCTTCATCTTCTGCAGGGGCAGTGCTGGTGCCAAGTGTCTCCATGGCCCATCCTTGACCGTCCGGGATGGCAATGGTCAAGTGCCGCCCGTCAAATCAAGGGGTAGGCAGGATGGCAGACACACTGGGCTCGCGGGCTGCACTGGCAGACGCCATCGTGGCGCTCGCGCATGAAGCCGGCCGCGCCATCATGGAGGTCTACAACAGCGATTTCGCCGTTACCCACAAGGGTGATGCCAGCCCGGTAACCGAGGCCGATGTGCGCGGCGAGAAGATCATCCTTGCCGGCCTTGCCCGTCTTGATCCCGGCACGGTCATCGTCGCCGAGGAAGCCGTGGCCGAGGGCGGTCTGCCCCAGGGTGATCCCGTGTCCTGGCCGCGCTTCTGGCTGGTGGACCCGCTGGACGGCACCAAGGAGTTCGTTGCCCGCAACGGCCAGTTCACCGTGAACATCGCCCTGATCGAGGATGGCATTCCCACCATGGGCGTCGTCTATGCCCCTGCCATTGCCGAGACCTATGTGGGCTTTGGCCCCGGCACCGCACGGCGCGCCATCGGCGACGGGCCGCTGGAGCCGATCTCGGTGCGGGCGCCGGCCGAGGAGGGCCTGGTGGTTGTTGCCAGCCGTTCCCACCGCGATGGGCGCACGGACGAGTTTCTCTCGAAACTGAAGATCAAGGATCTGGAGACCGCCGGCTCGTCCCTGAAGTTCTGCATCATTGCCGCTGGCAATGCCGATCTTTATCCACGCCTTGGCACCACCATGGAATGGGATACGGCGGCCGGCCACGCCGTGGTGCTGGCAGCCGGGGGCCGCGTCGACACGCTGGACGGGGAACCCATGCGCTACGCCAAGCCCACCTTCACCAACCCCCACTTCGTGGTGCGAGGGGCTGTCTGAGAGCGCCCTAGAGCGGCAGGCGCAGGCCGGCAAAACTGGCGAGCGCTACCAGGCCAAAGCCCAGAATGACGAGGCCCGAACCCTGATTGAGGCGCCTGAGGGCGCGGGCTTCAATTCGCCCATGAAAGAAACCAACGCCCGTCGCGAGGCACAGCCACCACAGTGCCGACCCTGACAGCACGCCGATCACCAGGGTGGCCGCACTCGCCATGTCGCGGGCTTCGGTCGCAACCCCTGCACCTGCAAAGACGGCGGCAAAGCCAAGAATGGTCATGGGGTTGGTGATTGTCAGAAAGAACGTGAAGGCAAGCGCCTGAGAAAGATTGCGCCCTTCGTCATCAGGCGCAGTGCCTGGGTCACGGGGAACCGCACGGAAAGTGCGCACGCCCAGCACCAGCAGGAACAGCCCACCTGCCAGGCGCAACCAGCCCTCATGCGCCAGCAGCCAGTCCGAGACGGCGGTAAAGCCAAAGGCCGCCACCACGGCGAACAGGGCATCAGCCGTAGCCGCCCCCAGCCCCACCAGAAAGCCGTGCAGCCGGCCATGGCGAAGCGTGCGGTGGATGCACACAAGATTCACCGGCCCGATGGGGGCGGCAACGATGAAGCCGATGCCGAGGCCGCGCAGAATGAGGTCTAGGTCCATGGTTCCTGCACGCGCGACATCAGCGAAAGGCGCATTGCCAGCTCAGGCCACAATCACATCGGTACCCGGCGGCTCGGCATAAAGCTTGTCCACCAGATCCCGGCGCCGGGCAAGGGCGGCCCCCTGATTGATATAGCCCTTGTCGGTAATCTCGCTGCCATCAAGGCTGGGCGGCTCGGCCATCAGCAGGGCCCGCTCGATCCGGGTGGAGGAGCCAGGGCTCGACGCATTGTGGCGGCGCAGGCCCTCTCGGACATGGGCCGCCAGCTGGGGGGAGGAAAGCAGATCCTCCACACTGGCATCCGCCGGCCGATCCGTTACCAGGGCGCGGATTGCCGCCAGGTTGGGAAAGCCGAGAACCCCGATATAGGGCTTGTCCTGACCCGCCACCAGGGCGTCCTGCAGCACGGGTGTGGCCGCTTCCAGGGCCTTGATGCGCAGGGTGCCGGCATGCACCCAGGTGCCGGTGTCGAGCTTGAAATCCTCTGCCACCCGGCCGTCAAAGATCAGCCCACGGGAGGGGTCGTCCGCATCGACAAAGCACACGGCGTCGCCGATGCGATAAAAGCCCTCGTCATCAAAAGCCGCCTCGGTCAGGTCGGGGCGCTTGTAATAGCCGGGTGTGACCAGGGCGCCGCGCACGCGGATCTCGGTCTTGCCGCCCGCAGGCACCAGTTTCAGTTCGACCCCGGGGAACGGCAGGCCAATCAGCCCCACCCGCTCGGACGGCCAATAGACGCTGGTGGCGGTTGGCGCCGTCTCTGTCGCACCCCAGCCGGTGCTGAAGACGATGCGATGGCCGGTCTCGGCAATGGCCAGGGCCTGAAAACGCTCGAACAGGTCGCCCGGCAGGGTGGCGCCGCCATAAGAGAGATAGCGCAGGCGCTTGAAGAAGGTGCGCCGCAGTTCGGGATCGCGCTCCATCTCACCCGCCAGCACGGCATAGGCGGCAGGCACGTTGGAATAATAGGTTGGCGAGATTTCCCGCAGGTTGCGCAGGGATTCCTCAAACTGGCCGGGCACCGGGCGACCACCATCAATGTACATGGTGCCGCCCTGGTTCAGCATGCCATTGAGGTTGGAATTGGCCCCAAAGGTGTGGTTCCACGGCAGCCAGTCGATGATGGCCTGGGGGCCAAGCTCTGCCCGCATGCGGTCAAAGTCGCGGAAGATCGACTGGGTCATGGCCGCATTGGAACAGAGCATGCCATGGGTGTTGATCACCGCCTTGGGCATGCCGGTGGAGCCCGACGTAAACAGATATTTACACACCGTGTCGTGGGTCAGGCGGCCATAGGCAGCATCCACTGCCGGCCCGACGGGCGTGTCCAGCAGGCTCTGGAAGGACGTCGCCGCGCGCCCGGGCGGTGGCTCGGCCACATGCACGATCTCGACGCCGTCGAGGTCGAGCACATCAAATACCTTGGCAAACTGCGACCCGGATTGAACGAAGATCACGCGCGGCGCAATCAGCTCGAACACAAAACGCAGCTTGGCGAAATCCCCACTCATCAGGGAATAGGCCTGGCTGACCGGCGCCACGGGCACACCGGCGGCGATGGCCCCATAGGTCATCAACGCATGTTCAATGGAATTGCCCGACAGGATCATCACCGTGTCGGCCGGACCAAGGCCACGGTTCAGCAGGGCCTGGGCGATGGCATCCACCCCGGCACGGGCGGCGGCATAGCTGAGGTGGCGCCATTCACCATCGGCACCCCGCTGGGCAAGCCATGTGTGATCAGGCTGCACCAGGGCCCAGCGCCGGAGGGGTTCGATCAGATTGGGTGCCGGCGTGCGCATGGGATGGGGGGAGCGCAGCAGCATCTCGCCCGTGTCGCGGCGGATCACATCGATCCGCGCCTCGACATAGTCGAGATGCCGGAACGGCGGCTGGGCCTTGGCCGTGTTCATCTGCATTCCCCCCGTTCCCGCTTGTGCCGATCAGGCGTGGGTATCGATGACCACGCGGCCCTTCACCTTGCCCTTGAGGATCTCATGGGCGGTGGGGATGGCGGCTGACAGGGGCGCGATCTGGGTGGCCGCGTCCAGTCGGTCGAACGGCAGGTCGGTGGCAAGGCGCCCCCAGGCCTCGATACGGCGGTCCATGGGGCACATCACGCTGTCGATGCCGATCAGCTTGATGCCGCGCAGGATGAACGGCAGCACGGTGGCCGGCAGATCAGCGCCCTGGGCAAGGCCGCAGGCGGTGACAACACCATCATAGCGCGAGGTGGCAATGGCATTGGCCAGCGTATGGCTGCCAACCGAATCAACCACACCGGCCCAGCGTTCCTTGCCAAGGGGGGCACCAGCGGCCGAAAGCTCGGCCCGGTCGATCACGGTGCGCGCACCCAGCGACTTCAGGTAATCGGCATGTTCCGGGCGGCCAGTGGACGCCACAACGTCAAACCCAAGCTTGGCCAGGATCGCGATGGCAACCGAGCCGACGCCGCCGGCGGCACCCGTGACCAGGATTTCACCCTGCGAGGGCTTCACGCCCTGCTTCTCAAGGCCGAGCACGCACAGCATGGCGGTGTAGCCGGCGGTGCCAATGGCCATGGAGCGGACCGGGCTGATCGCCTGGGGCAGCTTCACCAGCCATTCGCCCTTGACCCGCGCCTTGGTGGCGAGGCCGCCCCAATGACCCTCGCTGAGGCCATAGCCGTTCTGCAGCACCAGGTCGCCTGGCTTGAAGCCAGGGTTGGTGGATTCCTCGACCGTGCCGACGAAATCGATGCCGGCCACCATGGGCCAGCGGCGGATGATCTTGGCCGCCCCGGTGATGGCGAGGCCGTCCTTGAAATTGATGGTCGAATGGCTGACCGCCACGGTCACGTCGCCCGGCATCATGTCGGCAACCGGCACATCGCGGATTTCGGCATGGGGTGCGTCTGCGCCCGGCTGCTCGGTCAGGTAAATCGCCTTGAATGTGGCGGTCATGAGAATCCTCCGGCTGTCTTTTAGACTGGATGTGCACTGGACGGCCGGCCCCGCAAGGCCGACCCTGTGGGCGGGCGCACAGTCTAGCGGCCCGGCGCGCCCCATCAACCGCGCTGCAGGGTTTCCGCACGCGCCACCATCGCGCCCCGGCAACACCGCAATCCGGCCCCAATTACGGTGTTTACTGACATTCCGGCAGATGCCGCCCCGCCCTCAGGACAGGATCAAGATGTTCAGGCCCCTTCGCCCCCAGCCACCCATCAGCCGCCGCCTGCTGCTCCCCGCCCTTGCAGGGCTGGTATTGGCAAATCTGCCGGGGGTTGTTCCAGGGGCGGTTCCGCCCGCCATGGCGCAGAGCATTTCCATCGAAATCGGGCAGTTCGAACCCGCCCTTTCGCCTTATGGCCGCTGGTTCGACCACCCGGCCTATGGCCGGATCTGGCAGCCCGCCGGCATCGGCCCGGACTGGCAGCCCTATACCGATGGCTATTGGGCCTATATGGACGACGACACTTGGCTGTGGGTCGCCAACGAGCCCTGGGGCTGGGCGCCTTATCACTATGGCCGCTGGCTTTTTGTGGACTCCATTGGCTGGGTGTGGCGCCCGGGACAGGTCTGGGCACCGGCCTGGGTGGTCTGGCGCTTTGGCGGCGGCTATTACGGCTGGGCGCCCGCCCCCTTTGAGGACGACTGGGACGAGGGCCGGTTTCGCGGCGCCAACTGGGGCAACCGGGTACCGGCCCAGCAATGGATCTTCGTGCGCTCCGGTGCCTTCACCCATCACCACATCAGGGAAGTGATGGTGCCGCGTCACTCAAACCGCCGGCTGTTTGACGAGACCCGCGACATCACCCGGACCGGGCAACGCCGCCACGATCAGGGTGATGGGCGCGATCGCCAGCCCAACAATGCGCAGGGCGGCGGCCGACGCCACCCCGATGCCGTGATCCAGGGTCCCAGAGGGCGGGATATCAGCCGCGAGACTGGCCGCCCCCTTGCCCCTGCACGGGTGACGGAAAGCGATGCCCCCGGCCCCGCTGTCCGGACAGGCAATGAGGTGCGTCTCTATCGCCCTGACCACCGAGGCAACAACAATCAGAACAGGCCCGGCGACGGCCCCGGCCGACAGGGCGCGCCCGACGCTGGCCAGCAGGGCAACGCCCGACCAGACCGCAGGCCCGGCGACGCCGCGCCCTCAGACCAGAAGCCAGGCAAGGGAAACCAGCACCCCGCGCAGCCTCAAGGCAGCGACAGGCGCGGTGGCAATGGCAATGTGCCGATTGCACCGGTCGCCCCTGCCATGCCGCATGTACCTGAGGTCAAGACGCCTGACGCACCGGAAGTAAAGCGGCCGGACGTCCGACGTCCCGACGTGCGGCAGCCTGAGACACGGAAGCCCGATGTGAGGAAGCCTGAGGTGAGGCAGCCTGAGCCGACGCAACCAGAAACACCACAGCCTGAGATCAGACAGCCCCCGGTGAAGCAGCCGGACATGATCCAGCCAGACGTGATCCAGCCAAGGCAGCAGCCCCGCCGTCAGGAGCCGCAACGGACGGCACCATCGCCAGTGCCCGACATGCCATCCGCCCCGCAGCGCGAGGGACGCACTCAGGAGCCCCGGGTCATCCCCATGCAGCCACCGGCGCGTGTGCAGCAAAGCCCGTCTGGCCAAAACAACGGCTTTCCCGCACAACCGCAACGCCAAAGGCAGCAGGAGATGCAGCCCCAACCGCAGCGCCAGCAAGAGCCGCCTCAACAGCAACAGCAGCAACAGCGCCGTCAGGAACCGCCGCACCAGCAACAGCCGCGCAAGGGCGGCAAGCCCGGTGACACGCCGCCACAAGGCGACAGCGGAAACTGACGCGAGCCTCAGCCCACAGGGGGCAAGGCGTCGACGAAGCGTACGGGGGCGCCCACGGGTGCCCCCAGCACCTCGTCCTCGCGCATTACCACATGGCCGCGCACGATGGTCGCAATCGGCCAGCCGGTAACTTCTTTGCCCTCAAAGGGGCTCCAGTCGCAGCGACTGGCCAGCCAGTCGCGGGTGATGGTGCGCCGGGCGGCGAGATCGACCAGGGTGTAATCGGCATCATAGCCAACCGCCAGGCGCCCCTTGCCGGCCAGCCCGAACACCCGCTGGGCACCGGCGCTGGTCAGGTCCACCACGCGTTCCAGCGTCAGCCGCCCTGCGGCACAATGATCGAGCAGCAGGGGCAGCAGGGTCTGCACCCCCGGCATGCCCGAGGGGGAATTGGGATAGGGCTTGGCCTTCTCTTCACGCGTGTGGGGCGCGTGGTCAGAACCAATGACATCGGCAATACCATCGGCCACCCCGCGCCAGAGGCCATCACGATGATGGGCCTCGCGGATCGGGGGATTCATCTGGGCAAAGGTACCCAGCGTTTCGTAACACTCAGGCGCCGCCAGGGTCAGATGCTGGGGTGTTACCTCCATGGTTGCGATGTCCTTGTTCGCAGCCAGGAAGATGATTTCCTCTGCCGTCGTCACATGCAGCACATGCACCGGCCGGCGTGCCACCCGCGCCAGGGCAAGCAGACGCCGGGTGGCCAGCAAGGCCGATTCCGCGTCGCGCCAGTTGCAATGCTGGCCAACGTCGCCACCGTCCGTCAGGTGCTTGCGCTCACGCATGCGGAACTCGTCCTCGCAGTGCACCGCCACCCGCCGACGCCCGGAGGCCAGGACACGGGCGAGCAACTCATCCTCTGCCACCAGCAGGTCGCCAGTGGAGGCGCCCATGAACACCTTCACGCCGGAACAGCCGGGGATGCGTTCCATCTCTGGCAGCAGGGCCGCGTTATCGCCCGTGGCCCCGGCAAAGAAGGCATGGTCACACCACATGCGGCCGCGTGCCCGGTTCAGCTTGTCGAGCAACTGGTCTGGCGTCGAGGTGGTGGGCTTGGTGTTCGGCATTTCGAAAACCGCCGTAACACCCCCCTTCACAGCCGCCAGGCTGCCGCTTGCCAGATCTTCCTTGTGCTCAAGGCCCGGCTCGCGAAAATGCACCTGGGTGTCGATCACACCCGGCAGCAGATGCAGGCCCGGCGCCTCGATCACCTCACCGGCATCAGCCCGGCCAAGATCACCGATGGCTGCCGTCCGCCCATTGCGCACACCGACATCGGCCCGCCTGCGCCCGTCGTGATTGACGATGGTTGCGCCACGAATGATCAGGTCAAAGGTCGCAGTCATGAGTATTCCTCCAGACGGGGCCCAGCCATGGCCGGTTAGCGAACATCACCCAAAGTGGCGAAGACATCGTCCCCGGTTGGCAGACCGCGCAGATGCGCCCGGTGCCACAGGGCATAAAACAGCAGGGTCCAGGCGGCCATGGCCTCGCGCTTGTTCCGTATCCGGAACAGGGCCTCAACCTCGGCCGGATGGCATAATTCCGTGATCGCCTCGTCGGCGGCCAGCAGGGGTCCAAGGCGCGCACCCTGGGCTGCGATCCAGTCGCCCACCGGCACGGTGAAGCCACGCTTGGGCGCAAAGGGTTCGGCGGCAGGCAGATGTTCCGCCAGCCAGCGGCGCAGCAGGTATTTGCCCTTGCCCTCATGCACCTTCAGC
This sequence comes from Acetobacteraceae bacterium, assembly GCA_947379865.1. Classification (GTDB taxonomy): domain Bacteria; phylum Pseudomonadota; class Alphaproteobacteria; order Zavarziniales; family Zavarziniaceae; genus CANCOY01. The sequence continues at coordinate 8,259 of CANCOY010000103.1, forward strand.
CTGTCAGGCAGGCGGAAGGCAACATCAGCCACCACGGGGTCCAGCAGGGGGGTGCGCCCTTCCAGGGCATGGGCCATCAGGCAGCGATCCAGCTTGATCAGCAGGTCATGGGGCAGCCAGTCGGCACAATCTACCGCCTGAGCCACCTGTAACCGGCTGAGACCGCCACCAGCCAGCAGGCGCTCCGCCGCCTGTATGCCGTCGCGCCAGCCCGTTGGCGCCGAACGCAGCACACCCAGGCCATCCAGAATGCCGCGTGCCCGCAGCACCTTGCCGCCCAGCCACCAGGGCCGCAGGCGGCTGCGATAGCGCCCATAGCCTGCAAACAGTTCGTCGCCCCCCTCGCCGCACAGCACGACCTTCAGATCGCGCGCGGCCACAGCCGCCAGTTTCCAGGTGGGTACGATGGCATAGTCGGCAACCGGATCATCCACCGCCGCCGCAATCGCCGGCAGGCTGGACCAGAAGTCGTCTTCAGTAACCTCAACCATAACGTGATCGGCACCTGCCGCCCGGGCGACCGTGGCGGCATGGGCGCGCTCATCATGGGCCGCCGTGCCAGGGAAGCCGGCCGTATAGGCCCGCACCGGCTTTTCCGAAAGCCGCGCCATGGCGGCCAGGATGGCAGATGAATCAACCCCGCCCGACAGGAACAGGCCATAGGGCACATCCGAGCGCTCGTGCACGGCCACGCTGTCCAACAGGGCGGTGTCGAGGCGGGTCAGGGCCTCTGCCTCACTCCAGTCGGCGGGGCCACCCTCGGGCAGGGCGAGGCGGCGGCGGCGCTCGATCACCCGCCCCTGGCCAGAGACCAGCGTTTCGCCCGGCAGCACGCGAGAGATGCCCTCGAACGCGGTCTCGCGCCCGGTGGTGAACTGCAACTGCAACAATTCATTGACCGCAAACCGGTTGGGCCGCCGCGCCACCAGGCCACTTGCCAGCAGGGCCTGCGGCTCTGACGCAAAGACAAGGCCCAGTTCCGTCTCGGCATAATAGAGCGGTTTGATACCGAAGGGATCACGCGACAGCACCAGCTGCCCCTCGGCCGGGTCGGCAATGGCGATGGCATACATGCCCCGCAGCGCATCGGGATAGGCGGCGCCACTGCGGGCATAAAGGTGCAGCGGCGGCTCGCAATCCGACCCCGTGGCAAAGGCCGTGCCCGGCATTGCCTGCTTCAGTTCGATGTAATTATAGATCTCGCCATTGGCAATCAGAACGGTTCCAGCCGGCCCAAACAGGGGTTGGTCGCCAGTGGCCAGATCGATGATGGCAAGGCGGGTGTGCACAAGGCCCATGCCGGCCACCACGTGGCGCCCCTCGCCATCCGGGCCACGGTGGGCGAGCGCCCGGGCAAGGGCTTCAAGGGCACCCGCCGGTGGCGGAGAGCCGTCACGCGTCATGATCCCGGCTATGCCGCACATGCGCCGACCCTTTCCAGAAAGGCCTTCCAGTGCGCCACAACAGCCGCCTCGGCAAACTGCGCCAGGTGGGCAGCGCGCCCACCTTCGGCAAGGGACCGCGCCAGGTCTGGTGAGGCCACCACCCGCGCCATGGCCCGGGCCAGCGCCGGCGCATCGTCCAGCGGCACAAGCAGACCATTCTCGCCATCAATGATCAGGCTCTCTGGCCCCTTGGCCCGGGCCGCCAGCACCGGACGGCCATGGGCCCAGGCCTCGATCACCACATTGCCCAGCGGTTCGATCCGCGACGGGCACAGCACGAAATCAGCCGTTGCCATAAGGGCGGCCGCATCGTCACGCCAGCCCAGAAACCGCATGCGTCCCTCGATGCCAAGACGGCGCGCCTGCTCCTTCAAGTCATGTTCCAACGGACCCGCGCCAGCCAGCCAGAGCCAGGCGCCGGGCACAGCCGCTACGGCCTCCAGCGCCACGTCAAAGGCCTTGTTGGCATGCAACCGGCCAAGGGCCAGAAACAGCGGCGCATCCCCTGGCGTACCAAAGCTTGAGCGGGCTACCGGCAGCGCCGGCATGGCATCAACAAAGTTGGGCAGATAATGCGCCCGATCAGCCGGCCAGCCCTGGGCGCGGATCCAGTCCACGATATCAAGTGTGTTACCCACCAGGTGATCGCAACCAGCATAGTATTTGAGGTCGTAATAACCACCCAGGCGGCCAACCTTGACGAAGGTGCGGCCATGCCGTGGGCTCTTGGGCAGGGCGGCACTGGCGCGGCTCATCCAGGCCAGCACCACATCAGGGCGTGTACGGTCAATCAGGCGGGCGAGGCGCCAGCGCGTGACGATGTCGAGCCTGCCGCCAAAGCGCAGCTCGGTTACGGGAATACCCGCTGCCTCCAGCAGGGCGCGCCGCTCGGGCGCAGGGCGGATGGCGGCCACCTGCTCTACCCCGGCCCGTTCCAGCGCCACCACAAGGCGCCCGAAAAAGGCCTCGGCCCCGCCGTGCCGCGCACCTGCCATGGCTTGGAGAATGCGGGTCATTCCTTTTCCAGCCGCGCCTTCAGATAGGAAAGGATGGGATAAAGCCCGGCAAAGAGCGCAATCAGGAAACCATAGCCCCCCTCGCGATACCCCCGGCGGGCCACGAAGCATTTATAGAAACGCGAGAAGATGCGCCGCACGTTCGGCCACATGGGGCCAAGATCAACACCGGCGTCGCGCAGATCCTGGGCACGCGCCGTGGAATAGCGGTCAAGGCGGCGGATCATGTCGGAAATGTCGCGGTCGACATAATGCTCCATGGGCGTTGTCAGGAAACGCTTTGGCCCTTCAAGGGTGACGGCAGGGTGAACACGCTGGTCCCCCCAATGCTTGGCACCCTGGGAAAACAGGCAGGGCTTGGCACTGACGCCAAAGCTGCCGCCCCAGCCATAACGCACCAGACGGCCACCAATGTAATTGTCAAAAGGGATCAGGAAGTGCCCCGGGGCCGCCGTGGCAATACTGCTGCGGATCTCGGCCGCAAGGGCCGGCGACACCCGCTCGTCAGCATCAACCTCCAGGATCCAGTCACCGGCGCAGGCGGCAATGCCGGCCATGCGCCGTGGCCCTTCCAGTTCCCAGCCACCTTCCACCAGGCGCGCGCCAGCCGACCGGGCGATTGCGGCCGATGTGTCGGTGCACCGATCAAGGACCACCACAATCTCGTCGGCGAAGGCAAGCCGGGCCAGGCAGTCCGCCAGCTGGCCCTCTTCATTGTGGGCAACCACAAGGGCAGAGAGGCGAGGCGTCATGGCAGGGGTCTCCGGGCAGCATCATCCATGCCCAATCGCGCGGGGTCCGTGCGCGCCAGCAGTGCCAGCGCCGCCGCCTCGACAACGTTCACGTCAAGGTCACCCATATGTGAGGTCTTCTTGCGATAATCATAGAGGGGGGAGGCCTGAATTTCCTCACAGCTGCGCGGGCCACGCACATGGGCACACAAAGGGCCCCAGGGGGCGTAAAGCACCTCGCGGCTGGGGCCAAACAGGCCAAGTGTCGGCACCCCCGCGGCGGCGGCGACATGCATCAGCCCCGAATCATTGCCGATATAAAGCCGCGCCCGGGCAATGCAGGCCGCCGCCACCATCAGGTCAGCAGACCCCACCAGATCGATCAGGCGGTCCGGCGGGATGGCGGCAATCAGCGGCGCTGCCGCCTCACGCTCGCCCGGGCCGCCAAACAGGGCCACGCGCGCACCCGCCAGCGGCCCGCCCGCAGAGGTCAGGCGCTCAACCAGGGCGATGAAGCTGGCGGCCGGCCATTCCTTGCCCCCGAAATTCGCCGTGGGGCCAACCGCCAGCACCGGCCCGCCGTCTGGCAACAGGGCGGCGGCAGCGGCCTGATGCGCCTCAGACAGCCACAGCCGGGGGGCTGGCGGGGCGGCATCGAGGCCAAAGAGGGCTGCCAGCTGGCGCACGCGGTGCACCGGCGCGTGACTTGGCTGAAAGATTTTTCGCCGACCCGCCCACAGCGTCCAGGCCAAGGCGGACGCCCGCAGATCCACCACCAGGTCCCAGCGCTGGCCAATGGTCGCCCGCCACAGGCCCAGCCAGTGGCCCGCATAGCGTTTTTTCACCAGCACCTGCAGGCGCTCCAGACCTGGCACAGCCTGGAAAATCGGGGCGGCAACCTTGCCACAGGCCACGGTGATGCGCGCGCCGGGGTAACGCTCAACCAGATGGGAAAGCAGCCCGGTCGAGAGCACGGCATCGCCGATGCGGTTCGAGGTCACGAAGAGAATGCGCATTCACAAGACGCCTCAACGTGCCCCGCAGGCCGGAAGGCCAAAGGGCTGAAAGGTGGATTGGCTTATAGGCCAGCCAGCAACCTGTTGCCAAGCCTGAGCCACCTCCCCT
>CANCOY010000104.1 GCA_947379865.1 Acetobacteraceae bacterium
TGCTGGCGGCGCTGGGCTTGAGCTTTGCCATGCCGTTCCTCGCCTTTGGCCTGTTGCGGCTGATGACGGGGCTCGACCGCACTTTGGCCGCTGCCATATCCGCCCATTACGGCTCCATCAGCGTGGTGACGTTCGTGACGGCGTCGACCTTCCTCACCGAACGCCAGGTGCCGTTCGAGGGCTATATCGTGGCCATGATGGCCCTCATGGAGACGCCGGCCATTCTCTCCGGTCTGGCGCTGGCCCGAACCGGCGGCGCACCGGGTGCCGCCCCGGGTAGCGCCCGCAAGCGGCTGGACCCTGAGGTGCTCCGCGAGGTGCTGGTGAACGGCTCGGTGGTGCTGCTGGTGGGTGGCTTTCTGATTGGCTGGATCACGGGGGCGCGCGGCATGACCATGATCGGCCCCTTTGTTAAGGAGCCGTTCAATGGCCTGCTCTGCCTGTTCCTGCTCGACATGGGCTTGCTCGCGGCGCGCCAGTCGGCGGCGCTGAAGCTGCTGCGGCCCCCGGTGCTCGCCTTTGGCCTGTTGATGCCGCTGATCGGCGCAGGCCTGGGGCTGGGGGTGGCCATGCTGCTGGGCCTGGGCCTGGGCGGCACCACGCTGGTGATGGTGCTGGCGGCCAGCGCCTCCTATATCGCGGTGCCCGCCGCCATGCGCATGGCCCTGCCGGAAGCCAATCCGGCCGTCTATGTCACCCTTAGCCTGGCGGTGACCTTCCCCTTCAATGTGGTGGTGGGCATCCCCGCCTATTTCTGGCTGGCCAGCCAGTTCGCAACCTGAGGTCGATCATGCAGACGCACAGCCGCAAGAAGGTCGAAATCATCGTGGAGCGGGCGCAGATGCGCCGTGTGCTGGACCTGGTGGAGGCGCTGGGCGCCACGGGCTATACGGTGCTGCCAACCCTGGCCGGCAAGGGCCATCATGGCGTGCGCGCCGGCGATGGCGTGGCCCAGGTGTTTGAGTCCGTGATGATCATTGCCATCACCACCGAGCCTATCGCCCGCGCCGTGCTGGAGCAGGTGAGCGCCGCCATGCGCGACTATATCGGCATCGTCGCCGTGAGTGATGTCGAGGTCGCCCGCCCAGACCACTTCTGAGACGGGCATTTCTGAGACGGGCGCTTCCGACCGACACTTCTGAGACAAAACGGGGGCTGCGTTTCCACAGCCCCCGTTTCAGCTGACCGGCTGAGCCGATCAGGTGTTCATGGAGTCGAAGAAATCCGTGTTGGTCTTGGTGTGCTTCAGCTTGTCCAGCAGGAATTCCATGGCGTCCACGGTGCCCATGGGCATCAGGATGCGGCGCAGGACCCACATCTTCGAGAGCGTGCCCTTGTCCACCAGCAGCTCTTCCTTGCGGGTGCCAGACTTGGTGATGTCGATGGCGGGGAAGGTGCGCTTGTCGGCAATCTTGCGGTCGAGAATGATCTCGGAATTGCCCGTGCCCTTGAACTCTTCGAAGATCACTTCGTCCATGCGGCTGCCCGTGTCGATCAGGGCCGTGGCGATGATGGTCAGCGAGCCGCCTTCCTCGATATTGCGGGCGGCACCAAAGAAGCGCTTGGGGCGCTGCAGGGCATTGGCGTCCACACCACCGGTCAGCACCTTGCCCGACGACGGCACCACGGTGTTATAGGCGCGGGCCAGACGCGTGATGGAATCCAGCAGGATCACCACATCGCGCTTGTGCTCCACCAGGCGCTTGGCCTTTTCGATCACCATTTCCGCCACCTGAACGTGGCGCACCGCCGGCTCGTCAAAGGTGGAGGACACAACCTCGCCCTTCACCGAGCGCGACATGTCGGTCACTTCTTCCGGGCGCTCGTCGATCAGCAGCACGATCAGGAAGACTTCCGGATGGTTGGCCGTGATCGAATGGGCGATGTTCTGCAGCAGCACGGTCTTGCCGGTGCGCGGCGGCGCCACGATCAGGGCGCGCTGGCCCTTGCCGAGCGGCGCGATCAGGTCGATCACGCGTGAGGAACGGTCCCGCGTGGTGGGGTCCTCTTCCTCAAGGTGCAGGCGCTCGTCCGGGTAGAGCGGCGTCAGATTGTCGAAATGGACCTTGTGGCGGATCGCCTCCGGGTCTTCGAAATTGATGGTGTTGACCTTCAGAAGGGCGAAATAACGCTCACCTTCCTTGGGGGCGCGGATCTGGCCCTCCACCGTGTCGCCGGTGCGCAGGCCAAAGCGGCGGATCTGGCTGGGGCTGACGTAAATGTCGTCGGGGCCCGGCAGATAGTTCGCCTCGGGGCTGCGCAGAAAGCCGAAGCCGTCCTGCAGGATTTCCAGCACGCCGCCGCCGGAAATATCGATGTCCCGGTCCGCCAGCTGCTTGAGAATGGCAAACATCATGTCCTGCTTGCGCAGGGTGGAGGCGTTTTCTACCTCCAACTCCTCCGCATAGGCCAGCAGATCGGTCGGGGTCTTGAGCTTGAGTTCCTGGAGATTCATCGAGGGTGTCCGCGCCATACGTGCTTGACGAAATGGGAATGACCGCAAGGGGAGCGTGGAAAAGGGGCGCAGTGGTTGCTGGGCAACCCGGCCCCGGTCACGGGCGGTTGGGAGGAGGGGTGGCGGCCAGAGAGCAAAGTCCACGCAAGAAAGGGCGCGGTGCATCTCGAACCACCCACAGATGACCCCAATCCGGCGGCCCTGTCAAATGACCTCTTGGGTTTCGTACAGTTGTCGGGTGCGAAAGCGCCGTTTTACTGGGAAAACCCGTGTTTTTCAGAAGGGCTTGGCCACAACCATGATGACAATGACGATCATCATCAGCGTCGGCACTTCGTTCATATAGCGATAAAAGCGCGTCGTGTGCGTGCGCTCGTCCCGCTCGAACGACTTGCGCCAGGCGCTCATGGCCATGTGCATGGCGGTGAGGCCAACCACCATCAGCAGCTTCAGATGTACCCAGCCGGAAGCCATGTTGATGGCGCCAGGGGTTGCCAGCATGGCGAGGCCAAGTATCCAGGCCAGGATCATGGCCGGGTTCATGATGGCCCGCAGCAGGCGGCGCTCCATCACCTTGAAGGTTTCCGACAGTTCGGAGCCAATCGTGGCACTGGAATGATAGACATAGAGCCGGGGCAGATAGAGCAGGCCAGCCATCCAGGCGATGATGGCAATCACATGGACAGACTTGATCCACGGATAGCCGGCGATCAGAAACTCTTCCATCAAAACCCCCTCAGGCTGCTTCAGGCATGCCGGCGCGCGGGCAGCGTCCGCAACTGGCCGGGCAACGGCTGCCATCCGACACAAGCGACCCCACCGGCGCGTCCGCTGCCTTGGTCACCAGCCGGGCCAGCCCGGAAATGAACGAGGGTGCAATGCCCACTGCCGGCACCCGCACATAAAGCGGCACCCCGGCCTCATCGGCGAGATGGCGATATTCGATGTCGAGTTCGACCAGGGTTTCCGAATGTTCCGAGACAAAGGCGATGGGCACGATCACCAGGGGCCGCCCCTCGGCGCCGGCTGCCATGATCTCCTGATCGGTGGACGGGCCAATCCATTTCAGGGGGCCAACCCGGCTCTGATAGGTCACCCGCCAGTCAAGCGCGGGCATGGCAAGTGCCTCCGCCACGGCAGCCGCCGTCCGCTCCACCGACGCCTGATAGGGGTCGCCCCCCTTGATGGTTTTCTCGGGCAGGCCATGGGCCGAAAACAGCACCCTTGGGGTGCCTGTGGTGATGCTGGCCAGCGCCGTCGCCACCGCCGAGGCCTGGGCGGCAACCAGCCCGGGCTCCACCGGAAAACAGCAGATGCGCCGTGTCGGCACGTTCAGACCAACCGATGATGCCGCCTTGTCCCACTCCACCAGCGAGGACTCTGAAGTTGTGGTGGAGAACTGGGGATAGAGGGGCAGCAGCACGATCTCGTCCGCGCCCCAGGCCTTGACCTCGCGCACGACCTCGGCCGCCCGGGGATGCCAATAGCGCATGGCGATGAAGACCCTTGCGTCTGGACCGAGTTCAGCCTGCAGGGCGCGGGCCTGCGCCTCGGTCTCGGGCAGGATGGGCGAACGACCGCCGATCTGGCCATAGATTTCGCGGGCAATGGGCGCCCGACGCTTGGAGATCAGCCGTGCCACCAGCTGGCGCAGGGGCCAGGGCAGGCCGATGATCCGGCGATCATTGAACAGATTGAAGAGGAAAGGCTGCACCGCATCCGGTGAGTCCGGGCCGCCCAGATTGAACAGCACCACCGCCAGCCTGCGGCCGGGTGAATGGGTTCGGGCTGCGTCAGCAACCTGCAGGACCGTGGGCGTCATCTCGCGGGCAATCTAAAGGGGAATGCCCGGCGATCAAGCGCCGGGACAGGATATCTTGTGCTTTTGCCGTGAATGGCGACGTTCAGCCGCGCCAGGCAAGTACCTGCCGCGACAGGGCTCCCACATGCTCTGGCGGGGTTTCCGGCACAATGCCATGGCCCAGGTTGAAGATATGCGGACCCTGGCCAAAGCCTGACAGGATGCGGGTAATCTCCCCTTCCATGGTCTTGCCACCGGCCACCACCATGAGGGGATCCAGATTGCCCTGGGTGGTCTTAAGCGACTGCACCTCACGGGCGGCCCAGCCAACCGACATGGACGTGTCGAGGCCAATGGCGTCAATCGCGTCCACCAGCGCCACATCGCGCGACAGGGGTCCAGCGCCACGGGGGAAGGCAATCATGGGCACATGGGGATAGCGGGCCTTCAGCGCCTCGGCAATGCGCTTCATGGGCTGCAGTGACCAGCGGTGGAACTGCGGCTCGGGCAGGCTGCCAGCCCAGGTGTCGAACAGCTGCAACACCTCGGCGCCGGCCTGAACCTGGCGGTCGAGATATTCGATGGTGACATCCACCAGCAGGTCGATCAGCACCTGAAACTCGTCCGGCTTGTGATAGGCCCAGCTCTTGGCGGCACCCTGATCGCTGGAGCCGCGCCCCTGCACCATATATGTCGCCACGGTCCACGGCGCACCGGCAAAGCCGATCAGCGTAACGTCGCCGGGCAGGGCCTTGGACAGGCGCGAGACCGTGTCATAGACCGGGGCCAGCCGCTCGTGCAGATGTTCGGCCGAGAGGGGCTTCAGCGCTTCCAGATCGCGGATGGGGGCAAGCACCGGCCCCTCACCTTCCGCGAAGGTCAGCTTCTGGCCAAGGGCGGAAGGGATCAGCAGAATGTCAGCGAACAGGATCGCTGCATCAAAGCCAAACCGTCGAATCGGCTGCAACGTGACTTCGGCTGAGCGCGCTGAATCAAAGCACAGGTCAAGGAAACTGCCAGCTTCCGCCCGCGTCTGCCGATATTCCGGCAGATAGCGCCCGGCCTGGCGCATCAGCCAGAACGGCGGTCTGTCCAGCGGTTCGCGGCGTAACGCCTTGATCAGGCGCTTGCTGCTTGCCGGCTGGCTGGTGGCGGGCTGGGTTTTCGGAATGGGGGTCTGGTCGGTCACGACGGGACTTTCCGCCATGAACCCCCCTACTTTCAAGAAAAGAATCTATTTAAATTTGAAGTGGACAGTGGATGCCTGTGGATAGCGGTGATCCCCGGCCCTCCACAGGCGCTGCCAGATCCATCCCCGCATCCAGCCCCGCTCCCCAGGGGCTGTGGGCAGATAATGCATAAAGGCCTGGAAACCACGGATCCCACGGCCTTGGCAGCCTGTGGGTAGATGGGAGGGTCGGGGGATCCGGGGTGGCGTTGAAAAATTTGTCCCCATAGTTCCGGAGCCGGCCGCAAACCGTCCCCAACGGGGGCAAGGCACCTTGCCCGAAAAACCAGACGGGGATTGTTTCCGACAGATCCTTGGACGGGGCCACTTATCCCCGTTATCCTCGCTTTCAGGCAAACCGCTGCTTACGGAAGGTCCCCCCGTGAAGAGTTTTCACCTTCATCTGGTGTCGGATTCCACCGGCGAGACCATCAATGCGGTGGCCAAGGCCGCCCTTGCCCAGTTTGAGGCGGTGGAGGTGGTGGAGCATCCCTATGGGCTGGTGCGCAGCGCCCGCCAGGTGGAGCGCATCCTGGCGGAAATCGCCCATTTCCACGGGGTGGTGATGTTCACCCTCGTCAATCACGACTTGCGCGACCAGCTTGTGGAGGGGTGCAGCCATGTGGGGGTGCCCTGCATCCCCGTGCTTGATCCCGTGGTCTCTACCCTTGCTGCCTATCTGGGCACCAAGGCAACCGCCAATCCCGGCCGCCAGCATGCTCTTGATGATGACTATTTCCACCGCATCGAGGCCATGCAGTTCACCATGAACCATGACGATGGCCAGATGCAGCAGGATCTGGCCAAGGCTGACGTGATCCTGGTGGGCGTCTCGCGCACCTCAAAGACGCCAACCTGTGTCTATCTCGCCAATCGCGGCCTGAAGGCGGCCAATGTGCCGCTGGTGCCCAATGTTGCCCTGCCGCCCATCTTTGATGAACCGGATGCGCCGCTGATCGTGGGCCTTACCCTTAACCCGGATCATCTGGTGCAGATCCGCCGCAACCGTCTGCTTTCCCTGCGCCAGCAGGACGAAACAGACTATGTCGACCTCGAGGTTGTGCGCGAGGAGGTGACGGCGGCACGCAAGCTTTTCTCCCGCAAGAACTGGCCCGTGATCGATGTCACCCGCCGTTCCATCGAGGAAACGGCGGCAGCCATCATCAACCTGCATGCCCGCCGCAAAGAGGGCTTCCCCGCCACCGGCGACTGAGCAGCGAGGGTCTGGTGCCCGCTGCCAGGGCACCAATGGCGGCAAAGCCTGCCGTGTCTTTCGGCAGGCGGCGCACGCTTGCCGCATCCACACCCCCCAGGGCCAGCACTGGCAGGCGCGCGCCCCGCGTCAGGGCATGAAAACGCAGTGGCCCCAGAAAATCACCACCGGGATGGCTGGCCGTGGCAAACACGGGCGACAGCAGAACAGCATCAAGGCCCAGCCTGCCAGCCTTGGTGATGGCCGCCCGGGAATGGGCCGCCCCGGTGATCAGCCAGCGTGGATGCCGCCGCCGCAGCATGGGAGCGCGCCCCACCTCGGCCTCTGGCAGGTGCAGGCCCTGGGCATGCAGGCGGATGGCAAGCCCGGCGTCGCCCGAGACCAGCAGCAGCAGGCCCCTGCGGCGCGCCACCTCGGCCAGCGCTTTGCCCAGGTCCAGCCGTGCCGGATGGCCGGCATCGCGCAGGATCACTGCCGAGCCTGGGGGCAGGCGGCTGGCGGCGGCCACGGGATCTGGCAGACGCGCCAGGTCGGTCATCAGCACCAGCACCGGAAGCCGGCGCCTTGCGTTGAGCCGGACCGCGCCGGTTGCTAGGCTCTGTGACATCATTCGGGTGAGCCTTCCATGCCAGACAACCCAGCACCAGAGGCGACCGAGGGCGCGGCAGCAGCCGACCTTTCATATATTGCGGAAAATCTTGCCCTTGTACGCGGCCATATGGCAGAGGCCGCCCACTCTGTAGAGAGGCCACCCTCCCAGGTGGTGCTTGTGGCTGTCTCCAAGACCCATGGCGCGCCTGCGGTGGCCGCAGCATTGGCCGCCGGCCAGCGCGTCTTTGGCGAGAACCGCGTGCAGGAGGCGGCCGCCAAGTATCCAGGCCTGCGGCAAGACCACCCCGACCTTGAACTCCACCTCATCGGCCCGCTGCAGACCAACAAGGTGCGCGAGGCCGTGGCCCTGTTTGACGTCATCGAAAGCGTGGACCGCCCGAAACTGGCTGCAGCGCTTGCAGCCGAGATGGCGGCCCAGGGGCGCTGGCTGCGTTGTTTCGTCCAGGTGAACACCGGCGAGGAACCGCAGAAGGCCGGCATCCTGCCCGCAGCCCTTGATGCCTTTCTGGAGGACTGCCGCAATCTTGGCCTGCCCGTGGTGGGCCTGATGTGCATTCCCCCGGTGGACGAAGAGCCCACCCTGCATTTTGCCTTGCTTGCCGGCATGGCCCAGCGCCACGGCCTGCCCGTCCTCAGCATGGGCATGAGTGGCGACTTTGAGGCGGCGATTGCCCTTGGTGCCACCCATGTGCGGATTGGCACCGCCATTTTCGGCCGCCGGCCCGTTACAGATACCAGTCGTGCTCCCGTGGCAGCACCTCAGCCATGAAGGCCTCGAACTCGCTGCGCTTGATGGCGGCATAAGCGGCCGGGTAACGCGGACCGAGATAGTCAGCCAACAGGGTTGAGGTCTCCAGCCGGTCAAGCGCCGTCCACAGCTGGCGCGGCATTTCCGGGTCTGCTTCCTCTCCGGCATTGCCGGTGGAGGGTGCGGTGGGCGACAGCTGGTTCACCAGCCCGTGATGCATCCCCGCCAGCATGGCTGCCATCACCAGATAGGGATTGGCATCTGCGCCGGCCAGCCGATGCTCGATCCGCCGCGCCTTGCCACCCCCCATGGGCACCCGGAACGAGACCGAGCGATTGTTGAAACCCCAGGACGTGTTCACCGGCACGAACTGGTTGGGGGCAAAGCGGCGAAAAGCGTTCAGGTTTGGCGCAAACAGCGCCATGGCGTCATAGGTGCTTGCCTGCAGCCCGGCAATGGCCTGGCCCAGCAGGCGGTCACCCTCGGCCGTGGTCTCGTCAAAGACATTGCGGCCCTGGCCATCCACCAGCGAGGCGTGGATGTGCAGGCCAGAGCCCGACTGCCCGGCAAAGGGCTTGGACATGAAAGTGGCCGCCAGCCCATGGCGCGCCGCCACCCCCTTCACGATCCGCCGCAGCATCAGGGCATGGTCGCAGGCGAGGACCGGATCATCCAGATGGGCCAGGTTGATCTCGAACTGGGCGCCGCCATATTCAGCCGTCGCAGCGCCCGCAGGCACGTTCTGGGCAAGGCAGGCGGCGTCGATCTCGGCCAGAATTCCGGCCCATTCGTCGAGCTTGTCAAAGGCGAGCACGCGCGGCGCCTCGGGCGCCCGGCCAGGCACAGCAGGGCGCGCAGGTGAGACAAGCCCCGAGGCATCCCGCCTGGGGTCCACCAGATAGAACTCCAGTTCATTTGCCACCACGGGCCTCAGGCCAAGCGCTGCAAAACGTGCGACCACGCCCGCCAGAAGGGCGCGGGGGTCAAACCACCAGTGCGCCCCGTCTGCAGGTGGGGCGGGCGCGATCAGGACCTGGGCTGTCGGCACCCCGGCCCAGGGCACGGGCGCCAGAGTGCCGGCAATGGGAAAACAGGTGGCGTCGGGATCACCATCGGAAAAGCCGATGCCATTCACATCCCAGCAGGTGCCCAGCGCATCCAGGGTGGTGATGCCGGCACAAAAGGCGACACCCGCCGACCACAGCTTGCCCGCCTCACGCACGGGCAGGCGCTTGCCGATGGCCGTGCCGCACAGGTCGAACAGCACGGCATCAACAAAGCGTGTTTCGGGGTGGCGGGCCAGATGGTCGGCCAGTTCCTTGGCAACAGTCATCTCATTCCCTCCCGCCTGCAGGCGTCTCTGGTGCCAATATCTCGATCTCGTCGCCTGGGGCCAGCAGGGCCAGCAGGGTTTCCAGGTCTGGCCGGGCCAGCGCAATGCAGCCCTCGGTGGGCGTCCAGCCGGGCCGGGCCAGATGCATGAAGACGGCACTGCCCCTGAACGGCACCGGAGGACTGTCGTTGTGGCCGATGATGACAATCAGATCGTAGAGGTGATCGTCCCGCCACAGGCGCTCATGGCTGGGGGCAAAGGGCAGGCGGACCGGCTGGTTATAGGCCGCATCGGCCGGGTCATCGCACCAGCCATCCGCCTCATCGATCGGGCCAACCGGCAGGCCGGTGGCCGGCGGTCCACTGCGATCGGGGCGATAGAGCACCCGGCGAAAGGCAAAGCAGCCCACCGGCGTGGCGCCATCGCCTTCGCGCTTGGCCGCGGAAATACCTCCCCTGCCAAGCGCGCAGAGAAAGATCTGGCTGCCCGCCTCAAGCCGGCCGTCTGGATGAACAAGAATGCGCATGGCCGGGCCTTGGGTCGATGAACGGGGCGCTGGCGCCCTGCTCGGGCAACCACCCTCATTTTATCCGGATCGGCGGCCCAGGCGAAGGGCCTTCAGCCAGGCAGTGCTTCAGAAGCGGCTGTCGAGAACGGCCCCGGCCCTGGCTCTGGCGGCTTCGGATTCGTCCCTGGTGGTGCCGGTCTGTGCCTTCAGGGCCTCGTACTTCTCGATGCCGCGCTGCATCTGGATGAAGGCCTGATTATAGCCGTTCCGGGGGGGCAGGTTGAGGGGCACGGGCGCCGGGCCGGGAATGCTCTTGCGGCTTACGGGGAAGAATTTGGCACCATTGATCATGGTGGTGCCGTCATTATGGGGGGCGGCTTCGGCCGGCTCGCCGGTGGGCTTCTGCGCCGGTGGCGGTGCTGAAGGTGTTGGCAGCGGCAGGGAGGCGGGCTGGGCAGCGGCAACACCGGCGGCATCGGCCGAATTGGCACCAATGCTCTTCATCAGGGCGTTGAAGGCATCGCCTGACATCTCAGGCGTGGCCTGGCCAGGGCGCGGCGGGCCAAGGGCGTTCTGGGCGGTAAAGGCATTGGCGGCGCGCGGCAGGGCTGCGGCGGCTGGCATCAGGGGCTGTGGCCCGGCCGGGGCCGCAATGGCGCCGGGGCGGATCTGGCCGGCGCCGGCAAAGGCCAGCACGGGCTGGGCCTGCTTCGCAGCCGGGATCTCGATTGGCGGGATCTCGACCGCCGGGGTCTTGGCTGGCGGGGCGCCAGTAACCGGGGGCTGCAGGGCCGCCGTGACCGCAGCGGGCGCCTCGGGAGATTTCGCCGCAAAAAGACTGCTGGAGCCCCGGGTGATGGGCGCCCGGTCTGGCGCAAACATCGCCACGATATTGCCGCCCGTATCGCGGCCGCTGACCTCTTCCACGGCTGAATCCGCCACCGCCAGCGCCAGGCCAATGGGGCCGCCATAAAGGGCGCCGCCCGCCACGCGCATTTCCGGCTTGATGGTGTCGCCGGTCAGGGCGCGATAGACCGGGCCGACGATCGGCAGCTGCTGCAGCGGGTTGATGATGTCCACCAGATCGCCGAGGGAATATTCGGCCGACCCATGGCTGGCCACCTGGGTGGAGCCGTTCGGCCCTTCGTCATGGCGGCCTGGCAGCAGGCGGGGGGCAGCATAGAGATTGCCATCCCTGTCCGGGCGGGCAAGACGGCTGCCGGGCGCAGGCGCCGGAGGCGGGGATCCTGCCGGTACCGTACGCGCCACCTGATCGGCCAGGGCCACGGCAAAGCTTGGCCCCCCCTGCACCGTCTGAACCCCGGCCGGCGACGCACCGACCGTCGCGCGGACGGCCGGGCCGAGGCCCGCAGAATGATCAGAGGTGGCAAAAACGGTCATGAAATTCAGGCGTCCCAGGGATCCGGGCAAGCCAAGCAAGAAGCGCGCCAGAGCGAGGCCTAGGAATTTCAGGGGCTTAGATAGATCAGGTCAGCGTGCTCCCGGCCAAAATTACCCCCTGCGCCGCCTCGGGCCGGGCGCCTTTATGGCTTCTGGGCCTCCAGAACCCTGCGTGCGGCGGCTGGGTCGGATTTGATGAGCGTGAGGTAGGCCAGCAAGGCGCTGTCAGGTTGTTTGAAACGACCGTGCTCCAGATCACGGAGCCGGCCCACACTGATATGGTAGGCAGCAGCAAACCCCACCTGGCTCAGACCTGCCTCAGCGCGCGCTGTCTTGGCGAGCCGGGCTGCCGACATGCGGACCAGTTCACATGCCGAGAGCGGTGGATTGTCAGCATCCGCCAGGGCATTGGCCTCGATCTCTTCCGGCGTCATCGCGTCCAGCCGCGCCTTGGCTTCTGGCGACAATGTAGGCGGATGCCCGGGATCAAGAACAAACTTGGCCATATCGGCGCTCCTCTTGCGCATTCGCGCGCCTCGCAGAGATCAGGCGGATGGTCGCGCCACGCTGCGTGTAGACGACGGTAAAAATCCGGCCGTCGATCTGCCCAACAAATTTATGACGCACCTCTCTATCGTTGTGGTGCGATGCGTCAAAATCGATACCTGCCGGATCAAGAAAAACCGCGGTTGCGTAATCAAAGGGCATGCCGTGCTTGGCGAGATTAGCCTCCGCCTTGCCATCGTCCCATTCAAACAACCGTGGCTGGACCATGGCCAACCATACGGGTATCCCGCACTGTCGTCCAGACTTTTTTCGTCTTTGGCTAGGCCGCCCCGCCCCTACAGCAGATGGCCGCTGCGGGTGGCCTTGGTGTTGAGATAGGCGGCGTTGTGGTCGTTGGCGGGGAAGGCATGGGGGACGCGTTCCACCACCGCCACGCCAAAGCCCTCCAGGCCCGAGACCTTGAGGGGGTTGTTGGTCATCAGCCGCACCTGCGAGAAGCCGAGCAGCGAAAGCATGCGGGCGGCGGCGGCAAAGACGCGCTCGTCCGGCTCAAAGCCCAGACGC
>CANCOY010000105.1 GCA_947379865.1 Acetobacteraceae bacterium
CAGCGTCGTGCGTGGATGGTGAACGCATCGTCAGCGGCGCAGTCTTCTCCCCATCAGTCTTGCGATGGGTGTCATGAAGGGTGCCTCAGGGGCACGCGAACCGCCGGCAGCTGATCTACGCAAGCTTCCAGAGAACCGCATCATCGCCCGCAGGCCTGCCAGGCTCGCACGTGCGATGGCAGAGGAAAGATCCTACTTGAAACAGTTCACTGACCTTGGCCTTGCCGAGGCAATCCTTCGTGCCGTATCGGCCGAAGGCTACACCACTCCCACTCCGATTCAGGCAGACGTGATCCCGGCCATGCTGGCTGGCCACGATGTGCTTGGCACCGCCCAGACGGGCACGGGCAAGACGGCCGCTTTCGTGCTGCCGCTTCTCAACCAGATCGCCGCCCGGGGCACCCCGCCGCGCCCCAAGACCGCCACCGCCCTGATCATGTCGCCCACGCGGGAACTGGCTTCCCAGATTGCCGACAACATCCGGATCTATGGCCAGTTCATGCGGGTGTCGGTCGCCCTTGTTGTGGGTGGCGCGCGCGCCATGCCGCAGATCCGCGCTTTGTCGCGCGGCGTGGACATCATTGTGGCAACGCCCGGTCGCCTGCTTGACCATGCGTCGTCCGGTGCCGTCCGCCTTGACCACACCAACATCGTCGTCCTCGACGAGGCGGATCACATGCTCGATCTCGGCTTCATGCCGGCGATCCGCGAGATCCTGCAGATGGTGGCCAAGCCCCGCCAGACGGTGATGCTCTCGGCAACCATGCCCAAGCAGATCCGCAATCTTGCCCGCGAGTTCCAGAAGGACCCCGTGCAGATTTCGGCTGGCAGTGATTCGCCCGCCATCTCGCGTATCGCCCAGAGCGTCGTACAGACGGACAACGCCTCAAAGCGCCACGTGCTGACCACGCTGCTTTCGGCACCGGAAGTGGGCCGCGCCATTGTCTTTACCCGGACAAAGCGCTGTGCCGACACGGTTCACCTCCATCTCCAGAATGCGGGCCTTTCTGCAGGCGCCATTCATGGTGACAAGAGCCAGGGTGAGCGCTCGAACGCGCTGGCCTCGTTCAAGTCGGGGCGGACCTCGATCCTGGTGGCGACGGACATTGCCGCCCGTGGCATCGACGTTGACGACATCTCCCATGTCTTCAACTACGAACTGCCCGACGCGGCCGAGGCCTATGTGCATCGCATCGGCCGCACGGCCCGTGCGGGGCGCAGCGGCATTGCGATCTCCCTCTGCGCGCCGTCGGAGCGCAACCTGCTGCGGGGCATCGAACGCCTCATCGGCACGCCGATCGAGCGTCATGCAGGCAGTTTTGGTCAGGCGGCCAATTTTGATGAGCCGAGGCGCGTCGCCCGTCGTTGACGGATCGACTGATAAACGGTGAACCCCAGGTCCGGTCGGCGCCAGTCGTCGTCCGGACCTGCATCGGAGAGATGGAATGGCAGAAGACGGCCTCGAAATACTTGTCGATGCCGACGCCTGCCCCGTAAAGGAAGAGATCTATAAGGTCGCCTTCCGTTATGAGCTGGCCGTTGTTGTGGTCAGCAACAGCCCCATGCGCATGCCGCTGCACCCGCTGATCACCCGCCAGATCGTGGATGCGGGCTTTGATGCCGCCGACGACTGGATCGCCGAGCGGGCCAATGCCCTGAAACTTGTCATCACCTCAGATATTTTGCTGGCCGACCGCTGCCTTAAGGCTGGCGCTGCGGTGCTTGCGCCCAATGGCAAGCCATTTACGGCTGATTCCATCGGCAGTGCCATCGCCGTGCGGGCCATAATGGCAGATCTGCGGGCAGGGGCGGGCGGCGAGGGTATTGGCGGCCCGGCGCCCTTTTCCAAGGCGGATCGTTCAAGGTTCCTGTCCGCCATGGACGTGGCCGTGGTGCGCCTGCGCAAGGCACGTCCCTAGTCCGGGCGCTGTCCGCCCCGGCGGCCAAGGCCACCGGAGCGGAACAGGGATGATCACACCAGATCGATTTCCTTCAGGCTCGACCCGTGCTCGGTGATATAGGCCTTGCGCACATCCACGGCATCGCCCATCAGCACCGCAAACATCTCGTCCGACGCCGTGGCATCCGCATTGCGCACGCGGACCAGTCGGCGGTTGGCGGGGTTCAGGGTCGTCTCCCACAGCTGGTCGGGGTTCATCTCACCCAGACCCTTGTAGCGCTGGATCGACAGGCCCTTGCGGCCACGCTCATCAACCAGACGCAGCAGCGCAGAGGGGGCACGCAGCGGGATCCGCACGTCGTCCATCTCGAACTGCGTGTCGGCCTTGAAGATTTCCGCCAGCCAGGCGGCATCAGCCTGGCACGCCACCAGTTCCGGCCAGGTTTGCAGGTCTGCTTCCAGGGGGTGTCGGGTGATGACCCCATGGTCGGTCTCGACAATGGTCACCGCCCCATCATCGGTGCCGCGCACCACCGTCCAGACCAGACCGCGCGGCGCCATGCTGCCCAGATCGGCCACGGTCAGGGCGGCCAGCCCGGCCAGATCATTGGCCGGGGCGGTTTCGGACGCCCGCAGAATCCCTTCGGCCAGGCGTTCATCCCCAATCCGGTTGGCAAAGGCCTCGAAATGCGGCGCATAGCGCCGGGCCTGGCGGACGATGTCGATCAGGGCCTCGCCCTCGATCACCCGCTCTCCCGAAACCAGCCGGCCGGTGTCCAGCGCCAAATGGGTGAGGTGCTCTTCAAGGGCTGGCTCGTCACGCAGATACACAGGCTCGCCCTTCTGGCCCTTCTGCACGCGGTATAGGGGTGGCTCGGCGATATAGAGATAGCCGCGCTCCACGATCTCGCGCATCTGGCGATAAAAGAAGGTGAGCAGCAAAGAGCGGATGTGGCCGCCGTCCACGTCGGCGTCGGTCATCACCACGATCTTGTGGTAACGCACCTTGTCGGCATTGAAGCCCTGGTCCTTGCCATCCTCCGACGGCTGACCGATGCCGGCGCCCAGCGCCATGATCAGGGTGCCGACTTCCTGGTTGGACAGGACCTTGTCGAGGCGGGCGCGCTCGACGTTCAGGATCTTGCCCTTGAGGGGCAGGATCGCCTGATAACCACGGTCGCGCCCCTGCTTGGCAGAGCCACCGGCCGAGTCACCCTCGACGATGAACAGTTCAGCCTCGGCCGGATCGCGCGTCTGGCAGTCGGCCAGCTTGCCCGGCAGGCTGGCGATGGTGCTCTTCTTGGTGCGGGTCAGCTCCCGCGCCTTGCGGGCGGCCTCACGTGCCTCGACCGCCTCCACGATCTTGGCGGCAATCCGCCGGGCTTCCTTGGGATTGTTGTCCAGCCAGGTCTTGATGGACTCCGAGACGACGGACTGTACGGCTGGCTGAACCTCGGAAGAAACCAGCTTGGCCTTGGTCTGGGACGAGAATTTGGGGCCTGGAATCTTGACGGAGATGATCGCCGTCAGGCCTTCGCGAATGTCGCTGCCATCGATATCGGCCTTCAGCTTCTTGGCCATCTCGCCTTCAGTGATGAAGGCGGAGATCGTCCGGGTCAGCGCCGTGCGGAAACCGGTGATGTGGGTGCCACCATCAGCCTGGGGAATGTTGTTGGTGTAACCAAAGACATGCTCGCCATAGTCTTCCGTCCACCACATGGCCACTTCAACGCGGATGTCGACCGGCACCATGTCGCCCGCCCGCTCCGGGTCGGGGCGGGTGGTCTTGACCAGCTTGTTGAACTTGATGGGCTCAGGCAGCAGGGGGGTGCGCGCCTGGTCGATGTGGCGGACGAACTCTGCAACGCCGCCTTCATAAAAGTGGCGGGCGGCCCGGCCTTTTGAGTCGCGCAGGTCCCGCAACGTGATTTCGATCCCGGCATTCAGGAAAGCGAGTTCGCGAAAGCGCCGCTCCAGAATGGCGAAATCGAATTCCGTCTGGGAGAAAATGCGCGGGTCAGGCGTGAAGACGATCTCTGTCCCGTAATCAGCCTCAGCCGCGTCGCCCACCGCATGGGTGGGCTCGATGGTCACACCACGCTCGAAGCGGGCAATGTGGGTCTTGCCTTCGCGGCGCACGGTGCCCGTCATGGTCAGCGACAGGGCGTTCACCACGGCAGCGCCGACGCCATGCAGGCCGCCAGAGACCTTGTCGTCGTCGAACTTGCCACCGGCATGCAGGCGGCCAAGGCAGACTTCCAGGGTGGAAACATTGTACTGGCTGGAAATGCCTACCGGAATGCCACGGCCCCAGTCGCGCACCGAGCAGGAACCATCGGCATGCAGCGCCACTTCAATACGGCTGCCAAAGCCGCCCATGTGCTCGTCAACCGAATTATCGACGATCTCAAAGACACAGTGGTGCAGGCCGGAGCCATCATCCGTGTCGCCAATGTACATGCCCGGGCGCTTGCGGACGTTGTCGGGGTATTCGAGACCACGGATCGAGTTTTCGTCATAGGTCTGGGCGGGACGTGAGGTCATGGGGAGGCTCCTTCTCGCCGCGTGATCAGGCTTCTTCGGGGGTGTCGGACGTGGAGGCCGTATCGACCCCATCGTCCTTGGCACCGTCGAGACGCATGACAGTATGAATGGTATCGCCTGTATCGAGGGTGATCAGACGGGTGCCACGGGCAACGCGGCCGGTGAGGCGGATGCCCTCAGCCTTGAGGCGCATCACAACGCCGCGCGCTGTGGTGATCATCACGTCATCTTCGGCTGGAACTGGCAGGGCAGCGACGAGGGGGCCCGTATCCACCCCCACCTTCGCAGCCCGAACACCGCTGCCACCACGCCCCTGGGTGCGATAGGCGTGGCTGGACGTACGCTTGCCATAGCCACCTGCTGTAACGGTCAACAGGACGCGCTCGGTTTCGGTCAGGTCTTGTTTGCGGACGTCGCTCATGGCGGCGAGGATGTCCATCAGGCGCTGGCGGTTGGCGGATGCTTCACCATCGTCATCGGCCTCTTCGGCGCCATTCAGGCTCCAGGCCTCGCGCTCCTCTGGCGTGGCGTCGGAATGGGGCAGAATGGCCGCACCCACCACCCGGTCGCCCCGTCCAAGATTGATGCCGCGCACGCCCACCGAATCCCGGCTGGCAAAGACGCGGACATCATCGATGGGGAAGCGGATGGCATAGCCCTTGGCGGTGGCCACCAGCACGTCATCCTCTGGCCCTGCCGGCAGGACGGCTACAAGGCGCGTCTCGGCGTCGTCACCGTCGAACTTCATGGCGATCTTGCCATTGGCGTTGACGCGGGCGAAATCGGCCGCCGCATTGCGGCGCACGGTGCCAAGAGTGGTGACGAACACCAGATTGTCACTGGCCTCCGCATCTTCCTCGCGCACAAGCACGGCGGAGATTTCCTCGCCCTTCAGATATTCACAGAAATTGACAATGGGACGCCCCTTGTCCCGCGGCTCACCCGCCGGCAGCTTGTAGACCGGGATGGCGTAAACCATGCCCTTGGCGGTGAATACCAGCAGGCGGGCATGGGTGGTGGCCTGGAGGGAGAGCTGCACGGGCTCGCTGTCGCTCGCCTTGGCGCCCATCTTGCCCCGGCCGCCGCGTCCCTGGGTGCGGAAAGCAGAGAGTGGCACGCGCTTGATATAGCCAGAGGCCGTAAGCGTGACGAGCATGTCTTCGCGCGGGATCAGGCTGAGGTCGTCAACCTCGGCCAGCGCCTCTTCAATCCGGGTGCGACGCGGCTTCAGCTGGGCGCGCAGGCCGTCGCGCACGGTGACCAGTTCTTCCACCAGCACGTCATTGGCGCGCAGGGCGTCGTTCAGGACCAGCAGCAGGCCGTTGATCTCCCCCGCCAGTTCCCGCGCTTCGGCCGCCACTTCCTCGCGCTCGAGGCCGGTGAGGCGCGCCAGGCGCATGTCGAGAATGGCCTTGGCCTGGATTTCGTCCAGCGCCACCATGTCGTCGGCGAAATTTGCTTCCGGGTCGAGGCCGACGATTTCCGCCAGCAGGCCCGTGTTGGGGAAGCGCAGGGCCATCAGGCCGGCGCGGGCCTCTGGCTGGTCGCGGGCCGCACGGATGGTGGCGATCACCACGTCGATCATGTCCAGCGCTGCCAGCAGGCCGGCCTGGAGATGCAGCTTCTGGCGGGCGCGCTTCAACTCGAACAGCGAGCGGCGACGGATCACCTGCCGGCGATGGGCGACAAAGATTTCGAGCAGGCGCTTCAGGCCCATCTGCTCGGGGCGCGGACCACCCGACGACCAGTCGATGGCAACCATGTTGGTGCCAAAGGTGGTCTGCAGGTCGGTCATGCGATAGAGCGCGTTCAGCACCGCGTTCGCATCGGCATCCTTCTTGAGTTCGACCACCAGGCGCATGCCGGTGCGGTCGGATTCGTCGCGCACGTCAGAAATGCCGACGATGCCGCCTTCGTCGCCGGCATCGGCCAGTTCGCCGATCTTCTCGGC
Organism: Acetobacteraceae bacterium; assembly: GCA_947379865.1. GTDB lineage: Bacteria > Pseudomonadota > Alphaproteobacteria > Zavarziniales > Zavarziniaceae > CANCOY01. Next base: position 6,396 of record CANCOY010000105.1, read on the forward strand.
GAGGCGCGCCTTGTTGACCTGATAGGGCAGTTCGGTGATGGCGATGACGACCTTTTCGGTCGTGCTCTTGCGCGCCTTCACGGTTTCGATCGTGGCAAGCCCGCGCACCGTGAGCGAGCCGCGCCCCGTGGCATAGGCCTGACGAATGGCCCCCTTGCCGCAAATGGAGGCACCTGTCGGGAAGTCGGGGCCGGGGATGATCTCGATGAGGGCGTCGAGATCGATGGTGGGATCCTGGGCAAGCGCAATGGCTGCGTTCACCACCTCGATCGGGTTGTGCGGCGCGATGTTCGACGCCATGCCAACCGCGATGCCCGACACGCCATTGATCAGCAGGTTCGGCAGGCGCGTGGGCAGCACGCTTGGCTCCTGCAGGGAGCCGTCATAGTTGGGGCCAAAGTCGACGGTTTCCTTGTCGATGTCGGCCAGCAGCGCCTCGGCCGAGCGCTCCAGACGGGCCTCGGTGTATCGCATGGCCGCCGGTGGATCGCCGTCAACCGAGCCGAAATTGCCCTGGCCGTCGATCAGCGGCATGCGCATGGAGAAGTCCTGCGCCATGCGGGCCATAGCGTCATAGATCGAACTGTCGCCATGGGGGTGATACTGGCCCATCACGTCGCCGACGATGCGGGCCGACTTGCGATAGGGTTTCCCCGCGTCGTAGCCGCCTTCCTTCATCGCATAGAGGATGCGCCGGTGCACCGGTTTCAGGCCATCGCGCGCGTCGGGCAGCGCACGGCTGATGATCACGCTCATGGCATAGCTCAGGAATGAGCCATGCATTTCCTGGGTGAGATCGATTTCCGGCTCGGATCCGGCGCTGCCGGACCCGTCAGTCAAGGCGATGGACATGGAATTACTCTTTCATGAGCCGGGCGGGGCGGTTGGGCTGCCTGAGCGGCTGCATAGGGAAATGGCGATTTCGCCAGATGGCGGTACCCCCAGGGGCGCTGGCGCTGGCCTGTCCACAGGGGAGAAGCCTGCGACCCGCGCGGGGACAGGATGAGGCCCGCTGAAGGGGATTTTACAGGGAGCGACGAGCTGCGCCTGGCGCTGCTTGCGACGCCCGTGAATCGGTTGGTGAAGACTGGTTTTTCTGACACGCCAAACTCTACACCACTTTGTCGGATTTGTCGAAGAAAATGGCCTTTTTCTGCCCCCGGAAGGCTCCAGAAAAGATAGAAAAAACAGATACTTAAGGTGCAGGCGGAGAGATGCCAAATATAGTCTTCCATTCCTGCCCTCACCCACCCCTGCGCAGATGGTGCCCGACGCCCGCAGAACCCTGTTTTTGGAGATGGGTGCACCAGTTAAAGGAGAGGAGCGCGTAAAATATTTCCTTCCTAAGGGTGATCGAATCGCCTCCATAGCCGATGCCGCGTCAGGCGGAGCGTGGTAAGTTGATTATGGTTTTTTGCAGCAGGTTGCTGCCATGAGACGACCTCCATGCTGATGCCCTGCCATCTGCCAGCCGATGCCGCCGCCGCCGATGGTCGGGGGGCCCTGCCGGGCGTGGCTTTTCTTGGTGGGAACCTCCTGCGTCTGCTCGCGGTGCCGGTCATGCTGATGTTGGCGGGGCCGGCTGCCAATGCACAGGATGGCGCTCCCGCTGCCGTGGTGGACGCGGCTGTAGATCCTCTGATCGCAGAGGTGCAGCGCCAGTTGGCAACCCAGGGCTACGACCCGGGGCCGGCCGATGGCAACCCCAGTGCGCGGTCGCGCGACGCCGTAAGGGCCTATCAACGCGATGCCGGCCTGGCGGAGACGGGCCTGTTTACCGAGGCCTTGCTGGAACGGTTGCGGGGGGCGACAGCCGCACGGCCCGCTGACGCACCTCAGCCTCCACCCCTGAAATTCAGCAACGATATCGCGCCGCCGTCGCCTTCCGAAGCGGCAAAGGCTCCGCCCCAGCCGCGTCCCAAACCTGCTTTACCAAAGCCGGTAGAGCCTGCACGACCACCTTCGCCCCCGCCCGCTGCCACGCCGCCACCACCCCGACCCGAGGCGGCCACGGAAGAAAAGGCGCGGGAACGCGGTGCCAGGGAGGGCATGCTGGAGATCTTCCTTGCCTGGGGATCCACCAGTGATATCGACCTGCATGTGCGCTGCCCCACGGGCGGCAACATCTGGTTCCGCAACATGGAGGATTGTGGCGGCAAGCTCGATCTTGACACCAATGCTCTTGGCACCCTGAAGGTGTCGGACCCGGTCGAGCACGTGGTTTTTCCCGCCCCCCCGGAGGGGCGCTACCGGGTTGAGATTGCCAATTGCGAACTGATGGGGCCACCCGAGGGCTTTCGCCTGTGGGTTGTCTACAAGGGCAAGACAATTGCCCAGACCAGCAATGAAATCCCCGTCGACCCCGGCTGGAACTGGCCCTGTGGAGGCCCCCAGTCCTACCTTACCTTCCAGATCCCCGAGTGATGGCTGCCGCTTGCGGCTGATGGCATGTTAGTCTTGTCTGTAGGCGGATAATCTGTCCGCGATTGCATTGGCAAGGTGCTGGCGATGCCTTATCCGAAAGCTGACAAATACTTGCCTGCGGGCCACAGGCATGCACTGGCACGATCGCGGCCAGACGTGCGGGGTCTGCTTCGCCTTGTTGTGGTGGTGTTTGCCCTGACGGGTTTTGCAGGTCCGGGACTTGCACAGGACAACAGCGCTGCGGCCCTGCAGCGGGCCTATATCCAGGGCATACAGGAAGCCCTGACCGCCCATGGCTTTCAGCCCGGACCGGCCAGCGGCGAACTGGATGCGGCAACGCGGGCGGCCATCAAGGCCTATCAGAAGCAGGCGGGATTGCCTGTTGACGGCAAGCCTTCCGCGTCTCTTCTTGATCACATCAAATTTGCCGAGCCACAGGTTACGGCAGGCAGTGCTGGCCGCGACCCCCAGGGGCGCCCACCGACGCCGCAAAAGCCCCCCCAGCCACCCGTGCAACGACCAGATCCGCCGCCCACCCCGCCAGCCAAACCCGAAGCGGCGGCGGACCCGATGCCACCCGCTTCGCAAGCGCCCAAGCCTGATCCGATGATCTCGGACATTCAGCGCCGCCTTGCCGAGCGCGGCTATGATCCGGGACCGGCGAATGGGCAGCGAAGCGAGAAGGCGCGCGAGGCCGCGCAGGAGTTCCAACGTGATGCCGGTCTGGCCGAAACGGGTGTCCTGAATCAGGCCCTGCTTGACGCCCTCAAGACAGAGGGACAGAGCGAGCCCCCGGCTGAGCCGGCATCCAGCCCGCCACCGCCTCTGAAATTCAGCAATGAAACAGCGCCATCGGCGCCGCCGGCAGAATCACTCAGCAATGAACCGCCAAAACCCGAACCACCCCCTGCGCCTGCGCCACGGCAGAAACCGCCGCCGCCACCCCCTCCACCCCCTCCACCCCCTCCACCCCCTCCGCCGCCACGTGCCGAAGCGCCTGACGAACAGAGGGCGCGTGATCGCGGCGCCGAGGCTGGTGAACTCGAGGTCTTTATGGCCTGGGGATCAACCCACGATCTCGATGTTTTTGTGCGTTGCCCTAGTGGTGGAACGGTAACGGCCACTGAAATGCAGGCCTGTGGAGGGCGGCTAGATCTGGACACCAATGGCTCAGACAACGAGCCAGTGATCGACCCGGTGGAACATGTCGTGTTTCCCAATCCGCAAAAGGGCGCTTATCGCATCGATGTAGCCAATTGCGAGCACAACGGCCGGCCGGAGAAGTTCCGTCTGTGGGTGGTTTATCGGGGCAAGACCATTGCCCAGCGGGAAGCGGCCATCCCGGTCGATCCCACCTGGGGCGGCAATAGTTGCGGCAGCCCGCAGGCTGCCTTGCGTTTCAACATCACCGACTAGGCTGAAGGGCGGGGGCGCAACTTGCTGCACCCGCCCTCCAACTGCTCAGGGCAGGCGGTCCACCCGCTCCATGTCGACGGTGAAGTGGCTGTCGTCGGCGCCATTGTCCTGCAGGTTGACACCGTCGCACGAGGCCTTGCCGTCTGCCCCGCGAACGCAGGTAACCCGCGCCCGGTTGACGGTGGCCCCATTCGGGCACGACAGGGAATCACTCTGCGAGAATTTCAGCGCCTTCTCGTCGGTGCCGATCGTCACAGGGCCGGTGCAGTAGCCATCCTGTCCGGGCAGTTTGAGGAACATCTGCCCCTTGCCATCAGGCCCAACCTTGTAAAAGACGTCGACCGGCTTGTCGCCCAGACGCAGGCCCGTGCGATTGCGCCACGTTCCCTCAAGGAACGATTGATCCTTGGAAAAATCCTCCGGCATGGTCAGGGCCTTGGGTGCGGTCTTCACCTCAGGCGGCGCGACCTCTGCCCTGGGCACCTCAGGAACCGGCTTGGTTTCCACAGGGAGCGCTGGCTTCTCAGGGACAACCGGCTGGACCGGCGGCTCTGGCACCACTGCCTCCGGAATTTGCCGGGGCGTTGTCGGTACAGTATCCTCTGGGATTACCATCTCGACGGCAGGAGGTGCGCCCCAGCGGGGCAGCCAGGAGAAGGGTGGCTGGCGGGTGTAGAGCCACCAGAGCAACAGCAGCAGCAAAAGAAGCAGCAACAAGCCCAGCAACAGCCACCTCAGCCAGGGGAATCCTGCCGCCGCCACTGGCGCAACCAGCGCCGCCGGGGCCGCTGTGGCAACGGGCGCAACGGGTACCTCGACCGGTTCCCGGAAGGCGAGGGGATCAAACCCCTCAGCCCGGTCGGCCGGACGAAAGCCCCAGAAGGCCAGCACAAACTGGGGATCCCGCGGCACTGCGCTCTCTGCCGCACCAGCGGCCTCATCGGCGAGCGGATTGGCACTGCGATGGCTTAGCCGCTCCTCCGGTTCGACGACATAGAGATACTCCGCCGACGGACATTGAAGTGCCTGCTCCAGTATCTTCCGGAAATTGCTGCGTGTGCTGTTCTCAGCGCTCTCGGACAGCCGTTGCAGATAGCCATTGAAGCCATCGCGCAGGCGTACCCGGGCAGGCTCGAGGGCGGCCTGCTCATCGGGGGCCAGATCAACCCAGCGACGCGGGTTTCCTGGCTGATGCGCATGCCAGCCCAGACGGTCGGCGCCGGGATCAACATCGGGGCGGGCGAAATAGTCGGCAAAGCCCGGCCCCAGATCCTGCAGTACGGCAGCGCGAATTTGTGCATAGCTCTTGTGCACCGGCTGGCTGAAGGCGCCAAGTGGCGCCAGGCCATCGGTTGCCTGGAGACGCAGCATCGTTCCGGTTCTCATTCGGCGCGCTCCTTGGACGGCTAGTTGGGCTTGGGCGCCTGGGCTGGCGCACATTGTGCCGGGTTGATCGCTTGCAATTGGTCTAGCTGGGCGCGCAGGGTGGCAATGCGTGGGTCCGCAGGCACCTGTGCCGTGCCATTGCTGATGGCTGCAACAGCAAAGAATGCCCCCAGCAACAGGGGTAAAATCCAGGCCGCATGCAGGATCCCAAGGCCCCTTTCGCTGCTGCGAACAGCGATCACCGGGCCGGGCGCCGCCGGTTCAATCAGGGACGCCGCCGTTGCGTCATGGGTCCAGAGGATGATGACGGGCTGTGTGCCAACTGTCCGCACCAGGGCAGGTGGCGGCGTGCGCGCGGCCGCCCGCAGCACCCGGGCCAGTCGTGCCAGCTCGCGGTTTTCTGTGCCCAGCCGGTCGCCCAGGGTCCGCACATCAGACAAGAGCCGCTCTACCGAGGCCATGGCTGCGGCCTGGCCAGCCGGAGGCAGCATGCCGACGTTCCCGATCTCGCCATCGGTGTCGGCAACCCAGGTGATTGCATCCCCCTGACGCCGGGGCATGGCAAAGAGATTGGCATGGGCAGCGCCAAGGCGGGTGGCAAGGACCGCCTGCATGCGCGCAAAGGCTTCCTCGGCCGGATAGCCGTCAACCATGCGCGGGGGAAGCCCTGCGATGCCGGTGGTCGCCACGACTACCGCCATGT
>CANCOY010000106.1 GCA_947379865.1 Acetobacteraceae bacterium
ATCATGTGGGCGGGGCCGGTGGGCAACTGGATTGCCGCCTGCGACCTGATCCGCGACCTTGGCATAGAAACCGTGGTCCCGGGCCATGGCCCCGTCACCGACATACGCGCCGTCAACGCCCTGCGGGATTACCTGATCTATATCCGCGACGAGGCATGGCAGCGTTTCCAGGCGGGCCTGGGGCCCGAGGAAGCCGCCCGCGATATCGCCCTTGGCGACTGGTCGAACTGGGGTGATGCCGAGCGTATCGCCGTGAACGTCGACACGCTTTACCGCGAGTTCAGCCACAGCCACGCGGCGCCGAACATCGCCGACCTTTTTGCCCGCATGGCCCGCCTCGCCCGCGACCGGCGCTAGGCACGGCCCAAACAACAATAGGAGAAGACCCATGAGGGAAGCCGTTATCGTTTCCACCGCCCGCACGCCCATTGGCAAGGCCTTCAAAGGGGCCTTCAACGCCACCCACGGCGCCACGCTGGGCGGCCATGTGATTGGCGAGGCCATCCGCCGCGCCGGCATCGAGGCCGGCGAAGTGGAAGACGTGGTGCTGGGCGTCGGCAATCCCGAAGGGGCAACGGGGCACAATGTGGCCCGCACCTCGGCCCTGCGCGCGGGCTGCCCGGTGACGGTCTCTGGCACCACCATCAACCGCTTCTGCTCGTCGGGCCTGCAGGCCATTGCGGTGGCGGCGAACCAGATCATCGCGTCCGGTTCCGACGTGATGGTGGCCGGTGGTCTTGAGTCCATCAGCCTGGTGCAGAACAACATGAACCGGCACCATTTCTTCGAAGACTGGTTGAAGGAGCACAAGCCGGAACTGTGGATGCCCATGATCGACACCGCCGACAATGTGGCCAAGCGCTATGGCGTCAGCCGCGCCGCCCAGGACGAATACGCCCTGGAAAGCCAGCGCCGCACCGCCGCCGCCCAGGCCGCCGGCCGCTTTGACGCGGAAATCGTCCCCCTTGCCACCATGAAGGCGGTGCAGGACAAGGCCACCGGCGAGACCCGCATGGAGGCCGTAACGCTCACCCGCGACGAGGGTAACCGGGCAGATACCACCCTGGCCGGCCTGTCGTCACTTCAGGCGGTCAAGGGCGAAGGCAATTTCATCACCGCCGGCAATGCCAGCCAGCTGTCCGACGGGGCGTCGGCCTGCGTCGTGATGGAAGCCCGGGCCGCCGCCAGCCGTGGCCTGAAGCCGCTTGGCTATTTCCGGGGCTTTGCTGTTGCGGGCTGCGAGCCGGACGAGATGGGCATTGGCCCCGTCTTTGCCGTGCCGCGCCTGCTGGAGCGCGCGGGCCTCAAGGTCTCCGACATCGACATGTGGGAACTGAACGAGGCCTTTGCGGTGCAGGTGCTTTATTGCCGCGACCGGCTGGGGATCGACCCCGAAAAGCTGAATGTCTCAGGTGGTTCCATCTCCATCGGCCATCCCTATGGCATGTCGGGCGCGCGCATGACCGGCCATGCCTTGATCGAGGGCAAGCGGCGCGGCGCCAAATATGCGGTGATCACCATGTGTGTCGGCGGTGGCATGGGTGCCGCCGGCCTGTTCGAGATCGCCTGACCATGACAAGCACGCCCGCATGACACTGGTGCCCACACCGCCGCGCATGCCGACGGCGGTGTGGGCGCTTGGCCTTGTTTCCATGCTGATGGATATCTCGTCCGAGATCATCCACGGCCTGCTGCCGGTCTATCTCGTCAGCGTGCTGGGGGCGAGCATGGCCACCGTGGGCCTGATCGAGGGCATGGCAGAGGCCACCGCCTCCATCGTCAAGATCTTCTCCGGCGTCCTCAGCGACCGGCTGGGGCGGCGCAAGATGCTGGCCCTGGCGGGCTATGGACTGGCCGCCGTCACCAAGCCGGTGTTTCCGCTGGTGGCCAGCATTGGTGCCGTGGTGGCGGCCCGCTTCATCGACCGCATCGGCAAGGGCATCAGGGGCGCGCCCCGCGATGCCCTGATCGCCGACATTACCCCGCCCGAGATTCGCGGTGCTGCCTTTGGCCTGCGCCAGAGCCTCGACACCATTGGTGCCGTGCTGGGGCCGGCACTGGCGATTGCCCTGATGGCACTGGGGGGCGGCAACTATGCGCTCGCCTTCTGGGCCGCCACCGTGCCTGCCTTCGCAGCGGTGCTGGTGCTGGCGCTCGGCGTGCGCGAGCCACCCGACACCAAACCCAATCCCGACGCGCGCCTGCCCATCCGCCGGGCCGATATCACCGTGCTGGGGGCCGCCTATTGGGGGGTGGTGGCGGTGGCCTTTGTCTTTTCTGCCGCGCGCCTGGGGGAGGCGTTCCTGATCCTGCGGGCCGTGGATCTGGGCCTTGGCGCCATGTTTGCCCCGGCGGTGCTGGTGGTCATGAACCTTGGCTATGTCGTGACCAGCTATCCGGCTGGCGTTCTCTCGGACCGGATCGGGCGGCGCGGGCTGATGGCGGCGGGCTTTGGCCTGTTCGTGGTGGCAAATTCTGTGCTGGCCCTGGCCGATACCCTGCCGCTGGCGCTGGCTGGCATCGTTTTGTGGGGGGTGCACCTGGGCCTGACACAGGGCATTCTTTCATCTCTGGTGGCCGATGTGGCACCGCAGGCTTTTCGCGGCACCGCCTTTGGCACCTTCAACCTTGTCCAGGGCGTTGCCCTGCTTGTCGGAAATGCTGCCGGCGGCTTGCTCTGGGTGGCGGCCGGCCCACAGGCAACCTTCAGCCTGTCGGCGGGCCTCACCCTGATCGCCCTTGCGGGCTTTGGCGCCTTGACCTGGCTCAGACGTCCCGGCACGGACTAATCATTTGCACAACAGGAAACCAGTCCCATGAGCGCCAAGGATCTTGTCACCAGCCACATCACCACCCTGCTTGCCGAAGCAGAGGCAAAAGGGATCCCCTCAGACGTGATCGGCCGCACCCTGCTGGATCAGGTGATCTGGCTCTGGTCGAAAACCCGCTCCGCCGACGACATCCGCAGCGAACTTGAATTCATCGCCGGCAATGTGGGCGAGGACGACTTCAACTTCATGCGCCCCTGAGGCCGCTGGCCGCCCCCTTTCACCAAGGGAGCGGCCCCAGAACTCAGTTGGCCAAACTCACCTGGCCAAACTCACTGGCCCAAACTCACTGGCCCGGGAACATGGCCCTGTCGGCCGCAAGCGCCTTGGCGAACGAGGGGCGGGCCAGCGTGCGCGCAATCCAGGCGGTCAGCGCCGGATACTGCGCCGCATCCGGCTCCCAGCCCGCATATTTCGCATTCACAAAGCCGCAGACACAGGAAATGTCCGCCATGGTGAAGCGGTCGCCCATCAGCCAGGCCTTGTCGCCCAGCAGGCGGGTGAGGTGATTGAGGATGGGCGGCAGATCCTTCTCGATGGTGGTTGTCACCACCGCCTCGTCGGTGACACCACCAAAGAAGCGCGGCAGGCCGATGCGCTGAAAGAAGATGCGGCCGGCGGTGGGCGTCATCAGGGTGTCGCCGAACTTGTCGAAGAACACCACCTGCGCCCGCTCCTTTGGGGTCTGCAGGTAAAGGCGGTTCGCCGGATAGGCCTCGTCCAGATAGGTGGCGATGGCGGTGGAATCGGCAATGGCAAAGTCACCATCGCTAAGGGCCGGAATCTTGCCCAGCGGGCTTGCCTCGAGAAAGGCCGCACTCTTGTCACCCGGCCCCACGGGCACATGCTCGTAAGGCAGGGCCTTTTCGGCCAGTGCCACCATCACCTTGCGCACATAAGGCGACACGCTGGCGCCATAAAGCTTGATCATTGGTCTCTCCCTCGGGGCAATCGCCCGCGTTACGTTAGTGTTCAGCCTACCACGTCTGTGGCGCCGCCATCGACGCGGATGTTGACGCCGGTTATGAAGCCGGCGCGCGGGCTTGCCAGAAAGCAGACCATGTCGGCCACTTCGCGCACCTCCGCCACGCGGCCGGTGGGATTGGGCATTTCGGTGGCGGCGATGCGGGCGGCAATGGCACCCCAGTCGTCCCCCCAGCCCTCCTTTGTGGCCCGGGCGCGGAACATCTCTTCCACCTCGCGGGTGCGGATCAGACCGGGGCTGACCAGGTTCACCGTGATGCCATGGGGCGCCAGTTCCTTGGCAAGGCTGCTGTTAAGGGTCGCCAGCGCCCCCTTGGCCGCATAATAGTGCGGCATGCGCGCCGAAGGCCTTGTGGAGCCGATGGTGCCAAGATTGATGATGCGCCCGAAACACTGCGTCTTCATATACGGCGCCAGCAGCCGCGCCATGCGGGCGGCCGACAGCACATTGCGCTGGTACATGTCGAGCCAGTCGTCTTCAAGGCTCGCCTCCCAGCTGCCGCGCGTGGCCAGCCCATAATTGTTGACCAGTATGTCCACCGGCCCGGCCGCCGCCGCCAGCGCCTCGGCGCCGGCATCCGACATCAGATCGCCGGCAAGGCCGGTTGCGCGATGGCCGGCCGCCAGAATCGCTGCCACGGTGGCCTCGGCCTCGCCGGGCAGATGGCCGTGCACCAGCACCTCTGCCCCTTCGGCGGCAAGGGCCGCCGCGATGCCCGCCCCCGTGCCGCGATGGGCGCCCGTCACCAGGGCGCGTTTGCCTGTCAGTCCCAGATCCATGCTTGGTTCCTCCCCCTGCACGCGTCGCACGGACGGCGCCCTTGAGCAAGCGGGATTGGGCAAGCGCGATCCCGTGCGGTAACCCTTGCCTTGTGCCCCTGAACAGGCGAGAAGCGAGGGCGTGGCGGCGAGACGCCGGGGGAGAGCTTGTCCATGAGCCAGAGGGGATTGGCCCAGCGCACGGCGCCGTGGTCCGACATCGAAATCGCCCGTGCGGCGCGGCCCCACCCCATCGAGGAAGTGGGCGCCCGACTTGGCATTCCACCCGACCAGCTTTACCGCCACGGCCCCCACAAGGCCAAGATCGCCCTGCCCTTTGTGGAGAGCCTGGAAGGCCGGCCCGAGGGCCGGCTGATTCTGGTCACCGCCATCAACCCCACCCCCGCTGGCGAGGGCAAGACCACCACCACCGTGGGCCTGGGCGATGGCCTGGCGCGCATTGGCCGCAAGGTGGCGATCTGCCTGCGCGAGCCCTCGCTCGGCCCCTGTTTCGGGGTGAAGGGCGGGGCGGCCGGCGGCGGCTTTGCCCAGGTTGTGCCCATGGAGGACATCAACCTCCACTTCACCGGCGATTTCCACGCCATTGGTGCGGCCAACAATCTGCTGGCCGCCATGCTCGACAACCACATCCATTGGGGCAATGCCCTGGACCTCGACGTGCGCCGCATCACCTGGAAGCGCGCCCTCGACATGAACGACCGGGCGCTGCGCCAGATCAATGTGGGCCTGGGCGGCGCCGCCAATGGCTTCCCGCGTGAGGATGGCTTCGACATCGTGGTGGCGTCCGAGGTGATGGCCATCTTCTGTCTTGCCCGCGACATGGCCGATCTGGAACGCCGCCTTGGCCAGATCGTGGTGGGCCAGACGCGCGGCCGCCAGCCCGTGACCGCCGCCGACCTCAAGGCCGTGGGCGCCATGACCGTGCTGCTGAAGGAGGCCATGCAGCCCAACCTGGTGCAGACCCTGGAAGGCACCCCCGCCATCGTCCACGGCGGCCCCTTTGCCAATATTGCCCATGGCTGCAATTCCGTGATGGCCACCCGCGCCGCTTTGCGGCTGGCGGATTATGTCGTCACCGAGGCGGGCTTTGGCGCCGACCTTGGCGCCGAGAAGTTCTTCGACATCAAATGCCGCAAGGCCGGCCTTAAGCCTGCTGCCGCCGTGCTGGTGGCGACCGTCCGTGCCCTGAAGATGCATGGGGGCGTGGCCAAGGACGCCTTGGGGCAGGAAAACCTGCCGGCGCTGGAAGCGGGCCTTGCCAACCTCGCCCGCCATCTGGAAAACCTCGCCCGCTTTGGCGTGCCCGCCGTGGTGGCCATCAACCGCTTCAATGCTGATACCGACGCCGAACTGGCCCTGCTGAAGGAAAAGGTCCGCGCGCTGGGTGCCGAGGCCATCGAGTGCACCCACTGGTCCGACGGGTCCGACGGCACCACGGCGCTGGCCGAACACGTCGCCCGCCTGGCCGACGGCGGCAGCGCCGATTTCCGCCCGCTTTATCCCGATGCCCTGCCCCTGTGGGACAAGATCCGCACCATCGCCACCCGCATCTATGGCGCGGCAGAGGTAACCGCCGACGCCAGCATCCACGCCCGCCTGGCCGCCTTCGAGGCCGCCGGCCACGGCCATTTCCCCATCTGCATGGCCAAGACCCAATACAGCTTTTCCACCGACCCCAACCTCAAGGGCGCCCCCTCTGGCCACACCATCCCCATCCGCGACGTGCGTCTGGCTGGCGGCGCCGAATTCATCGTGGCCCTGGCCGGCGAAATCATGACCATGCCCGGCCTCCCCCGCACCCCCGCCGCCGAAGCCATCCACCTCGACGCCGAAGGCAGGATCGAGGGGCTGTTCTGAGGGGGACGGTTCTGGAAGGGCAAAAGATTTGATCGGGTTTTGATTGAAGTGGCCCGCAAGGGGGTGGTTACAGTGGGCGGATTCTATAATTTCAATGACTTAGGCTGGTTTCGGCGGCTCCATATTTCTTGATCGGGTTTTGATTGGGGGGCGCACAGACCGCTGAGTCTTGGGGCAAGTGCCCCATGTCCTCTAGACGCGCGCCGCAAAGCCGCCGCCCATGGCCTGTTGCCAGACGTGCACATAGACGTTGCTGGCGACCAGTTTCTTGTCCTCTGCCGTGAAGGGTGGCGACGGAAGCCTTGAATAGATTTCGTCCAGGATAAGTGCCTCGACTTCGCCCTTGGTTTGTTCCTTTGCCCAAAAGCGCTCAAGGTTAGCTAAACGCTCCCTGATCGTGTTCAGCATCTCACGGCTTGCCTGCTTCACGCGCTCACGGTCAGCCTTCGAGAGGTCATCGCGTTTCATCAGGTCGAACATCGCCAGTTCATCATCTGAAAGGCCCTCCCGCGCCGCCCGTTGCTGTTCCTCATCAAGGCTTCGTACAAGATCGAGCAGCCGATCAAAAATGTCCTCGATTGCCGTGCGGTCCTTCTCCCTATTGTAATCTTCTACAATACTCTCGTATTTTACCTGATAGTCCATGCGCATGGGATTACGAGCCAGCATGTTGGCAAGTTTTTTCTCGACTATGTCGCGGATATCCTGAATCGCGGTCGCCTTGTGCTGCACCTTCCGCGCAAACTCGTCGCGCAGCTTTTCGAGATCGATCTTGCTCAGGTCGAACAACAGCCCCTCAGCCTGATCCTCGCCGGGGTCTTGCGTCAGAATGGCGTCATTGACGATCCGGTGCAGCGCCTTCAGCAACGCCGTAACATCTGCTGTATCGCGCCGTTCCGTCAGCTTTTTATAGATCGCCTCGATATTGTCGTGCCGCTCGGCAAAAGTCCTGGCGCTCGGCTCAACCAACAGGGCCTTGAAGCGGTTAAAGATCTCCCGCGCCATGATCTCAAACCGGCGTTTGGTTTCATCGCTGAGATAGACGGCATTCACGGCAGCCGCCAGACCCTTGATCCGCACAAAGCCCTTGGCGCCAAGCAGCGCGGCCGGATCAAAGCCGAGCGTGCGCAAATAGTTTTCCGTCGCTGAAAGCGCCTCGATCAGGGCCTGCACCCGTTCCTCAATCGGCGCGACGATCTCCTCGCCGCCCTCACCGTCTTCGCCAAGCGCATATTGCGCCAGAGCCGCCCGCAGGCTCTTGAGCATCCCGTTGTAATCAACAATCAGGCCATGGTCCTTGTCGGGATAGACGCGGTTTGCCCGCGCGATGGCCTGCATCAGCGTGTGCGCCTTCATCGGCTTGTCGATGTAGAGCGTCGAGAGGCATTCCACGTCAAAGCCGGTCAGCCACATGGCGCAGACAATGGCGATGCGGAAGGGATGCGCCGGGTCCTTGAAGGCCGACTCCACGTCAACGCGCTCGCCACTGGCAGCATCGAATCCCTTCTTCATCCGCTCCCGGTGGGGAATAATGTCAAAGCCCCATTTCTTGAAGTCGGCGACCTCGTTCTGCGCCTCGCTGATGATGATCTCGACGATGGTTTCATCAAGCCAGCACGCCTGCTTTTCCAGCTTGACCGCCTGGTCGGCAAGCAAGGCCACCTCAGCTTCATCCGTCGCCGCCGCTGCCTCGGCCTGCTTGGCAACAAAGGCCATGCGCACCGCCGCCGCCTTCGTCTGCCAGAGGGGCTGGATGCGCTGGAGGACACGGGCGCAGGTGATCTTGTCGATGCAGACGAACAGCGACTTGCCAGACTCCCAGCGCGTTGCACAATGCTCGACAAAATCCGCCGCGATCCGGTCGAGGCGCTCATCCGCCGTGATGACCTCGTAATCCTTGCCCAGCAGGTTTTCGAGCAGCGCCGCCTGATCCGGGTCAAGGTCGGCTTCCTCAACCTTTTCCGCGATGCGCTCGTTAAGGTCGCCATGCGCCAGCCCCAGCGTCTCGCCCCGGTTCTCGTAAACGAGTTTGACGGTTGCGCCGTCCTCCTCGGAACGCTTGAAATTATACTGCGAGATATAGGTGCCAAAGATGCGCTTGGTGATCTCATCCTGCTTGAAGAGCGGGGTGCCGGTAAAGCCGATGAAGGCGGCATTGGGAAGGGCGAGGCGCATGTTGCGGGCAAGCTTGCCCAATTGCGTGCGATGCGCCTCGTCCGAAATCACGATGATGTCGTCGCGGGTGCTATAGGGCTGTGCCGGGTCCACATCCTGATTGAACTTGTGGATCAGGCTGAAGATGTAGCGGTGATTTTCCTTCAGCAGCCTTTCGAGCTCCGCGCCGGAAGAAGCGCGCGGCGTGTCCTTCTCGACAACGCCCGTTCCCACGAAGGTCTTGTAGATCTGGCTATCGAGGTCCTGCCGGTCGGTCATCACCAGGAACGTGAAATTGCCAGTCACCTTGCGGCGCACCTTCTCGGCGAAGAAGGCCATGGAATAGCTCTTGCCGGATCCTTGGGTGTGCCAGAACACGCCTAGCCGCCCCAGATCAGGGTGGGCACGCTCGATGATGTTGAGTGGCCCCTCGGGCACAGAGGATGGCAGTGCCGGCACGCCCAACTCCCTTGCCTCGGCAAGGCGTTGCTGGTCGGCGATGGCGCGGGTCTCCAGCGGCAGTGAGATCTCCCGCTGCTGAAGGCGCTGGTCGGCAGGGTACTGGCGCTTCAAGTCCTCCTGCCGGATGACGGAGGCAACGGCGCGGTTGACGCCCAGCACCTGATGGTTGCGCGCCACCACCTTGCGCGTTGTGCCAGCCCTGCTTTCGTCGAACAGAATAAAATTCTCAACAATATCCAGCAACCGTTCAGGTGCCAGCATGCCATCCAGCAGCACCTCGGCATCCAGCTTGCCCTTGTCGCTTTCGTCAAGGCGCTTCCAATCGGCAAAGTGATCCCACTTGCTGGTGATCGAGCCATAGCGGGCGCGGTGCCCATTAGAGACAATCAGAAAGGCATTGTGGTGAAAGGCGTGCGCGATAACAGTCTCATCCATATAATCGCGCAGGTTCCCATCGAAGGCGGCGCGGATGTTCTTGTGGACGGCCTTCAACTCGATAAAGACCAGCGGCAGGCCATTGACGAAGCAGACCAGATCGGCGCGGCGGTTATAGTTCGGGGTGCGCAGGCCCGTCAGCTTCAACTCGCGCACGGCAAGGAAACGGTTGGCCCGCGGCGCATTGCCGAAGTCGATGACGCAGGCGTGGGCGTCGCGCTGCTGCCCGTTGCCATCCTTCCACGAAACCGGCACGCCATTGCGGACAAGGCGGGAAAAATCCCGATTGTGCTGCACCAGGGAGCGGTTGAAATCATGGGTGGTGAGCGCCCGCAGGGCCTCATCCACGGCTGAGGGTGGCAGGCCGGGGTTGAGGCGCACTAAGGCGGCGCGCAGATCGCGAACCAGCACCGCCTCGCGGGTGTCGGCGCGGCCCAGCAGGCCATGTGGCCCAAAGGTTTCCTCGTTCCACGCCGTGACGGTTTCCCAGCCAAGCACGTCCTGCAAGTGCCTGGCGAACGTCGCCTGCACCAGCCGGTCCTCACTGTTGACGCCCGTCACCGCCATGTCAGACAGCCTCGACATGTGGCGTCATACCGCAATCTCCCCGTTCATCAGGCGCGGCAGGAGGAGGTCGCGGGCTTGGGTGAGTTTGTGGTTCTGTTGAATTAGGTTCGCCATTTGATCAAACATCGGGTCGATGTGCTGCTCAAAGCTTCGGGTCAGGCTCTCAGGCGGTAGTAAGAAGGGGATGTTATTGAATGTTGCGACGATGACTGCATCGAAGACTGCACCCGTGGCACGTGATCGCACATGTTGGATAGCAGCGTTCAGTGCGACGTAAAGATACCTTTGTCCAAAGTGGGCTTTTGCTCTGAGCGCATAACAGGACTGGTTCATGGCCATCGGGACGAGCGCGAGATTGAGCTTGCCAACCGTGCCCCTTGCCGTAATGAACAAAGAGTTTGTCGGAAAAAGCTTGCTATTACAGGCCCGCAATCCTTCCTCAGTGATAGTCTTTTCTGTGTTAAGGACAAAGGGAGTATTAGTCGCATCCTTTGGTGTAAAAAAGCCAATTTCTCCGCCCCAGAAAGCCGCGTTCCCCGTATTTGGGGTGCCACCTGACAGAATGTCCATTACTTCCGAAGCCAGTGGTCGCTCCCACCCCTCGGGCAGGCCGTCGATGATTTTGACGTGTTCGTGGCCGGGAAAGCGGAAGTGGACAAACCACTCGCGGTAGAGCATCCGCGCCGCCTCCTCCAACAACCCAATCCGCCGCCGGTTGTTCTCGATCAGATCGTCGTAGGCGGCAATTATCTGACCAGCCTTTGCTTGAGAGGCCTTTGCTGGAAGCTTACCAAGCTTCAGCCTTCGGATATCACGCATATTGACGTGTCCGGCAGTAGCCCCAGTTTCACCCGCCAAGAGTTCGCCCTGCTGCTTAGGCGCGAGCAAAAAATAGCATAAAAAATCAGGATCAACTTTTGATCTGTCAGGTCGCAGATGGACCGTCCTTTGCCCGAGACAGACAGTTTGCCCCTCCTTGATGATCGCCACATTTCCGGCCGGGGCCTCACGCGCCAAGATCAAATCACCAGGCATGGGAACCGCGCGCCCTGTCCACTCCTCATAGACAGCTTGGGAGACGCGATGCACGCCCTCCAAATTCAAGCGACCACGACCCACATTGGGTGTTCGTATAGATGGATAGCCATCAGATTGGATAGGTGCTGTCTTGTGCAAGCAATCAACAATAAACTCGCACACATCGTTTAGTGTCTTTTGATCGTCGGCGATCACGCGCCCAACTCCTCGAAATTCCTCGCAATGCGCGCCGCGAGGTCCGCCGCTTCCTCGTTCAGCCCCTGCAAGTCGATGTGGATGGCGCGCAGCGCCTCCTCGAAGTCGAAGTCCTCGTCCACCACCTCCGGCGCCACGCCAACATAGCGGCCGGGTGTCAGGCTCCAGTCATGGGCCTTTATGGTGGCGCGGTCGACGCGCTTCACCAGCCCCTCCACATCGCACAGCACCGCCTCGGGAAAGCGGTCCTGCAACCAGTCTGCCTGTTTCACGAAATAGCGGGCCTGGCGCAGGGCCTCCACCGCCGCTGCGCGCGCTTCGTCCAGCGCCTTGCGGGCGCGGCCAATCTCGGCATTGTTCCAGGCGCCATCATCGCGGGCCGTAAGCTCCTTCACCGCCACGTCGCCCACCCGGCCCGCCAGCTTTACGGCGAGGTCGATCTGCCGGGTCAGATCCCGGCAGCGCTCCGCCAGCGGATGCAGGCCTGCGCGCGCGCCATTCAACCCGGCATTGTCGCGCGTCACCTTGGCCCAGGCTTTCGCCTGCTTCGCGGCCTCCTTGGTGAAGGCTTCCACATCTGCCGCCAGCGTGGCCTGCACGCTGGTGAATTCATCCCATGGCCCGGCCAGCGGGTCGTCCTTGCGTTTCGCCTTGGCAAAGGGCGCCATCAGGTCGGCAAGCCTGCCCAATGCATCTTCATAGCTGTCCAGCGCCGCCTGTGCCTGCGTGCCCAGCGTCACGGCTTCGGCCAGATAGCTTTCCACCAGCTTCAGGAAGCGATCCTGCT
>CANCOY010000107.1 GCA_947379865.1 Acetobacteraceae bacterium
TGTTACCGGCGGTGTCCGTGTCGGTGACCAGCACGGTATAGGTGCCGTCTGTGGTGGGGGCGGTATAGGAACTCGACGCGCTGCCGCTGTCGATCGTGTAGGTGCGGGTCACGTCGCTGGCGGCGGAACTGAAGGTCAGTGACGCGTCATTGGTGATGAGGTCGCTGTCGGAGGTGCCGGCATCGCTGGTGAGGCTCACCGTTGGTGTTGCGATGGTGGTATCGAGCGTAAAGGTGACAGAGGCGGCGGCTGTATTGCCGGCCGTGTCCATGTCGGTGACCAGCACCGTATAGGTGCCGTCCGTGGTGGGGGCGGTATAGGAACTCGACGCACTGCCGCTGTCGATGGTGTAGGTGCGGGTCACGCCACTGGCGGCCGTGCTCAGGTCCAGGGTTGCGTCACTGGTTATGAGATCGCTGCTGGACGTGCCGGTATCACTATCGAGCGCCACCGTGGGCGTGTCTGGATCCGTGGCATCGAGAGTAAAGGTGATGGATTGAGAGGCGGTGTTACCGGCCGTGTCCGTGTCAGTGACCAGCACGGTATAGGTGCCGTCTGTGGTGGGGGCGGTATAGGAGCTCGACGCGCTGCCGCTGTCGATCGTGTAGGTGCGGGTCACGTCGCTGGCGGCAGAACTGAAGGTCAGTGACGCGTCATTGGTGACGAGGTCGCTGTCGGAGGTGCCCGTATCATCGCTGAGAGACAGGCTGGGTGTCGCGATCACTGTGTCGATGGTGACCGATTGGCTTGTGGAGGTGGTCGAGCTGTTTCCTGCCGTATCAGAAGCTCTGGCGGTAAAGGCATAGGTTGCCCCCGTGGCGAGGGCGGTTGACGTATAGGTGAAGCTTCCCGAACTTCCCTCGGTTGCCGTGCCAACCGAGCTGCCATCCAGATAGACCGTGACGGTGGAACCTGTTTCCGCCGTGATAGTCAGGCTAGGCGTGGTGTCGTTGGTGATGTTGTCACCGCTGGTGCCGCTGTCTGTCGCGAAGCCGGTGATGATTGGGGCATCTGGGCTGGACGTGTCGATGACAAGTTCGCCACTGGTGATATCGCTGCTGGTTGCAGTATCGACATCCGTAACGGTAACAGAAACATCATAGGTTCCGTCAGCCAGGGAGGTTGGTACCGTCAGCGACCATGTGGCACCATCCACCGTAAGATTGCTGCCTGTGCTATAGGTTACACTGTCAACCGTGACGGCCAGCGTATTACCGGTACTGTTATCCCATGTGCCAGTGATGGTTGGGGTGTTGTCGTTGGTGGTCTGGCTATCCACCGTCGGCGTAGCAATGTCGCCCAGATTTGGGCCATCGTAGGCGGCAAGGGCTTCTGGTGAGGCAAAGGCGGAGGCCTCTACCTGGCCCGTGGTTGTCTCAAGCGTCCAGTTGGCATCATGGCTGGGCGAACCGGTTGCGTCTCTTGAAGCCGCCACATCGGCGCCGGTCAGGTTGGCGAGGGCGTTTACCAGCGATTTGCCGGCGTCGGTCCGCGTCACGTCGCAACCATAGATCAGGATGTCGGCACTGCCCGACAGATGGCTTCCCCATGCGGCGACTTCGGCGCTGTGGCTCGCAAGGCTCTGCGCGTCGAGGCGTGAGCCGCCCAACGTAATCTCGGCATCGCCACCATGGCTAAAGAGATGAATGGTCGAGATGTCGGTCCGGCCGGCAAGAGCCTCGCTGATTTGGGCAAAACCGTCGCGGTCATTGTTCAGCAGAACAACTTCTATGCCGGCACGCGGCGTCGGCAGCTCTGCACCAGCCACCAGACCAGCATCCACAAACAGGATTTCGCGCGTTGGCACGAGCGCCGCCATGGGGGGAGCCACCAGGCTCTCGGCAATGGCAGGGGGGGTATCGGCGGGCGCGTGATCGGCAGAAGCCAGGTCATTCTGCCGGGCGGCAAATGCAGCGGCCTCGGCGCCGTCATGGCTATCGGTGCTGCCAGTCGCATGGGTCGCTGCGTCAATCGTTGCGATGGCAGCGGCGTCATACATCATCCGCGGTTCGAGGGCGCGAAGCATCATGCCGCGCCTGCGGAAAACCGTCATGCCCCGTCCCGTCGTTAATGTTTGACCCGATTGCGTTAATCATATTGGCGTACATTCACCGGGAGTCGAGTCAGCAAATATTAACTGGGTTCAGTGACGAAGAGAGAGCAATCTGCACGGGGAGTTTTGAGGCGCCATGGCGCCAAAACGATTTAGCGGCATGCACATTTTGGGGTGTGAGCCCTGACCAGCCTTGGCCAGACTGCTGAGCTATGACCCTACCTTGCCCCGGTTATCCGACCGCTGGCGGCCAGATGCGGAGTGGGGGAAGGGTGGCCATGCTGCCCTCAGCCGTCCAGGGTTTCCGGCGCGGCCAGAGCGGCAAGGTCGTCGCCCATGTCCAGGGCCTCGGCTGAATCGTCCAGCAATTCCTTCGGCAAGGATTTGCGGGCCTTGGCGCCCAGCCTTTTCAGGGTTTCAACCTGCCCCACAAGGTTTCCTGGCCCCAGGCTCAATTTGCCAAGCGCACCGTCATAGGTGGTCTGGGCGGTTGAAAGACTGGATCCCAGCTTTCGCATGTCCTCTACAAAGCCGACAAACTTGTCATAAAGCTTGCCCGCCCTGTCGGCGATTACCTCCGCATTGCGGTTGCGCCGCTCCACCGTCCAGACATTGGCGACGGTGCGCAGGGCGATCATCAGGGTCGTGGGGGTGGCAATGGCGACATTGCCGGTGGCCGCTGTCGACGTGATGGAGGGGTCCGCCTCCAGGGCTACCGCAAGCGCCCCCTCGATGGGTACGAACATGATGACATAGTCAAGGCCACTGCCCGTCGCCGCCTGATAGGCCTTGTCTGACAGGATCTTGATATGGTTCAGGATCGAGGCCTGGTGCAATTTCAACTCGCGGGCACGGTCTTCTTCCGTCTCGGCGTTGACATAGGCCTCAAAGGCCTTGAGCGAGACCTTGGCGTCGATCACGATCCGCTGGTCATTAGGCAGGTTTACGATGACGTCGGGGCGCAGCACGCGACCTTCATCATTTGTGTGGGTCTGCTGGGTTATGTATTCCGTGCCCTCGCGCAGGCCGGAGCGCTCGAGAATCGTCTCGAGGATCATTTCGCCCCAGGCGCCCTGGGTGCGCGTCTCGCCTTTCAATGCCCGTGTCAGATTCGAGGTCTCGCTGGTCATCCGGGCACTTGCCTCGCTCAGGGTACGGATCTGCTCGGCCAGGCGGGCGCGTTCCTTCTCGCTTTCCGTATGGGCGATCTGCAGGCCCTGCTGGAATTCGCTCATTTTTGTCTGCAGCGGGGTCAGCAGGCCGTCCATCTGCTCCTTGTTCTGCTTGGTGATGGTCTCGCCATGGGTGCGCATCACCTCCTCGGCCAGAACCTTGAATTCCTTGGACATGCTCTCCCGCGCCTCGTTCAGCAGGGCGATCTTTTCGTCCGCCTGCTTCTGCGACTGCCGGTGATTCTCCTCCAGCGTGGCGTGGGCTTGCTGCAGGGAGCCCAGGGCAAGGTTCGCCGCGTCCAGGCGGCCGAGAGCGTCGCGCAGTTCCGTTTCAAGTTGCGACACCCGCTCCAGTTTCTCGCGCAGGGTTGCCGCCTGTTGCGAAACCTCTTTCTCAAGCTGCTCCTTGGCCGCGGCCAGGGCGCGGGAGCGCTCGGCGTCCTGCTTCAGGCTGGCATCAAGACGCTGGATGGTCTCGCTGGCATTGCGCTCTCCGGCACTGGCAGCGGCGAGATTGCGCTCAACGCTGGCCTTTTCCTGGCCCAGTCTGGCAAGGGCAGCTTCGTGTTCCTGCAGGCGCGACTGGAGGAGGGGCAGGTTGCTGGCGCGCTCCGCCTCGACTGCCAGTCGCGTGTCCACAGCCGCTTTTTCCTGGCCCAGCCGCTGGAGGTCCAGTTGCAGTTGTTTGACGGTCTCCTCTGCGGCCCCGCCACCATTGGCGGTCGCCAGCATCTTTCGCATGACCACGGCAAAGATCACCGCGACAAGAACGGAGATGCCGGCGGCTAGCGCCAGCGTGAGGGGCAGATCCATAAAGCCTCCGGGCGCCGTGGCGCAGCTTGGGGTGAAAGGGTAGCGCCAGCGCCCTGTGGATCAAGCCTGTTACCCGGCAATATTGCCACTGACTGAGCCTGATGGCCTTTTGAGCGGAGGCTTTGGGCAGCATGGACTGCGATCAGGGCCGCTTGCATCGCTCGGCAGGGGTTGTCCTGATGTGGGACCAAGGGGGTGCGACGTACCCCAATAGTAGCGATGACTATTGCTTTGCCCAAGCGGTAATGGACTATGGCGTCCGTGTCGCCACGTTGCGGCCAGCGCTTGCCGATCCAGGGCAACAAACCATAAGAGTCCCTCATGACCGTTTGTATTGCCGGGGCGTGGCAAGGTCCGCTCATGGTCTCAGTTTGGGGGCTCGGCCATTGACCGAGGCGATGACGGAGTTCTTCAGCAACACCGCATCCCTGCAACTCGGTATTTTTGTGTTTGTCTGTGTCGGCCTTTGGGCCGCTGAAGCCCTTGTCATGCCAACCCCCATCGGCGTGAAGGCCCGTCATGCCCGGGGCAATGCCCTCTTCATTCTTTCCGCGCTCCCGATCCAACTGGTCATGGTGGGCTTGTGTATGGCAGCGTCCCGTTGGACGGGGGAACATCGCTGGGGGCTTGTCTATCTTTTGCCCGACGCGGTGCCATCGCTGGTCCGCTTTGTCGGCCTGTTCGTGCTGCTGGACATGCTTGATTACGTTTATCATGTCTGCATGCACAAGGTGCCGGTCTTCTGGAAATTCCACAGCACCCATCACCGGGACAGCAATATTGATGTCTCAACCACGGTGCGGGAACACCCGGGCGAGACCGTGATCCGTAATGCCTTTCTGATTCTCTGGGTACTCATCGTTGGCGCGCCGGTGGAGGTTCTCATCCTGCGCCAGACCTTTGAGAGTGCCATGAACCTCTGGGCGCACACGGCCATCCGTCTGCCGTCGCCGACAGCACGGGTGATGGCCTGGTTCATTGTGACGCCGAATTTCCATCATGTTCATCACCACGCCCGGCAACCATATACGGACCGTAACTATGGTGATGTCTTCACGATCTGGGATCGCCTGTTTGGCACCTTCGCGTTCATGCCCAAGAGCGACATCATATTCGGGCTCGAACTGGCTTCGGTGACGGCCGCACGGAGCAGGCCGGGCTTGTCGCCAGCCCTGTGATCAGCGCCGGGCCCGGCGTTTGAGCACTTCATTCCCCACGGCCTGCACCAGCCCCCAGGCCGCAAGCGGGGGAATCAGGCAAATGGCGAAAATCACCACCTCGCCCAGATCGGCGCGATTGTCATAGAGGTACTGCATCAGCCAGACGCCGGGGACCATGGCGATGACGCCGGCAAGCACGCTGACGCGCTGGAGGATGAATTCTGGGCCTTGCTTGTTCATGGCCAGACCCTAAACGCCCGTTGGGGGCCGCTGCAACCCCGCTGCCCCTGACCCTGCCCGCGCAGGCTTGACGCCGGCCCGGCCAGGGGACACGGTCGCGGCGTCCAAGGGAGCCAGAAAATGCCGCCGCGCCACAATCCGCTCAAGCTCAATCCCCTGCAGTTGAAAACCCTCACCCTGTTGCAGGTGCTGGCGCGTCTGCCGGCCCACGGCACCATCGATACCGCCACCGGCGAGGTGGAGGTCGGCTATCTGCCCCAGCCCCACGGCAACCATTTCCACGTCGGCCCCTATACGGTGATGAGTGCGGATGCGACGGGGCTTGCCAATGATGCCGTCTGGCTGGCGCTGTCCCGCAAGGGTCTTGCCCGTCTGCGTACCCCGGGATCAATCGTCCTGACGGGGGAGGGGCTGACCTATGAGACGGGCATCGCCGATCAGATCCTGCACGGTTCAGATCACTGACGCCTCGGGCTTGCGGCTAATAGGGTGAGCCCACCAGCTGGCCCAGATAGTGCAGCCCGTGCATCAGCCCGTAGGCAAGAAATCCCCAGAACGCCGCAATGGCGAATACCTTGACGTGTGCGCGCATGGGGCGACCCTAGGGCGGCCGGGCCTCGCCGGCAACGGCCGCCTTCAACCTGATCTGCCCCCGGTTGGCTGCATGGGGCACGGCGTCGCAGCAATGGCGGGGCGGGGGGTGGCCACCTATGTTCCGGCCTGTCGATGACGCGGAGTGGCCCATGACCATGGCTGAAATGAATGCGGGCACGGTAGCACCTGTGCTGCCCCTCAGGCATCGGGCCGTTGGGTATTGGCTGCTTGCCGTCTCGGCGCTGCTGTTCTGCATGGTGGTTCTGGGCGGCGTCACCCGCCTGACAGATTCCGGCCTGTCCATTACCGAATGGCGGCCGGTGACCGGTGTGATTCCGCCCCTGAGTGATGCCGACTGGCAGGTGGAACTGGAAAAATATCGCCAGATCCCCGAATATCGCCTGATCAATGAAGGCATGGGCATGCCGGCCTTCCAGCGCATCTATCTTTATGAATGGTCACACCGGCTGCTGGGGCGCCTGATTGGGCTGGCATTCCTGATCCCGTTTCTGGTGTTCCTGTGGCGCCGCTGGATCGATCGGCCTCTGGCCCTGCGTCTGGCAGGGATTTTTCTGCTGGGCGGGCTTCAGGGGGCGCTTGGCTGGTACATGGTCAAGAGTGGCCTGACCGTGCGGACCGATGTCAGCCAATATCGACTTACCGCCCATCTGGGCATGGCGTTCGCGATTCAGGCTGCCGTTATCTGGACGGCCCTTGGCCAATTGCGGGCGGGCGGGTTCGCTCCGCCGTCCAGCGGATCACCAGCGCGGCGGCTTGGTGTCTGGGCGGTTGGCCTTGCGGGCCTGGTTTACTGTCAGGTTCTGCTGGGCGGATTTGTCGCCGGGCTCGATGCCGGCATGATCTACAATACGTGGCCCCTGATGGGGAACAGCCTGATCCCCGGTGACCTCGTGGTTGACGGAACCTGGGGGCACAACCTTTTCGAGAATCGTACGCTGGTGCAGTTCAACCATCGCCTGGGCGCCTATGGGGTGACGGCAGCCGTTATCGTGCTCTGGCTCGCCGTCCGCCGGGCGCCCGCCGGGGTAGCTGCCCGGCGCGCCGCCAACTGGCTGCTGGCGGCGCTGGCGGTCCAGATGGGGCTGGGCATCGCCACCCTGTTGCTGGTGGTTCCTGTGCCGCTTGCCGCTGCCCATCAGGCTGGCGCGTTCATCCTGTTCACCGTGGCGCTGCGCACCGCCCACGTCCTGTTGACGGATGCGACGGCCCCCGCCGCACCCGCCTGAGGCTGCTAGAGCTTGGCCAATGCCTGATCAAGATCGGCAATAAGGTCAGCCGCATCCTCGATGCCAATGGACAGACGCACCACATCAGGGGCGGCACCGGCTGCTGCAAGCTGTTCCGGCGCCAACTGGCTGTGGGTGGTAGACGCCGGGTGAATAATCAGGCTGCGCACATCGCCCACATTGGCCAAGTGGCTGAACAACTGGACATTGCGGACCAGTGCAACGCCTGCCTCATGCCCGCCCTTCACACCAAAGGTGAACACCGCCCCGGCGCCCTTGGGCAGATAGCGCTTGGCCAGCGCATGGTATTTGTCGCCTGGCAGGCCCGCGTAATTGACCCACGCCACCTTGGGGTGCTTTGACAGATGGGTGGCCACCGTCAGGGCATTGGCGCAATGCCTGTCCATGCGCAGCGCCAGGGTCTCTGTCCCGGTCAGCAGCAGGAAGGCGTTGAAGGGCGAGATGGCCGGCCCAAGATCACGCAGGCCAAGCACCCGGCAGGCGATGGCAAAGGCGATATTGCCGAACGTCTCAAAGAGCTTCATGCCGTTGTAGGAGGCATTGGGCTGGGACAGCAGGGGGAACTTGTCCGACCCCCAATCGAAATTGCCACCGTCGACGATCAGGCCGCCGATGCTGTTGCCATGGCCGCCCAGGAACTTGGTGGCTGAGTGCACAACCACATTGGCCCCATGCTCGATGGGGCGGCACAGATAGGGTGTGGCGAGCGTATTGTCGACGATCAGGGGTACCCGGTGCTTCTGCGCGACCTTGGCAATCCCCTCGATGTCCGAGACGACGCCGCCCGGATTGGCGAGGCTCTCGATAAAGAAGGCCCGGGTGCTGGCGTCGGCCGCCTTGTCGAAATTGGCCGGGTCATCGCCATCGACCCAGACAACCTTCCAGCCAAAGGATTTGAAGCTCTGGCCGAACTGGTTGATCGTGCCGCCGTACAGCTTGCGGCTGGCGACGATGGTATCGCCCGGCTGCATGATGGTGTGGAGGGCAATGAACTGGGCCGCATGGCCAGACGCCACCGCCAGACCAGCCGTGCCACCTTCCAGATTGGCAATGCGTGCTTCCAGTACGGCCGTCGTGGGGTTCATCAGGCGGGTATAGATGTTGCCAAAGGCCTGCAGCGCAAAGAGCGAGGCTGCATGGTCAGCATCGTCAAACACATAGGAGGACGTCTGGTAGATCGGTGTCACCCGCGCGCCCGTGGTGGGGTCGGGGGCCGCACCTGCATGGATCGTGCGCGTCTCGAAGGAATAGGTGGGCGTCTCATCGGTCATGGGGCGTCTCCTGCAACGGTTGTTTGATTTGGTGGGTCAGATAAGGCGTTCCCGGCGGGCGCTGATGATACGCGAGTCAACGCCGAAAAAGCCCATTTCGCCAGACAGGCGGCCAAATTCCATCTTGGGGCAGCGGTCCATGATCACGGTCAGTCCCGCTGCTTGCGCCTTGGTGGCGGCCTCGGCATGCATGATGCCCAGTTGCAGCCACAGAACCCGCGCGCCAATGCGGATCGCGGCCTCTGCCAGGGGCGGTACAGCGGCGGCATTGCGGAAGACATCAACCATGTCCACGGGCACGGGCAGTTCATCCAGGCTGGCGCAGACGGTCTCGCCCAGCAGGGTATGCCCGGCAAGCCCAGGGTTTACCGGGATCACGCGACAGCCCTTGCCCTGCATATACTTCATGACGATGAAGCTGGCCTTGGCGGGATTTGCGCTGGCACCCACCAGGGCAATGGTGCGCACCGATCTTAGCAACCCTGCGATCAGGCTGTCGGAATAGGCATAGGGGCTGGCCATGATGCCGCCGCCCTCAGCGATCACGCCAGTGGGGCTGCCGCTTTTCAATGAAGGCGCCGATGCCCTCGATGGCGTCCTCAGCCAGCATGTTTCGGGCCATGGCCGCACTGGCCACATCATAAGCGTCGCCCAGGGGCAGGGTGACCTGCTCGTGATAGGTCTTCTTGCCAAGGGCGAGGGTATAGGCCGACTTGGAGGCGATCAGGCGGGCGAGGGCCAGGACCTCGGCATCAAGGTCGGCGGCAGGCACCGCCCGGTTGATCAGCCCAAACCGCGCCGCCGTGGCTGCGTCCACGGGTTCGCCGGTCAGCAGCATCTCCATGGCATGCTTCGGGGACACATTGCGGCTAAGCGCCACCATGGGGGTGGAACAGAACAGGCCAATATTGACCCCCGGGGTGGCAAAGCGCGCATCATCGGCCGCAATGGCCAGATCGCAGGTGGCCACCAGCTGGCACCCCGCCGCGGTGGCCACGCCATGCACCCGGGCAATCACCGGCTGACGCAGCTGGGTGATCGCCTGCATCATGCTGCTGCAGCGGGAAAACACGGCTTCAATGGCGTCGTCCTGATTAAGCCCCCGCATTTCCTTCAGGTCGTGTCCGGCGCAGAAGGCCGGACCGGCGCCGGCAATCACGACGACCCGTACGCTCGGGTCGGCATCAATGGCCGAGAGCGCCAGGATCATGTCTCCCATCAGGTCCATGCTCAGCCCATTGCGCTGGCCCGGCCGGTTGAGGGTGAGGGTGGCAATGCCGTCCCTGTCGGAGCGGAGGAGGATCGGCGCGCTTGGGCCACTCATGTGATAATCTCCTGTTGGCGACCGATCCTAGTCCGGCTGCCTGCCGTGGGAAAGCGGAAACTGTGGTATTCAAATACCGCTTCTGTAAGGGTCAGAGAAGATTGGCTTTTTTGGCTTGACCCCGGAAAAGATCTGCCTATAGTCCGCCTCCGACGCCCCTGGGCCTTGCCCCGGCGTGTGTTCCGTGTGGGAACGCTGCCGTCGGGGCCTGATGAGGACCTTCATGCGCACTTTCTCCGCCAAGCCGGCAGACGTGCAGAAGAAGTGGGTTGTGATCGATGCGGAGGGCCTGGTTGTTGGCCGTCTCGCCGTCGTCATCGCCGACCGTCTGCGCGGAAAGCACAAGCCGACCTTCACCCCGCATGTGGATTGCGGTGACAATGTCATCGTCATCAACGCGCGCAATGTCCATTTTACCGGCCGCAAGCGCGAGAACAAGAAGTTCTACTGGCACACCGGTTATCCGGGCGGCATCAAGGAGCGCACCATGGCGCAGCTCCTCGACGGCGCCCATCCGGAGCGCGTGGTTCTGAAGGCTGTTGAGCGCATGGTGCCCCGTGGCCCCCTTGGCCGTCAGCAGATGAGCAACCTGCGCGTCTATGCCGGTGCCGAGCATCCCCACGTCGCCCAGTCCCCCGAGGTGCTGGACGTCGGCGCTCTCAACCGCAAGAACAAGAGGGCGTGATCATGTCCGAGACACAACCCCGCACGCTTCAGGATCTGCGCGCCCTCGGCGCCGGCGGCACCACCCGCACGGCCGAAGACGCTCCTGCAAAGCCGCTGAAGGACCAGCTTGGTCGCTCCTATGCCACTGGCAAGCGCAAGAACGCCATTGCCCGCGTCTGGGTGAAGCCCGGCACCGGCAAGGTCACGGTCAATGGCCGCGACGTGCAGGTCTATTTCGCACGCCCCGTGCTGCGCATGCTGCTGAACCAGCCGTTCACGGTTGCCAGCCGCGTTGGCCAGTATGACGTGTTCTGTACGGTTACCGGCGGTGGCCTCTCTGGCCAGGCCGGCGCGGTGCGCCACGGCGTCTCCAAGGCCCTGACCTATCAGGAGCCGGAACTGCGCGGCGTGCTGAAGGCCGGTGGCTTCCTGACCCGCGATAGCCGCGTCGTTGAGCGTAAGAAGTACGGCAAGGCCAAGGCCCGCCGCAGCTTCCAGTTCTCGAAGCGTTAAGCTTTGGGCCTTGGTGGCAACACCAAGGCCTCCAACAGGATCAAGGGGTTGCCGGAAACGGCAGCCCCTTTTTCTTTGGGCGGCAGCTGTTCCCAAATCTTGGCATAGCTCCAAAGATTACTGTCAGGTTTCGCCGGACTGACGGGGAAGGGACCCATGACAAGCGATATTGGCAAGGCGATTGCCGAGGCATACCGCTGGCAGCGCCGCCTGGGAAACACGGGCCTGGCGGCCACATGCTGTCACATCGTCGCCAACCCATCCCTTCCACAGGTTTGGGACGCCAATCATGCTGACGCTGTCACCGCAAGGACTGATCTGGAAATCGCCTCGGTCTTCGCCGCCATGGATGCGCACCTCAGCCACACCCCATGGCGGGTCGTCCATACGGACTGCTTTACGCCGGACGCATTTCTTGGCCGACTGGCGTTGGACGGTTTCCGGGAACAGCCGGTTACCATCCAGATGGTCCTGCAGGGTGAACTGTCAGACAAGGGACCAATTGTAGAGATCCGACCGGTGCTCGACGATTCCGACTGGCGGGTGATGCACAGTTTGGTTGCCCTCGATCATGCCGAGGGTCGACGGACGGCTGGGCTTGCCGTGATGCCAGAGTTCACAACGTCCATGGTGTCGGCCTATCGCGCGAAGCGCCCACATTACCACTTCAATCTCATCATTCAGGATGGCGCGCCTGTCGCCTACGGGGCCTATGCCATTGCCCCGAACGGCGTCGGCATGATCGAGGACCTCTTCACGCTCCCGACCGCGCGCCGCAGAGGTATCGCGACAGCCATGATTGCTGCCTTTTCAGATCGCTTGCGCGCTAGTGGCTGCCGCGTGATCTTTCTTGGTGCGCT
>CANCOY010000108.1 GCA_947379865.1 Acetobacteraceae bacterium
GGGATCAAATTTCCGCGGGGACTGGCGTTCCGCCATGGCGAGGATCAATCCTGAAAATCAGATAGGTTGATGACTGAGGATAGAGCCTACACAGGCAGGCACCAGCGGTGAACCCCAACAGGCGGCCACGGACATGGCCTGGGGAGACATGGCCTGAGGGTTACAGGGGCGTGGGTGGTGGTCGCCGTCCTCCGCAACGGATAGGCTGCATCCATGGCAAGACGCGAGCCCCCATCCCCGGCTGAAGCCGATGACGACAGCGACGAGGCTGCCGAGGTCAACGGCCTGCCCCCCGGGCGGCGCAACCTGATGACACCGGCTGGTGCTGCTGCCCTGCAGGCCGAACTGGAGGAGCTTGGCCGCCGCGAGAGGCCGCGGGTGGTGGAGATTGTCAGCTGGGCTGCCTCCAACGGCGACCGCTCCGAGAATGGTGATTACCTTTATGGCAAGCGGCGCCTGCGCGAGATTGACCGGCGCATCCGCTATCTGCGCAAGCGCCTGGAACAGACGGAAGTTGTCCACCCCGAGCGCCAGACCCGGCGAGACCAGGTGTTCTTTGGCGCCACCGTCACCTATGTGAACGAGCGCGACGAGGAACGCACGATAACCATCGTCGGCGTCGACGAAATCGACACGCGGCAAAACCGCATAAGCTGGGTCTGCCCCGTGGCAACCGCCCTGCTGAAGGCCCGCATTGGCGATGTCGTTACCGCCCGCACCCCGGTCGGCCCTGAGGAACTGGAAGTGCTGGCCATCACCTATCCGGCAAGCTGAGGGCGAAGCCGCCGCCGCAATCCCTCAGCCTCAGTCAAAAAGCCCGCGTGGCATTGTGTCGAACAAGGCATAATCCGGCCCCTCGTCCTGCCAGCCATAGGGCTGCTTGGCGCCCAGCAGGGTGGCAAAGCGACGGTCGTTACCACGTCGGGCAATTTCGGCTTCTGTGCGGGTATCGCCGCGGCGTTCCTGGGTCTGCACGAACTGGCGACAGAAAAAGGCGGAGAGATTGATGCGCAGGCCCGGCACCTCGCGGCGCAATCCGCCATGCCAGGTGTTACCATGAAAAACCACCGCGTCACCGGGCTCAAGCAGCATGGGCACGGTATTGGGTGGGTCCTGCCAGGGCGTGCCATCAAGCGCGCCACTGGGGGCACGGGCCATGGCCTCGCCAAGGCTCATGCCGTCGACGGAGAAATTTTCGCCCCCCGAGGGCTGGCGACAGTGCCGGTGGCTGCCCGGCGCCATGATCAGCGCGCCGGTCTCGCGGCTATAGGGTGTCAGGGCGAAATTGACGTTTGCAACGAAGGCCGAGGGTGAAAAAGGCGCCGGCGCCCCATTGGTATTGTCGCAGTGCAGCAGCAAGGGCGCCCCGCCTGGCCCCCGGAAATGGCAGCCCATGCTGGACAGCTGGCAGCTCTCGCCCAGAAGGTACGTCACCAGTGCCAGGGTCGATGGCGCCATCATCAGTTCAGTGAACACATCATCATCGAACAGCAGATAGGGAATATACTGCATGCCGGAAAAATCGGCTGCGCTCGCCGTATCAAGGTCAAGGCGGCGCCCCGTCATGCGCTCCACCCGGGCAAGGATGGCTGTCCGCGCCCGCGCCACCTGCTCCTGCGACAGGGCGCCCCGGACCACCGTGAACCCTTGCGTCTCGAGGTCCAGCAGGTGGCTGTCGAGGCCAAGCGAGTGGATCTTGGCGAGCGTTCGCTCAAGTGCGGCATTTGGCGGACTAAGGGCGCCTGCGAGATCAACCATGGTTCCCTCCCTTTTGTTTTCCCAAGGCTAACAGCGCCGCCGCCACAGCGCCATCAATTCGCCGCCCCCCAGACAGGTGGTTTGCATTCGCCGGGATGGCACGGCACGCTGGCCACCGGGTGGATGAAACAAGCAGAACAGGCAAGAGGCTGAACACCATGATCACGCTCTATCACTGCATGAGTGCGCGCTCCTTCCGGCCGGTCTGGGCGCTGGAGGAAATGGGGCTGGCCTATGAGCTGCAGATGCTGCCGTTCCCGCCGCGCGTCTTTGCCAAGAGCTATCTTGAGCTGAACCCGCTCGGCACCATCCCGCTGATGCTGGACGGGCCATCGAAGATGACCGAGTCCTCTGCCATCTGCCATTATCTGGCCACGCGCTATGGCCCGTCAGACCTGGCGGTGGCGGCGGATGATCCGGCTTATGCGTCTTATCTGAACTGGCTGTTCATGTCGGATGCCACCCTCACCTTTCCGCAGACGCTGGTGCTGCGCTACACCCGCCTCGAGCCGCCAGAGCGACGCAATACCCAGGTGGCCGAGGATTACGAGAAGTGGTTCTTTGGCCGCCTGCGCTCGGTCGAGGCCGCTTTGCAGGACCGCGAATGGCTGTGTGCCGGGCGCTTCACCGCCGCCGACATCACCGTGGGCTATGCCCTTATGCTCGCCTCCAGCCTGAACCTTGACGGCAAGTTTCCGCCGGCCGTGGCCGCCTATTGGCAGAAACTGCAGGCCCGACCCGGCTTCCAGCGCGCCATCGCGTCCCAGGAAAAGGCGGCTGCCGAACAGGGGATCAAGGCCTGAGAAAATGACCCCCGTGGGCGAGACCGGCGACCGGGTCAGCGGGCGCACCTGGGCAGGCTTCTGCGCCATGGGCCTTGCCATGTTCATGGCGGTGCTCGACATCCAGATCGTCGCCACCTCTTTGCCAGAGATCCAGCTCAGCCTTGGCATCAAGCCCGATGCCATGAGCTGGATCCAAACGTCCTATCTGATCGCCGAGATTGTGGCCATTCCGCTTTCGGGCTGGCTGCACCGGCGCTTTGGGATGCGGCGCCTGTTTGCCACGGTGGTGGCGCTCTTCACACTCGCCTCGCTCGCCTGTGCCCTGGCGCAGGGGTTCAACAGCCTGATTGTTGCCCGGGTGATCCAGGGTTTTGCGGCCGGCGCCATCATCCCCACGGTATTCTCTGCGGTCTTCCTGCTGTTTCCCTTCCGGTTGCAGGGCATCGCCACCACCCTGGCAGGCGTCCTTGCCGTGCTGGCCCCAACCCTTGGCCCCTTGGTGGGCGGCTGGATCACCGAGACCTGGGGCT
This sequence comes from Acetobacteraceae bacterium, assembly GCA_947379865.1. Classification (GTDB taxonomy): domain Bacteria; phylum Pseudomonadota; class Alphaproteobacteria; order Zavarziniales; family Zavarziniaceae; genus CANCOY01. The sequence continues at coordinate 3,074 of CANCOY010000108.1, forward strand.
GGCACTGGCTGTTCGTGATCAACATCCCCACAGGACTGGCGATTGTCGTGGCCGTAAGCCGCCTGCTGCCGCCCGAAACCGATGCGAAGGGGGAAACCGGGCGATTTGACTGGCTCACCCTCGCCCTCATGGCCCTTGCGCTCTCAGCGCTGGAGATCGGCCTCAAGCAGGCGCCGCGCGATGGCTGGCTGTCCGGCCCGGTGCTGGGTCTTGGCCTTGTCTGGCTGGTTGCCGGGGCCCTGATGGTGCGGCGTGCCCTGGCGCAGGCACAGCCAATCATCGACCTTGCTGCCTTTGCCGACCGGGACTTCACCATCGGCTGCTGGCTGAGCTTTGCCACGGGCGCCGGGCTCTATGGCTCGGTCTATCTGATGCCGGTGTTCCTCGCCTTTGTGCATGACCACAGTGCGCTGGAGATCGGCCAGACCATGGTGGTGATGGGGATTGCCCAACTGGTCGCCGCCCCCATTGCGGTTGCGCTCGAGCGCCGCATGCCGGCGCTGGCCATGACGGCGCTGGGGCTGCTGATCTTTGCCACGGGCCTTGGCCTGTCCTATGAGCAGACGCCGGCGAGCGATCACGGTGCCCTGTTCTGGCCACAGGTGGTGCGCGGCGTGGGAGTGATGTTCTGCCTGCTGCCCGTCACACGCGTGGCGCTGGGCCATCTGCCAGACGAACGGGTGCCCGATGCCAGCGGCCTGTTCAATCTCATGCGCAACCTTGGTGGTGCCATTGGCATCGCCCTGATCGACACGGTGATCTATGGCCGGACGCCAGGCAACGCGGCCAGCATGATCGAGCGACTGGCGGCAGGCGACCGGGCCACCGCCGCCTTTGTGGGCCTGCCACTGGAGCAGTTTACCGGTCAGCCCCTGGGGCCTGTGGATGAGGCGACGAAGCAGATCGTGCGTCCGCTGGTGGAGCGCGCTGCCCTGGTGCAATCCATCAACGAAGCGTGGGCGCTGCTGGCCTTGCTCACACTTCTGGCGTTGCTGGCTTTGCCGTTTGCAAGCTGGCGGCGCCGCCCCGGCGCGGGGTGAGGGCGCCTTCCTCCACGCTGATGCGATAACGCAGCAGCAGTGCATTCAGGATCGAGAAGATCAGCGCCACCTGCCACGCCCCAAAGGCCAGGGGCAGCACGGCAATTTCGCCCACGACGACCCAATAGTTCGGATGGCGGACAAATCGATATGGCCCCCCCTGCACCAGGGGCGCGCCTTCCAGGGTGATGATGCGGGTGGTCCAATAAGGGCCAAGGGTTGCGATCACCCACACCCGCAGGCCCTGCAACACCGCAAAGACCGCCACCAGCGCCCACACCGGCTCAGCCTGCCAGGGCACGGCCCACAGGATGGCGGCAAGCCAGGCCGTGTGAAGGGCAATGAACAGGGGATAGTGCCGGGCGCCAATCTCGCGGGCGCCACGGGCAAGCAGGGCGCGGGTATTGCGCGCGGCCAGCACAAGCTCGCCCAGACGCTGTACCGCAACGAGAAGCAGGATCCAGGCAAAAGCGGTCATGGCCCTATCCCAATTCGATGATCTGGAAGGCCACGGTGAACCCCGGCCCCAGAGCAATCATCAGCTGTCGCCCGCGCTTGCGAGCCTTGATGGCCGCCTCAAGCACAAACAGCACGGTGGGCGCCGACATGTTGCCATGATCGCGCAGCACTTCCCGCGCATCCGAAAGCCCGCCGCGCGGCAGGTCAAAAACGGCCTCCAGCGCATCCAGCACTCTGGCACCGCCCGGGTGGCAGATGAAGCCGTCGATATAAGCCAGGGCAAGCCCATGGGCAGCCAGGAAATCTTCCGCTGCCGGCAGCACCTCTGCCCTGACAAGGGAGGGGATGTCGCGAGAAAAGACAACCTTCAGGCCATCCTCCACCACATCCCAGCCCATGACGTCAAGCGTGCCAGACCAGGTGTGCTCGCCAGCGGGACCCAGCAACGGTCCGTCGCCGCCCGCCGCCAGAACCATGGCCACGGCACCATCGCCGAACAAAGCGGTTGCCACCCGGTTGCTTTTCGACTGGTCGCCCTTGCGGAAGGTTAGGCCACACAGTTCCACCACCACCAGCAGAACCCTTGATCCCGGCATGGAACGGGCGATTGCCCCTGCCCGCGCCAGGCCCATCACACCACCAGCACAGCCAAGGCCAAAGATCGGCAGACGCACCGTATTCCGCCGGAAGGCGAGGACGTCCATAAGGCGGGCATCCAGCGATGGCGTGGCAATGCCGGTGGAGGAGACGGCGATGATGGCGTCAATATCGGCCGCCACCAGGCCGGCCCTGACGAGAGCCTGTTCCGTTGCGGCCACGGCCAGTGCCAGCGCACTTTGCAGATAGAGGGTAGCCCGTTCTGCGGCATCGTGATCCGAGAGGTACCACGCCAGCGGCACACTCGACTGGCGGGTATCGATCCCGGCATTGCGATAGACAGAGGCAAAGCGGTCTGCCTCGGCATCGCCGCCACCAAAAAGGCCCGCCGCACGGCGGGCCACATCGTTCTGTTCAAGCACATAAGGCGGGACTGCGGTCGCAAGCGACATCAGGCGGATGGACGGCTGACCGGCCTCAATATGCTGCATGTATTGCCCTTAGTTATATGTCACAGGCAAACCTCAGGCAGCGTGGCGGCTCTCCCCTGCCCGCGCCGGAACCGGAAGCGCCTGTCCCGCCGAACGGGAACGCACAGCGCCCCGTTTCAGTTCCTTTATCAGATCGCGAACATAGTGGCTGAAATCGACCTGGATGGTATGCCGTGCCGATTTGTAGAACGGACCCAGATAATAGGCCTCATCGCGGGCCATGACCACCTCCATCTCCGACGGCGCCGGAAGATGATAGGCACCCGAAAGATAAGCAGCGACAAGTTTGGACTGCTGCTCGGCAAAATTGACGAGTGTCGGCAGCGGTTGTGCGAGGCCCATGAAGAAGAGATTGGGGATGCCCGGCTTCATCATGCGCTTGAACAGCGGAAAGCGGTGCTCCGCATCTGGCAGGATTGCGGGATCATCAAAGAACGGGAAACTGATCTTGTAGCCAGTGGCATAGACGATGGCGTCAACGTCCTCGACGCTGCCGTCAGTAAAGCGGACCTGCTTGCCTTCAAGAGCGGCAATGGCTGGCTTCATCTTCACGTCGCCACAGCCAGCGCGCGTCAGGAATTCGCCAGAGACAGAAGGGTGCGCCTCAAGGATCTTGTGATCAGGCTTGGGCAGGCCATAGTCTTCCATGCGACCAATGGCACGGCCCACGATCATCCGCGACAGCGCTAAAGCAATGGGCCGGGGAATGAAGGGGGGCAGCGCCGCCTTGTCCGACGGCTTGCCACCAACATATTTCGGCAGCACCCACACGCCCCTGCGGGTCGAAACCCACAGATTGCGCGCCATGGACCGCTGCGAGAGCTCCGAGGCGATGTCCATCGCCGAGTTCCCCATGCCAACCACCACCACATTCTTGCCCCGCATGTCCACGGGATCGAACGGGCCGCGATATCGGTGGGAGTGAAACGCAGGTCCATCGAAAGTGCCGGGATACTCAGGCACCCGCTCGTCCCAATGATGGCCATTGCCCACCACCAGCGCGTCATACTGCCGTGTTTCACCGGTGGAAAGGGTGATGTCCCACAGGCCGTCACTTGTCCGGGCGGCGCGGGTGACGGCCGTGTTGAAGGTGATCGTCTCCCTCAGGCCAAAGTGCGCCACATAATCCTTGAAATACTGGAAGATCTGCGAATGGTGCGGAAAATCGGGCCAGTCCGCCGGCACCGGAAAATCCTCGAACGCCAGGCGCCATTTGGATGTGTCGATGTGCAGGCTGTCATAGCAGGCGGAAAGACCATTGGGGTTCCGGTAATACCAGTTGCCCCCGATGTCGTCCGACATCTCGAAGCAGTCATAGGCAATGCCCTGATCCTTGAGGCGCTTGGCCGTGGTGAACCCGGAACAGCCTGCACCAATGATGCAGACCCGTGGCAATGCCTTGACCGACATGAAACCTACTCCATCCCAAAGCTGTTGACTGTTCAGGCCACGAGTTCAAAGTTGATCGGCAGCGACTTCAGGCCATTGACGAAATTCGCCTGTGTCATCTTCGGCTCTCCCGCAAGGGAAACAGATTTCAGGCGCGGGATCAGCTCTTCGAAAAGGATGCGCATTTCCATCTTGGCCAGATGCTGGCCAAGGCAGAGGTGGGCGCCATAGCCAAAGGCCAGATGCTTGTTGGGAGAGCGGTCCGACCGGAACGCATAGGGATCCTCGAACACCTCTTCATCGCGATTGCCCGAGGCATAGCACAGCATCAGCCAGTCACCCTTGGCGATCTTCTGCCCGCCCAGCACCGTGTCTTCAGTGGCGGAGCGCATAAAGTGCTTCACGGGGGTGGTCCAGCGCACGGCCTCGTCCACCATGCCAGGGATAAGCGAGGGGTCCGCCTGGATCCGGGCGAGTTCCGCCGGGTCCTCGGCAAGGGCCCAGAGTGCGCCTGCGGTAGAGGACGAAGTGGTGTCGTGGCCGGCGGTGGCCACGATCACATAATAGCTGAGTGCTTCAAAGTCCGAGATCGGCTGGCCGTCAATCATGCCATTGGCGATGACGGTGGCCAGATCCTCACGCGGGTTGGCGCGGCGGTCGGCGCTGATCTTGGCGAAATAGGCGTCGAAATCAGCCAGCGTTGCCTGCAGACCCTGCACCAGCATGGCCGGATCCATGTCCGACATCTTCATGCGCCCGGAATCCGGGTCCTGCGGCCCGAAGAGTTCCTGGGTCAGCATCAGCATGCGCGGCTCATCGGCCTCCGGCACGCCCATGATGTCCATCACCACATGCAAAGGGAAATGCAGGGCGACGTCGGCCACGAAATCGCAGGTGGTGCCGCGTGCGGCCATCTTGGCGATGGAGGCGCGGGCGATCTCACGAATGCGCGTCTCGAGGCGCTTGATGTTTGTCGGCATGAACCAGGCCTGGGTAAGGGACCGGTACTTCATGTGATCCGGCGCATCCATCTGCACCAGGCTGCGCACCAGATGGGGGCTGCCGCCGGTGATGCCGCGCACCAGATTGTCCGTTACCTTGTCGGTAAGGGTTGCCGGCAGGTCGCCCGAGTGGAACAGGGCGTTCTGGCGGCTGACCTCCAGAATGTCCGCATGCTTCGAGACCACCCAGAACGGGTTGTAGCCCTCGATCTCAGCAACGCCCAGGGGCAGGTTTGCACGCAACCACTTGTAGCTGTCGTGGACCCGGCCATCACCAAAGGCGCGCGGGTCGACGAGGGTTACGGCAATGTCCGACGGGATGCGGAGATTGGCTGCGGTCATGGCATGCTCCATGGGTTGAGGGGGGGCTTTGGCCCATTGGCACGGCACCAGAGCGCAAGGGCGAGCGCAAGGACGAGCGCAAAGTCCAGCCCAGGCGCGGCTCCTTGCGTTTGGGACGCTGTTTTAATTATATGCGCCACCAAGCGGGCGCAATAGCCAGCAGGAGGAAGAGCCGGGGGGACGCAGGGAATCCGAGCCATGGATTTCCAGCGGCACACCGCGCCATGAAGCCGGAGGACGCGTGAGCCAGCCGAACTCGAGTGCACTGCCGGGGCAAACGGCCGCGCCATTCATGCAAATGGCAGAGGGGCCAGCGATGGAGCCGGCGCTTGCCAGCTGCGCGGTGCGCTGCCTGCCTGGCGCCACGGGCATTGCCAACCTGCGCCGCCTCTCTGGCGGGGCCAGCCAGGAAACCTGGGCGTTTGAGGCGTTGATGCCAGCGGGCCCCCTGCCCCTGATCCTGCGCCGCATGCCCAATGTGCCGCCCCGGGCCAATGTGCCCGGCCCCGAAACCGAGGCGCGGGTGATCGTGCGTGCGGCCGCAGCCGGCGTCCCGGCGCCCGAGATCCACCATGTGCTGGAGCCGGTGGACGGCCTTGGGCGTGGCTATATCATGGGTTTTGTTGCTGGCGAGACGATTGCACGCAAAATCCTGCGCGATGCCGCCTTCGACCGGGTTCGCCCGCGCCTGGCGCGCCGCTGTGGCGAGGTTCTGGCCCTGATCCACGCCATTGATCTGGACGAGGTCAGGCCGCTGCGGGCCACCACCGTGGGCGAGTCCCTTGCGACCTCATACGAGGCCTATCAGGCCCAGGGCATGGCGCGGCCGGTCTTTGAACTGGCCTTCCGCTGGCTGAAGGACAATGCGCCAGCCGATGCGACGCCGCGCCTCATCCACGGCGACTTCCGCCATGGCAATCTGATCATCTCGCCCGATGACCTTGCTGCCGTGATCGATTGGGAGGGTGTGCGCATCGGCGACCCAATGGAAGATCTGGGCTGGATCTGCGTCAATTCCTGGCGTTTTGGCAACCTTGATAATCCAGTGGGCGGCTTTGGCGCCCGCGAGGAGATGTTTGCCGGCTATGAGGCGGCAGGAGGCCCGGCGGTTGACCCGGCCCGCGTCCATTTCTGGGAGACCTTCGGCACCCTGCGCTGGGGCATGATCTGTGCCGGCATGGCGCGGGAGTTCCAGGCAGGCGACCGTTCGGTGGAGCGCGCCACCATTGGCCGCCGCGCCTCCGAGACCGAGATCGACCTTCTTCGTCTTCTCTTGCCGAGGGGCTGAGACCATGCAGGATCAACCCACATCCGTCGAACTGCTGGAGATCATTGGCGAGTTCCTGCGCACGGTCGCCGTGCCAGGGCTCAAGGGACATGCCGCATTCCATGCCCTGGTTGCCGCCAATGCCATCGATATCGTCAAGCGCGAGATCACCATTGCGCCGCGTGCCGATGAAGAAGAACGCCAGCGCCTCGTCGCCCTGCTGGGGCATGACGGCGACCTTGAGGCCCTTAACCAGGCCCTGTGCGCCCGCATCGCAGACGGCAGCCTGACCGCCACCACCGCCGGTCTTGCCGATCATCTGTGGGCAACGACGCTGACCAAGCTGGCGATTGATCAGCCCAATTATTCCAGCTACCGCCGCGCCATGGGGCAATCCTGATCGGATTGCCCCGGGCAACGGACGGCGCGATCAGGCGACCTTGTCAGTAAAGACCGGGGCACGCTTTTCCATCTGGGCGCGCACGGCTTCAACCTGATTGGGCTTGCCGATGATCTTGTCCTGCTCGACGCTTTCGGCCAGCAGCAGGGCGGCATCATCGGCATCGGGCGACATATTCAGCAGAAGCTTGCCCGCGCGAATGGCGTCGGGATTCTTGCCCGCCACCTCATGGGCATAGGCCAGCGCCTCGGCCAGCGGATCCTCGCACAGGCGGGTAGCAAAGCCATATTCCTTGGCCTCGACGCCATTAAAGATCCGGCCAGAGAACGTCAGTTCCCGCACCACATCTTCCCGGGCAAGGCTGCGCATCAGCACGGTACCGGCCATGTCGGGCACCAAGCCCCATTTGATCTCCATCACCGACATGCGGGCGTCGGGGCGCATGTAGCGGATGTCGGCACCGAGGGCCACCTGGAAGCCGCCACCAAAGGCAACGCCGTGGATGGCGGCGATCACCGGCACCGGAATCTGGCGCCAGACCATCACCGCATGCTGGGCGCGGTTGGCAATGCCGTGGGTGCGTGTTGCGAGGCTGCCACGCACCGGCGTGCTGCCCTCAGACGAGCCCTCGGCCATGCGGCCGAAATTCCCCATGTCGAGGCCGGCGCAAAAGGCCTTGCCTTCGCCTGAGATCACCACCACCCGCACCTTCGGGTCGTCGCGGAGCTGTTCACCCACCGAAATCAGCGCCGCGAACATGGCATCGTCGAGGGCGTTCATCTTGTCGGCACGGTTGAGGCGCACATCGGCCACCCCGTTGTCCATGGTGACCGTGATCCTGTCCATTTCCGCTTCCTTTCGACCGTGCAGGGTCTCATGCCCAGCACTTTGCATCTTTTTAGCCAATCCGCCGCCGCTTGCAGAGTCCCCTCTGCGGCCCCTGCTCAGGTCAGGGTATAGCCAGCTGTCTCTATGGCCTGGCGCACCAGGGCCGGATCGCCTGCACCCGCGACCGTGACACGGCCAGCGGCCAGATCAACCTCCACCCGCTCAACCCCGGGGAGCGCTTCCACCGCCTTGGTCACCGCTTTAACACAGTGGCCACAGGTCATGCCGCCCACATTCAAAAACAGCATCGGGAAACCCCTTCCGGCAGCATTGGCTGCACCACCATCTTCTCCCGCCCACCCGGTGCGGGGTCAAGTACCCGGCCTGTGGTTGACCGGCGTGGCCCCAGGGCTTAATCCGGTCCCTCTTGTCCCAAGCCTATTGCGGAATGCCATGAACGCGCCCCTTGCCCCGACCGACGTGCCTGCGGGCTTCATCAAGATGCCGCTGGGCGATGGCTTCATCGGCGTGAACGGGCCGATCTATGGCAAGTGGGAAGACGAGCACCTGCTGCTGGGCATCCGTATCGAGGCGCGCCATTGCAACCCCATGGGCATTGCCCACGGCGGCATGATGATGACCTTTGCCGACATGCAACTGCCCATCGCCGCCCGCCTGCAAGGTGGCCTTGGCGACCATTTCCTGCCTACCATCGCCATGACCTGCGATTTTGTCGGTCCCTCGCCCCTGGGATCCTGGGTGCAGGGCCGGGCTGATGTGCTGAAGGTCACCCGCAACCTGGTCTTTGTGCAGACCCTGATCACCGCCGATGGTGCCCCGGTGCTGCGCGCCAGCGGCACCTTCAAGCTGGCCTCAGCCAGCAAGGCGCCGCCCCTCAGCGTCGAGGCGATCTTCGGGCCGCAG